>NZ_CAMKRR010000010.1 GCF_946415235.1 uncultured Ruminococcus sp. | reverse complement strand
ACTTGCCCTAAGGTCGCCCTCGGCTGCCGTTAGCAGCTACCCTGCTCTGTGATGCACGGACTTTCCTCGTAAACTTAATCGTTTCCGCTACCGCATAGTCTGCTCACCTGATAATAATATCATTTTTGCTTCAAATTGTCAAGCTTTAACTTTATCTCCCGTATTATAACCCAGTATATCCGCTATTTTTCGGACGTCTTTTACCTTCATCGCTTTTATCTTGAATCTTTTATGCTCTTCTCCCTCAAACCAAATGCTTAGGGCACATCTGCCGCTGAGAGCCTGAAGCAGATTTTGTTCAAGCTCAAGCTTTACGATTTTATCGCGTGAAGACACAACAGTATGGAACTTTGTCCATTTTGAGCATCTTACCATGATTTTATCATCGTAAATGGCAACTCCGCTTGTCATTAATGCCACCAGCTTTACGATAACGAACCATACGGCAGGGATCTCCAGCATGACCGCTACAAAGAGCGAAAGCTCGGCAAAGCGCGGGAACAGTCTTGCTGCCCAGTCATGTGAGGGTATGATAAGTGACGCAAAAAGAAGGGGGAGCAGAAGATAAGAACCTATGCCTGCGGGCTGAGCACTGTAATCGTTTTTCACACCGCTGTATATGCCTATCACCTGCAGGTTCTTTCCGAGACTTTTCTCGGTTTTTACGGGAAGAAGTACAGGAAGCCTGTTTTTTAAAGCTCCGTATCCGGCGCAGCTGATATTTACCGCAACTGCCCCCATTACCTTCATGATAAGATTTTGTCTGAGGTCGGTATAATTGATATGGGAGTTCTTGATCCTGTATTCCTTTCGCTCTATGATCCCGTAGGCTATTTTCATACAGTTTTTATCGCAGTCTATGGAAAAGTTTCCGTACCTGAAAAGGTTGACGATAAAGGACAAAAGCCATGATCCCACAAAGAAAACGCCGATAAAAATTGCTGCTGTAGGTATCTTTAAAAGGAATTTCTCCGTTATTTTTTCCGTTTCCTCGGTGATAAGGTTCAGAGAGCGCATGATAATATCGTATGCAATGTCTCCTCCCTTGAAAAAGAAGGTGGCAAGATAGATCGTTCCCGAAAAACCGCTTGAAAAAAAGACCGAAAACAAAAGAACGGATAGAGAATTCGGCTGAGGAATGTCTTTGATCTTGTTTTTCTCGTCAATATCGGGCATATACTGCATTATAGCCTCACGAGCCTTTTTGCCCACAAGAAGCTTTAGATCGACAGTCTTGAAAATACCCGCACGTGTATCGCATCGGAAGCGCACTGCATTAAAAGGCACCATGAACAGAGGGCACTCTATTGTTGCGGAGCTGATATTCTTGAACGGTATATAGGTATTTACTCTTACAAATACTCCGTCACGATGAACGAGTTCCTCAGACGTGAAGTCTATACGCGAAAAATACCATCTTATAAAACCGAAGAGAATGATAGCTCCAAGTACCGCAATGTCGAACCACGCGCCTTTTATCCAGCTGTACAGCCAGTTCTTGTCAAAATGATATGTGTAAACTCCGCGAATCAGCGGAAAGACAAGAAGCCAGATATTTTTGGCGGAATATCTGAGTATCTTCAATGGATGTTCATGGTACATTTTTACCTGCCTTTCCGCTCACGCTTCCTGACACAGCAATAATTTCCTTTGCGTCGGACTGCTTCAGGAACAGGAGTCTCAGCTGACCGCCATATACAAAGAATATTATAAAATTAAATCCCGTATAATGTGAAAAGGGACTGCTTATGATAGTTGTGTACTGTATCGAGGAATATCTCACGGATTGATGGACCTTTATGAAAACACCGCTGCTTTTTGTTATTTCTGTATCAGTAGCAGTGTATTTTATTGATGAAAAGAAAAGCGGAAGATGTACGAACATCTCAAGCAAAGCTATAAAAATGACAATAATTTCAGAGAAAAAAACGATTTTGTCAATGGGAACAAAATATCTTACAGCTGAAATAATGATAATGACAGCAGCTGTTATGAGTAATCTCATAGTTGTCAGACAATGTCTGTCAGGTTCATATTGCTTCATTTAACGCCCCCCTCAAAATATAATATATTATAACATATTTTTTTACTGATGTAAAACCCAAAATAAAGACAAATTGTAAACTTTAGCAATAAAAAGGCAGAAATGCGGTGTATAATGCTCGACAGGATCAATTCATATATATGGGGAAAAGGGCTTATCGCTCTGCTTCTTCTTACAGGAGCTGTATATACAATAAAAACAGGATTTGTTCAGTTAAGGATGTTTCCTTATTTGTTCGGTAATTTCAGGCGCTCAAAGAATAAACGGTCACAGTTCGGCACATTCTGTATGTCTCTCGGGACAGCCATGGGCACAGGTAATATTACGGGGGCGGCATCAGCTGTAAGGATAGGCGGCGCGGGAGCAGTATTCTGGATGTGGGTATCCGCTTTTACGGGAATGGCCGTCGTATACGCCGAAAACAGCTTATCCGCAAAATATAGCAGTAAGAGTATATGCGGTCCCATGGCATATATACGCTACGGAGTCGGGAGCCAAAGGCTGGCGATATTTTTTGCAGTATGCTGTATGCTTGCATCATTTGGTATGGGCGGAATGGTACAGATAAGCGAAATGTCAGACAATATCGCAAGATGTGCGGATATCCCGTTTTGTATCCTGTTTATCGCTCTTTTTATCTTAATTTTCTTTACTGTCAGCGGTGACGCCCGAAGAATAAGTGCAGCTTCTCAGCTACTCCTTCCTTTAGCTGCCGTTACATATTCATTTATGTGTATTTATGCGATCATTAGATCAGAACGCAGTATCACGGAAGTTATATGTGATATCTTTTCGGAAGCTTTTGGCGTTAAGCAAATGATCGGCGGAGTTTCGGGATACAGTATATCCAAAGCTGTATCTATCGGCATCAGAAGAGGTGTTTTTTCTAACGAGGCGGGACTCGGAAGCTCCCCTATCCTGCATAGCTCCGCCGAAAACTTCAGATCGGCACAGGTGCAGGGAATGTGTAGTATGCTTGAAGTATTTACCGATACTTTTTTATGCTGTACACTGACGGCTGTTACTGTTCTGTGTACGGGCAAAGATACTATATATCACGCTTTTGAGCCGTATATCGGCGGAATGACCGACTGGGTCCTTGCTTTTATAATGTCGGTATTTGCCTTCTGCACCGTTATAGGCTGGTCATACTGCGGAAAAACGGCTTTCAGATATATTTTCGGTGAAAGATCAATTATCTTCTGTGCTGTCTTTTCAGCAGCCGCAGCTTCGGGAACTGTGTTCAAAAGTGATGAATTATGGACTTTATCGGATATTTTTAACGGTCTGATGGCTTTTGCGAATATTTTTGCACTCCTTTGCCTTGTCAGGGATGTAAAAAAGGAATAAACCTGACTTTATCGGTCAAGTATACTGTAAAAGCAGCTTATAGCTCAAAAATCAGTATTTAAGTACGAGTGACCAGCTTTATAACTGCATAAATTGGTCAGCCAATTCAAAGCAGCAGTTTTTGGGAAGATACATTAGTATTTTTAATTATTATCTGCGATATACCGACAAAATCACCTGATATAAAGCCGTCTACAAATGATTTGAACCTGTGAGCAAAAACTATTTATATTGCCTAATGTTAAAATCATTCCGATTTTCTATTGACATCCATATTTAATTTTTGTATAATTATAGTTGAATACTTGCGCTTACGGTGCGAACCGGTAACAGCGCTGACAATGTTTTTAGGCTTTTATGACGAAAAAACGTCATTAAGATATAGGCTGCCCGGCGATAGCAGTCATTATTGCTTCGGAATTACAATATTTTTCAGGTCACGTATTTTTTTGCAGGTTCAGCTCGGAATGAGCTTGTACGGTTCCCTGTTTTGTATGTGATCAGTCTTTTTATCGCTATTTTATTGTATCAATGCAGAGTTTTCATGTATTGATACTGTTCCGCAGCTTTACTTAATATACCTTTAGGCTTCTGCGGCGTTCACGCGGAGGTCTTCCCTATTATTGAAAGTGAGGTCATATAGTGAACGAAAAAGAAAAAAACAGCAGGTCAAAGCAGGGGGCATCTGCTGCCCCCAAAAGGACTTACAGAAAAAGAGCTGTAACCAAGGATAAGGAAAACAAAGAGAATAAAACCAACTTAAAAGCGGAAGCACAGTCTGCTTCAAAGACAAAAAGCCGTGCAAGACAGCCAAAAGAGATCAAAAAGACACCTGTTAAGATCATACCCTTGGGCGGACTTAACGAGATTGGAAAGAATATGACTGTTTTCGAGTGCTCGAACGATATGTTCATTCTTGACTGCGGTCTTGCATTCCCTGATGCGGATATGCCCGGTGTCGATATCGTTATCCCCGATTTTACCTATGTAGAGCGTAATCAGGAAAAAATAAGAGGTATCGTTATCACTCACGGACATGAGGATCATATCGGCGGACTTGCTTATCTTCTGAAAAAGATCAACGTACCTGTATACGCTACAAGGCTTACTATCGGACTTATCGAGGGCAAACTCAAGGAACAGGGGATCTTCGGAAAGGTCAATCTTAACATTGTAGAGCCCAAAAAGACCGTAAAAATGGGCTGTATGGCTGTTGAGTTCATCAAGGTGAACCATTCTATCCCCGATTCTGTGGGCATGGCTATCCACACACCTGCGGGCGTTATCGTTCACACAGGCGATTTCAAGGTGGATTACTCCCCTATCGACGGAAAGATAATTGATCTTGCAAGGTTCGGAGAGCTCGGAAGCCGCGGAGTCCTTGCCCTCATGGCTGATTCTACCAATGCCGAGCGTCCCGGTTATACCCATTCCGAGCGTACTGTAGGCGATTCGTTCGACAAGCTCTTCCAGAAAGGCGAAGGCAAGCGAATCATCATAGCTACTTTCTCATCGAATATCCACCGTGTTCAGCAGATCGTAAACTGTGCGGTTAGATACGACCGTAAAGTAGCGGTTTTCGGCAGAAGCATGGTGAATGTAATAAATACTGCCATCGAGCTTGGCTATCTTGAAGCTCCTGAGGGCATATTCATAGATATCGAAATGATGAACCGCTACGAAAGCGAGCGTATAGTTCTTATCACTACGGGAAGTCAGGGCGAGCCTATGTCTGCACTGACACGTATGGCTATGAATGACCATAAAAAAGTAAACATTACACCTATGGATTTCATCATTATATCGGCAACTCCTATCCCCGGCAACGAGAAATTCGTTACCCGAGTGGTAAATGAGCTCATGAAATCAGGTGCTGAGGTCGTTTATGAGGCTATGTACGAGGTCCATGTATCGGGTCACGCATGTCAGGAAGAACTGAAGCTCATGCAGTCCCTTACAAAACCGAAGTTCTTTATTCCTGTGCACGGTGAGTACAAGCACCTTAAGAAACACGCAGACCTCGCACTTCAGCTCGGTATGCCGAAGGAAAATGTTATCATAGCCGAAATAGGAAATGTTATCGAGACAGACGGAAACACCATGAAGGTGGTTTCACAGGTGCCCGCGGGCAGAGTTCTTGTTGACGGTCTCGGCGTTGGTGATGTCGGTTCTATCGTTCTGAGAGACCGAAAGCATCTTGCTCAGGATGGACTTATCATAATAGTAATTGGCATCGAGAGGAGTTCGAATGAGATCGTTGCAGGTCCCGACATCATTTCAAGAGGATTTGTTTATGTACGTGAATCAGAAGAGCTTATGGTTGAAGCAAAGGGACTTCTTACAGACACCCTTGCAAACTGCTCGGCAAGCGAGCTCCGTGAGTGGAATTCACTCAAGGGAAAGCTTCGTGATGCTCTGTCAGATTATATTTACCAGAAAACAAAGCGCAGTCCTATGATATTACCTATTATCATGGAAACATGATCTATCCGAAAGGAGCATTAAGGTGAAAAAGAAATTCCCCGCAGTTATGTTGATACTTCATCTGCTTGCGCTGGGGGTATTGATACCTGCATTTCTGCTCAGCAACAATAACAGTACGATCATCAACATTCTTTTTGCCGCTGCTATTGCCCTTATATTCAGCTGTATTGTCTATACAATAATCTATTCCAGAAATTCCATGCGGCGTATCTCGAAGATGAATCAGCACCTTGAAAGCTCGGCTGCCGAATTCATGAATTCTCTGCCTGCACCTGTTGCGGTGATCGACGATAACAGACAGTTTGTCTGGTATAATCAGGTCTTCTCCGAAAAAATAGGTCTCGGACAGGATGTTTACGGACTGGATTTTGAAAGCTTTGTAAAAATGGATATAGATATTATCTCGGGAAACGGATACGGTATCTGTCCCATTAACGGCTGTATATATAACGTAACGTCTGAAAAATTCGAGAAAAATGATATGTCGTTCCTCGTTTTGTATTTTCATGATGATACGAACTATTACACCATTAAAAGAGATATGACCGAATCCCACCCGAATGTTGTCATTATTACCATAGACAACTATGATGAGATCATGCAGAATGCAAAGGAGAGCGAAAAAGCACAGACTTCCGTTGAAACCGAAAAGCTTATCGAGAATTTTATGAGCAAGACCAACGGCTTTATCAAGAAGACATCTTCAAATACTTTCTTTGCGATCATTGAAAACAAGCATCTCAACGAGATAATCGAAGAAAAATTCAAGATCCTCGATTCCGCCCGTAATATCAAGATATCAGGCAAATTCCCTCTTACATTCTCTATAGGAGTAGGTCAGGGAGCCCATTCACTTGCGGAAAGTGAGAAAATTGCAAGGCAATGCCTTGATATGGCACTCGGACGCGGCGGAGATCAGGCCGTCGTAAAGACAGACAACGGTTATAGGTTCTTCGGCGGCGTTTCCAACGGCGTAGAAAAACGATCGCGTTCCAAGACAAGGATAATCGCCAACGCCATGCAGGATCTTATTTCAAACTGCGAAAGAGTATTCATTATGGGACATCGCTTCGGTGATCTCGATTCTGTCGGAGCTGCCTGCGGCATCGCAGGAGCGGTCATAAACCTTGAAAAAGAAGCGTATATAGCTGTTGATCGCTCAAAAAATCTTGCTGTTAATTTAATTGACAAGATCGATACGGAAACAGAAGGTGCTCTTTTTGTTACGCCGTCCGATGCTGAAAGCATGATCGGTCCAAATGATCTTCTTGTTATAGTTGATACCCATAATAAAGACTATATCGAAAGCCGTACCCTTTATGAAAGAGCAAGAGCTGTGGTCGTAATAGACCATCACAGAAAAACTGTGAACTTTATTGACAACGCTGTGATCTTCCACCATGAACCTTATGCCTCATCGGCTTCTGAAATGGTCACGGAGATGATTCAGTACTTCAATTACCCCAATGACGAAAAGATCGCAAGCTGCTTTGCCGACGCTCTCCTGTCGGGAATAATGCTTGATACCAAGAATTTTGTCATGCGTACAGGCGTAAGGACATTTGAGGCTGCAGCTTTTCTTAAAAAGCTCGGAGCCGATACTATTGCCGTTAAGCATCTTTTCTCAAATTCAATAGATTCTTACAGAAGAAAAACTCAGATAGTCGCTTCTGCCAAGCTACATAACAACTGTGCTATCGCTTCTGCCGATTTCAAATCGGATGATATAAGGATAGTCGCACCTCAGGCTGCCGATGAACTTCTCGGTATCACCGATGTTGATGCTTCGTTTGTTATATACAGGACCAACAGCACAGTTAATATCTCCGCAAGATCACTGGGCGGACTTAATGTACAGGTCATTATGGAACAGCTCGGCGGCGGCGGACATCAGACAATGGCTGCAACACAGCTTGAAAACATTACAATAGAAGAAGCCGCAAAGGCTTTGATAACAGCAATAGACGACTGCAAAAACAGCAGTACCGATCTCTGAAATGAAAGGTTGATGAATATGAAAGTAATTTTCTTACAGGATGTTAAAGGTTCCGGAAAAAAAGGCGAAATAAAGAATGTTGCCGATGGTTATGCGCGTAATATGCTGCTCCCTAAGGGACTTGCGGTCGAAGCAACTGCGGCAAACATGAACAAGCTCGAAGGAGCTCAGGCTTCCGCACAGCACAAGATAGACGTTGATATTCAGGCGGCAAAGGATGCAGCGGCAAAGATAAAGGGCAAAAAAGTCAATATTTCTGCAAAAGCAGGTTCAAACGGAAAGCTTTTCGGCTCTGTAACAGCAGGCAATGTTGCGGATTCTCTTGCAGAGCAGTTCGGAGTCAAGGTCGATAAAAAGAAAATCGTCCTCAGTACAGATATCAAGAATTTCGGATCATATACGGCTACTGTAAAGTTTTATAACGGTGTATCCGAAACTATTGACGTTGAAGTTGTTGAAGGCTGATCGGTGAACATTATGGATGAACATGAACTCTTGCTCTCTGCCCGTGAGCTCCCTCACAGCATAGAAGCAGAACAGTCTGTCCTCGGAGCTATTATATCTCAGCCCTCAGTTCTTCCAGATGTTATAGAGCTTATAAAGCCCGAGTATTTCTACAATGAACAGCATAAGGCTTTGTATTCCATAATGCTGCAGATGAACTCGATGAGTCTGCCTGTTGATATAGTAACGGTCCTTAATGAAGCTGAAAAGCAGCATATATTTGAAAGTCCTGCCGAAGGACGCCGTTATCTTGCAGAGATCGGTAATATGCTCCCCTCAACTGCGAATATACAGAGCTATTGCAAGATAGTCGCAGACAAGTATTTTCTCAGAAGCCTCAGTTATGTTGCAAAAACTATACTTGACGAGGTACAGTCTGGAGAACAGGACGCACAGCTTTTGCTCGACTCTGCCGAGCAGAAAATATATGATATAAGGCAGGGCAAGGACGTAAGAGGACTTGTTCCGCTTTCGGAAGCTATTGCGGAGGCATATGACAGGCTCGGTAAAATATCAGGTCCCGACAAGGAAAAATATGTTGGTGCACGAACAGGATTTACACTTCTTGACAGTATCACATCAGGTCTTAACAAGTCAGATCTTATTATCATAGCTGCGCGCCCAGGTATGGGAAAGACCTCCTTTGCTATGAATATAGCTACAAATGTTGCCAGAAGAGCTGAAAAGGAAGTTGTCACCTTCAATCTCGAAATGTCCAAAGAGCAGATTGCGACACGTATACTTTCCACAGAAGCTCTCGTTGAGTCAAACACCCTCAGAAACGGCAGGATAAACGGTGATGACTGGGTAAAGCTTGCCACGAGCGCAGGTTACCTCAGTACTCTGCCGCTTTATATTGATGATACAGCAAGCATGACGGTTCAGCAGATGAAAGCCAAGCTTCGCAGGACCAAAAATCTCGGGCTTGTTATCATAGACTATTTACAGCTCATGGAATCAACTTCACGTTCCGATAACCGTGTAACTGTAATCAGCGAGATCACGCGTCAGTTAAAGGTCATGGCAAAGGAGCTTAATGTTCCCGTTATCCTTCTTTCCCAGCTTTCACGTGCTGTTGAAAGCAGGACCGATAAGCGCCCTATGCTCTCCGATCTTCGTGAATCGGGTTCTATCGAGCAGGACGCCGATATCGTTCTTTTCCTTTACAGAGACGCTTACTACAACAAAGAAAGCCAGCGCCAGAACATTTCTGAGTGTATAGTCGCCAAAAACAGACACGGTGAAACAGGTACGGTCGAGCTTATATGGGACGGACAGTTCACACGCTTCTCAAATCCCGACTATAATGCTCCGCCTGAAAATGTATGATAATGTTAAATAAAGTTCTAAATTTCATTAACAAATATAATATGATTTGCGGCGGCGATACGGTGGTATGCGGCCTTTCAGGCGGCGCTGACAGCGTTGCTTTGCTGCTCATAATGAAGGAACTCAGTGAAAGACTGAATATCACTGTTGAAGCTCTTCATGTAAATCATTGTCTCAGAGGCAAAGAAAGCGACAGAGACGAACTTTTCTGCAAAGCCCTCTGTTCCGAAAACCATATCCCCTTTACAGCTGCTTCCTGTGATGTTATGAGTTATTCTCGGTCAAAATGTCTTTCCGTAGAGGAAGCCGCAAGAGAGCTTCGTTACTTGATCTTTAAAGAAAAAACAGCTGAAAAAAAAATGGCGACTGCTCATAATGCCAATGACGCTCTTGAGACTGCTGTACTCAATCTTGCCCGCGGAACAGGCATAAAGGGACTTGCAGGTGTTCCGCCTGTGAGAGGAAATATCATTCGTCCACTGCTTGCCGTGACACGCACTGAGATCGAAGCTTATCTTGAAAGCAAAGGACAGGCTTATGTAACTGACAGCACCAATCTGTCCGACGATTATACAAGGAATAAAATAAGGCATAAGATCATCCCTCTTTTGCAGGAGATCAATTCTTCGGTCATTGACTCATCCGTCAGGTCATTAGATGTTGTACGCGATGAAAACAGCCTGATCGAAAAAATGGTCGATGAAGCTGTCATGAAATGCCTTAACGGTACAAAATTTACGGGACTTGACAAATATGACCCTGTTATTCGGAAAAGAGCTATTTCAAGACTTCTTTCGGATAACAAGCTCCCCTATTCGCATAACAGGCTCGATGAGACCGACAATATCCTTATAAACGGAGGAAAGATCAATATTTCCGACAATTTTTATCTTATCGGAGCAAATAATACACTTGAATTAAAAAAGATCATGCCTGTTTCGACAGAAATTGTTTCTGTTCCTCTGCAAATGGGGATTAATCAAATTTTCGAGGAATGTACCCTTTTTTGCGAACTTGTTGAATGTGATAATTTGAAGAAAAATGAAAGTGTTAACAAAATATCCACATTTTTTCTTCTTGATTATGATAAAATAAGAGGAAGAGCAATTGTCAGAAGCCGAGTATACGGTGACAAAATAAAGCTCTGCGGAAGAAGCTTCACTTCTTCTGTTAAAAAATTGATAAACGAAATGATAGCGGCTGATAAAAGAAGTACTCTGCATTTTATAGAGGACGAAGAAGGGACGATATTCGCTGAAGGTATCGGTATAGCCGACAGAGTTGCCCCTGATAAGGATACAGCCCGTTTACTAAAAATTTCTGTAAATCGAATATAAAGAATGGAGAGGATAATTTGACACCAAAAAAGAGTAAAGGAGTTCTTACCTACCTGCTTATCGTTGGAATTGCTGTATTTATGCTGGTCTTTATCAGCTCAAAGCTTAATCAGAACGCTGAAAGGACTGAATATACCGAAATAATCAGTCTGTTTGACGACTATAAGGTTGCATATTACGAGCTTGATCTCGGCACAGGTGAGCTTACTTACAGACTTGAAGACAGTGAGGAAGAAAAGCACTACAATGTTCCGAATGTCAATATATTCCTTAGTGATACGGAAAATTACCGCAAGGAATATAATGAAAGACACGACAAGCCCCTTGAACAGGATTATATCAAGATCACCGACAGGACATGGATTTATTCGCTTATTCCTGTTATACTGACCGTTCTTCTCGGGATTTCCATACTCTACTTCATCATGAAGCAGAACGGCGGCGGCAGTAAGTACGCTACATTCGGAAAAGCCAACCTTAAAAACGGTGCAAGTGCCCGTAAGGCAACATTTAAAGACGTTGCCGGAGCTGATGAAGAGAAACAGGAGCTTATCGAGATTGTTGATTACCTCAAAAATCCGAGAAAGTATACAGAGCTCGGTGCTAAAGTCCCCAAGGGCGTTCTTCTTCTCGGACCTCCCGGTACAGGTAAAACTCTTCTCGCACGTGCAGTTGCAGGTGAGGCAGGATGTCCTTTCTTCCCTATCTCGGGTTCGGATTTCGTTGAAATGTTCGTCGGTGTCGGAGCTTCACGTGTAAGAGACCTTTTTGAACAGGCCAAGAAACACGCTCCCGCAATAATCTTCATTGATGAGATAGACGCAGTGGGACGTCACAGAGGTGCAGGTCTCGGCGGCGGACACGATGAACGTGAACAGACCCTCAACCAGCTGCTTGTTGAAATGGACGGTTTTACGGGCAATGACAGCGTAATAGTCATTGCTGCTACCAACAGACGTGATATCCTTGATCCCGCGCTTCTCAGACCGGGCCGTTTCGACCGTCAGATCGTTGTCGGATATCCTGATGTAAAGGGACGTGAGGAGATACTTCGCGTTCATGCAAAGAATAAATCTCTCGGACCCGATGTAGACCTTAAGGTCATAGCTAAGACAACTCAGGGCTTTACAGGTGCGGATCTTGAAAATGTACTGAACGAAGCTGCTCTCCTTGCTGCAAGAAACAATCGTCTTGCAGTTACCGAGGCAGATATCGAAGAAGCTACAATGAAGGTCATTGCAGGTCCTGAAAAGAAGTCACGTATTGTTACCGAACATGATAAGCTCGTAACAGCTTATCATGAGGCAGGTCATGCTGTTGCGGCATATAACCTCAAAACTCAGGATAAGGTACATCAGGTCACTATCATTCAGCGTGGTATGGCTGCGGGACTTACCGTTACAAGACCCGATAACGATGACAGGCACGTTTCACGCAATCAGATGCGTGAGAGCATCATAATGCTTCTGGGCGGACGTGTCGCTGAAGAGCTCTTTATTGACGACATCTGCACAGGCGCTTCAAATGATATAGAACGTGCAACTTCAACTGCAAGGAATATGGTCACAAAGTACGGCTTCTCAAAGAAGATAGGTACTGTTGTATACGGCTCTGAGAGCGATGAGGTGTTCCTTGGCAAGGATTACGGGCATACAAGAAATTACAGTGAGGCTGTTGCCGCTCAGATAGATGAAGAGGTAAGAGCTATCATCGAAAAGGCTTATAACGACTGTACAATACTTCTCAAAGCTAACGAAGATAAGATGCATTTCCTTGCAAAGTATCTCCTTAAATTTGAAAAGATCGACGGAGATGACTTTGAAAAGCTTATGAGCGGAGAAATGTCAGAGGATATTCTTCTCACCGATCCTTTTGAGGATGAAAAAACAGCGGAAGCTCCTGCGGAAGAACCTACAGAAGAATAATATAATGTCCCGAAGAGCTCTTCTTCGGGATTTTTATTGAAAAAAATTACTTTCAACAAAAGAAGGTGCTTTATGGATTCAGTCAATATTGTTTTATGTATTATTGCTGCCGCAGCTCTTGATCTGTGTGTTCTTGTTGTACTCATAACAGCCTATCGTGAGAAAAAATCAGCAGGCAAAAAATGGTCAGAGATATCAATGGATATGGAGCTTGCCGAGCAAGGCATGACATATCAGCTCGGCTGCGATGAAGTCCTTATTGGACGTCATGCATCTGCGGATATACGCCTGCCCGATCTTTCGGTTTCAAGATATCATGCTATCCTCACTGTTTCCGAAGGGAAATGGACCATAAAGGATATGGGTTCAAAATCAGGTCTGTTTATCAATGGAAGCATGGTAAAAGAGGCTGTTCTTAACGAAAACGACGTTATAACTCTCGGAAACCGACGACTAATTTTCAGAAAAAGGGGGCATGAACGTGTACGCTAATCCCATTGCATTTGGTTTTTCGAGTTTCTTTGTTCTGATAGCGCACATTGCAATGCTTTTCAATGTTTATATAAATGGCAATTACAAGGATGCCCGCGACGTTGTTGTCCTTGGGGCTGCTGTAATCATAATTGATATCGCATACTTTGCTGTTATTCTTTTCTTTAAGCAGACTACATATGCTCTTGATTTCCTGCTTATACTTATACTTAATATTAGCTTTATATTCCAATCCTGCTTCGGAGAAGTCGGTTTCAACGCAAAGCATCTGATAACCTGTATAGCCTGTATAGTTTCCTGCAAGGCAGGATTTGTAATATGCAGGAACCATAAACTGCTTCACAGCAGGAAAAAGCTTATTTACGGACTGACTGCTGTCATTCTTCTGATTACGCTCATGGTAACGCTGATCAAAAAGGATATGTGGATATATATCGGAAAGTTCACCATACAGCCATCAGAATTCATAAAGCCCCTGTTTGTGCTTGCCTGTGCAACCTCAATTGAGGATCAGCAGAAAAAGCATAAGATACTCTTTATGAACGTGGTATATGAGAACATCACTCTTCTTGTACTTACTGCGGCAATATGCCTTGTACAGGTAAAATCCCACGATTACGGAAGCTTACCTACTTTTCTCGGTATTTTCTCTGTAGGTTTTCTTCTTAGGATATGTTACCCTAAGGCTAAATTCTCGAAAAAGAAGCTTCTTGCGGTTATCGGTATAATAATCGTGTTTGTTCTCATCGGACTCAAGTATGCTCCCGATTATGTACAGCACAGACTTCACGTTGATATCTGGAGCGACAAAACAGGCGACGGCTATCAGCAGTCAAAGGCACTTATTGCCATTGCAAACGGCGGCTGGCTCGGACTTGGTCCCGGAAAGGGCTTCCTTTCAAACATTTTTGCTTATGACAATGATATAGTTTTTGCAACTATCAGCGAAGAATGGGGACTTCTTTTCGCACTTATGGCTGTTCTTGCAATTATAATCATTACCGCAATACCTCTTATCAATCCTGCAAGGTCATATTACCACGGTACGATATCTGCCTGCATATGTGCGGCTTTTATCATTCAAATGGCTCTTAATATTTTCGGTTCATGCAATCTTATACCTTTTACGGGCGTAACTATCCCCTTCCTTTCATCGGGAGGAAGCTCCCTTATGGTAAGCGGATTTATGGTCGGTATGCTGATGGCAACGCAGTCTCCCTCATTTATTGAGCCTAAACATAAGAAACAGGAGCCATCAGTACCCGCATGGAGGTGGCAGGAATGAAAAGTATAAAACGAACACAGCGTATAATAAGTGCTGTAATCCTTCTTTTTATTATAGGCATGGCTCTCCTTGTCGTTAAACTCGTGCATGAATCTTCTTTTTACATGTTGAATTCAGACGTGCATCAGCTTGGATATGTTTATGACCGTTCGGGAGATGTGCTCTTCGACGGAACAGGTACAGGTTCATACCCCGACAACCATTTTCTGGATGTAGGCAACCTTATCGGCGACGACAAGGGACAGATGGTCAATACTCTTGTTGCGCGAAATCTTGAGAAAATAAACAATTACAGCTTCAGCGACGGTCTTGTTCCCAGCGGTGGAAAGGCAGCAATATATACCACGCTCGACCATAATGCAAACAGAGCTGTATATAATGCATATGGCTATATGGAAGGCTGCGTTTCGGCATACAACTATAAAACTGGCGAACTGCTCGTATGTGTGAGTCTTCCTTCTCTTGACGTTACAAAGGGGTATGATGATGTTGGCTTATTTAAATCAGGAACGCTCTTGTCAAAAAATATGTTTGGAACTGTCCCCGGCTCAACGCAAAAGGTCTCAACTGTTATTTCTGCACTTGAAATAATGGGGACAGATCAGCTTTACTCAAAAAACTACAGCTGTTCGGGAAAATATCAGAACAGGTCAGGCGCATTCATTGACTGTCATAATCCATACGGCCACGGTGCTCAGAATATACAGGAAGCCTTTGAGAACAGCTGTAATCCCTTCTTTGCACAGCTTGTTGAAGATGCGGATATGCCGCTTGAAAAGGTGAAAAAGCAGTACTCAAAGCTCGGATACGCATTAAACGGTGAAGAAATGTCGTATATCGATATAAACGGCATACAATGTGAAACCGCATCGACTACCCTTAATGATCCTTATGAATTCAGAACACAATGGGGCTGTATAGGTCAGGGAGATACCCTTGTAAGCCCGATACAGCTCATGATGTGGCAGAGTGCGATAGCTAACGGTACAGGCAAAATGACAATGCCTTACCTTATAGATCATATTACCGATACCAACGGAAAAATCAAGGAAAAGGCTTCCGCATCATTCAGCGACAGGCTTTTCTCGGAGAATACTGCCGAGGCGGTAAAGCAGATAATGCTCACAAACGGTGCAGACAGGTATACCTACCTTATCAGCGGCTATAAAGTCGGAGTAAAGAGCGGAACGGCCCAGGTAGATGAGGGCATGAAGGAAAATTCACTGCTTGTAGGCTTTGTGGATGATCCGTCTTTCCCTGTCGCTTTCGCGATCCTTATCGAGAATAAAGACAGCGGCTACCTCACAACAGAGCAGATAGCACAGGTGCTTCTTGATAATTTAAAAAACGATTTCTGATGTCAGATTAAACAAATTATACCATTTACTTTGTGCATTTCAAACGAAATTAACAAAATTCCCTTGTAATTCAGCTTCCTTTATGGTATAATATAACCATAAAGAACAGTTTTGCATCTCGCAAAGCTATAAAAGGAGGACCAATATGAAAACAACTATCACAGCTAAGAAAATGCAGATACCTACTAACTTTACTGAGTACGCAGCGAAGAGGATCGATTCACGTCTCGGAAAATTTTTTGGAGAGGAAGCTGATGCTAAGATTGTAATTTCAGAGATAAAGACACAGATAATTCTTGAGCTTACTGTTAAATATAATAGTATAATATTCCGCGCAGAGCGTTCTGCCGAGGACAAATATGTTGCTCTTGACGACGCAATCGACAAGATAATCAGGCAGATAAGAAAGAATAAGACTAAGGTTGAGAAAAAGCTTAAGGACGCTGCCTTCAAGGAAGCCTTCGCTTATCCTGTTCCCGATACCGTTGATTATGAGGTCATCAAGCACAAGAAGTTCAAGATGAGGCCCATGGATATTGATGAAGCTATTCTTCAGATGAATCTTCTCGATCACGAGTTCTTTATGTTCACAAATGCCGAATCAGGTCTTATAAATGTTGTTTATAAGCGTGACGACGGTAACTATGCGGTTCTTGAACCTGACAACGATTAATTGCAATTAATATATGCGGGGCTTATGTCCCGCATATTGATTTTATGAATGGAGTATGTAAAATGGACGAAAACAAAAAGACCATAATCGAAAAAAGGATAAATAAGACAGGTGAAAATCTTCGCAAAAACAATATGGAGTTCTACTATGCGAAAACTAAGGACGATGTCTGTCCTATTGTTGAATCACTTATCAAGGAAGGAGACGTTATAACCAACGGCGGTACTGTTACAATGAAAGAGTGCGGATTGTCAGAGCTGCTGAATTCTACCAAATACAAGTACCTTGACCGCTCAAAAATGACTCCTGAGGAAGTTGCCGAGCTGTATATAAAAGCTTTTTCAGCAGATGTATATATATCAAGCTCCAACGCAATAACCGAGGACGGAGTTCTTTACAATGTTGACGGAAACAGCAACAGAATTGCTGCTATAGCCTTCGGTCCAAAGTCAGTCATTATCATTGCAGGATATAATAAGATCGTAAAGGATCTGAATGAGGCTGAGATCAGAGTTAAACGTGAGGCTGCTCCGCCCAACTGTGTTCGCCTTGACTGTGCTACATACTGCAAGGAAAAAGGTGAATGTGTGTCACTTAATAATGCAGACAGGCAGATATACGATGGCTGCTCGGGTGATGGAAGGATATGCTGCAATTATCTCATTTCCGCTCATCAGCGTCACAAGGGCAGGATAAAAGTTATCATCGTAGATGAAGAGCTCGGATATTAAGCCAAAATAATATATATTGAACAAATGGGAATTTTATATATAAATTCTCATTTTATTTTTTTATTTTGATGCAATAGGGAAAATCTCAGAAAACGTTTGACAAACGAAGAATACTGTGCTATACTATATTTAAAGGATATCGCTTTAAAGTATTACAGTGTAAAGTGATATAGTCAAAAAGAGAGAGTGAGAAGTATGAAGGAAATTTCAAAACTTATGAATTACAGATCTGATGTTAAGGTAGTAGACGCAACGCTTCGTGACGGAGGCCTTGTTAATGATTTCAGATTCAGCGACGAGTTTGTCAGAGATCTTTATCTTTCAAACATAAAAGCAGGCGTAGATTACATGGAATTCGGCTACAGAGCTGATAAAGAGATGTTTGATGTAAATAAATTCGGTCCCTGTAAGTTCTGCGATGATGATTACCTTCGTTCTATCGTAGGTGATAATCATACCGATCTCAAAGTCGCAATTATGGCTGACGTGGGAAGATGCAACTACAAGCAGGACATCGTTGAACGTGAAAACAGCCCTGTTGACCTTATTCGTGTCGCAGCCTACATACATCAGATACCAACAGCTATTGACATGATTGAGGACGCAAAGAAGAAGGGCTATGAGGTAAGCTGCAATATTATGGCTATCTCTAACGCACAGGAATCTGATATCAAGGTCGCTCTCGACCTCCTTGGTCAGTCCCCTGTTGATGTTTTCTATATAGTTGACAGCTTCGGCTCGATTTATCCCGAGCAAATGGCACGGATCGCTGAATTGTACGTTGAAATAGCTGAAAAATACGGTAAAAAGGTTGGTATACACGCTCATAACAATCAGCAGCTGGCTTTTGCGAATACGATCGAAGCTGTAGGAGACGGAGTTGACTGGCTCGATGCTACATACGGTGCTATGGGAAGAGGCGCAGGAAACTGTGCAATGGAGCTTCTTCTCGGTTTTCTAAAAAATCCCAGATACAATGTATACCCTGTATTCCAGTTTATCGAAAAGCATATCAATAAGCTCCGTGAAGAGGGCGTAGTCTGGGGATATGATCTCCAGTATCTCCTAACAGGTCTTTTCAATCAGCACCCCAGAACAGCTATCCAGTACACAAAAGAGAAAAGAAAAGATATCTCTGAATTCTATAAAGAGATAATTTCACAGGAATAAAAGTAAAATCCGCATTTTTCAATGCGGATTTTTCATTATCAGAATGTAAGCTGATTGCTGTCGCCGAGCTCCTTTGCAGCCTTTCCGGCGGCTGGAACACTCTTTGAACGGTATTTTTCAAGCTCAGGCAGTGTCTCGGGGGCAACGATCTCGGCAGAAGCAAGCGATGCTTTTCTGCGAAGCGTAATTACCTGTACGCCCTGAGAGTCTCTTGTAGTCTTTGGAAGTATCATACCCGTATTGAATACAAGTGCATGACCGCTCGTGGTCCTGAGAAGAATATCAGACTCTTCGGCGATATACAGAGCTGCAATAAGCGGAGATTTGGACGAATAAGCATTGGCAAGCTTCTTTCGGTTCGTCTTTGTCTCATAGGACTTCAGCGGTACTTTAGCCGCTTTGCCGTTCTCAAAGAAAAATACGATATAACCGCTGTAATCAGAAGTCGGTACAAGTGTTTTCAGGTTCTCGCCCTCATCAAAGCCGAGCTTTGCGGGGATATAGTCTCCCATTACACTTGCCTTTGTGTCATCAAACGCACTTGCCTTTGACTTATATGCCAGAGCCTTATCGGAGAAGAATACAAGATCTGTCTTGTTTGTCGCTTCAAAGCTCTGACTTATAAAGTCGCCTTCCTTAAGCTTCTGCTCACTGCTCATACGCAGTGACTGCGGAGTTATCTTCTTGAAGTATCCGCTGTCAGAAACAAAGATATTGACAGGATAATCAGGTGTATCATCAATATCGTCAGCTTCTTCGACATCAGCCTGATAATAGAACATTGTTTTTCTCGGCTGAGAGTAATTCTTTACAACATCTTTCAGTTCGTCAATGATGATCTTGCGTATCTTTTTCTTGTCACGGAGTATCTCCTCCATTTCCGCAATATCCTTTTTGAGCTGGTCAACTTCTTCAATTCGACGGAGAATATACTGCTTATTGATATTGCGGAGCTTTATTTCAGCTACATATTCAGCCTGTATCTCATCGATACCGAAGCCTATCATGAGGTTTGGAACAACGTCAGCCTCGTTTTCGGTCTCGCGGATTATCTTAATAGCCTTGTCGATGTCAAGAAGTATCTTTGAGAGAGCCTCCAGCAAATGGAGCTTCTCTTTTTTCTTTTGCAGATCATGATATGTCCTGCGCTGTATACATTCCTCACGGAAGGCAGTCCACTCTGTCAGTATCTCACGAACTCCCATGACCTTTGGAGTACCCGCGATAAGGATATTAAAGTTGCAGGGATAGCTGTCCTGCAAGGGAGTGAGCCTGAACAGCTTTTGCATTAGCTTGTCAGGATCTGTTCCACGCTTCAGGTCTATCGCAATCTTAAGACCGTCGATATCGGTCTCGTCACGTATATATGAAATTTCTCTTATCTTGCCCTGCTTTACAAGATCGATTATTTTCTCGATTATAGCCTCGATAGTGGTGGTATATGGTATCTCTGTTACCTCGATACAGTTTGCAGACTTGTCATAGCTGTACTTTGCACGTACTTTTATGCTTCCTCTGCCTGTCTCATAGACCTTTCCGAGCTCGGCTTCGTCATAGAGCATAAGTCCTCCGCCCGGGAAATCAGGACCTTTAAGTGTACTGAGTATATCGTGCTCCGGATTTTTCATAAGAGCAATGGTAGTCTCGCAGACCTCTTCGAGGTTGAAGGGGCAGACATTGCTTGCCATTGAAACAGCAATACCCGTATTTGAATTTACAAGGACCGTAGGGAAGGTTGCGGGAAGAAGCGTAGGCTCCTGCATAGTATTATCGTAATTCGGTACGAAATCTATAGTTTCCTTATCAATATCACGGAAGAGCTCATTGCATATCTTTTCAAGCTTTACCTCAGTATATCGCGGAGCGGCAAAATGCATCTTGCTTGAATACTGCTTGCCGAAGTTGCCCTTGCTGTCGATATAAGGATGCAGAAGAGCCTCATTTCCTCTTGTCATACGTACAAGAGTCTCATAAATAGCCTGATCTCCGTGAGGGTTGAGCTTCATGGTCTCGCCGACAACGTTTGCGGACTTGGAGCGTTCCTTGTCGGGACTGAGCAGTCCCCTTTTGTACATCATATAAAGCAGCTTTCGGTGAGAAGGCTTGAAGCCGTCAATTTCAGGAAGAGCTCTTGATATGATAACGCTCATGGCATAGGGCATATAGTTCTTTTTCAGCGTATCCGCAATTTTTTCGTCAACAACACTGCCTGAACCCTCGATATATGCTTCATGCTTGAATACAGGCTGCTTTGAGGGAGTACTTTTTTTCCTTGGCATTTATTTTTCTCCTTCTGAACGTCTGTCGCTCTTTTTAAGAAGCTTTTCGGGATCTTTTACAAAGGATCTCACAATGCTTCCGCAGTCACGGCATATAGTGTGATAAAGCGATGCGGAATGCAGAAGACTGTCAGCACTGTAAACCGCTCCGTAAAAGTTCTGATATCCTGTTATGAATTCAGTTCCGCCGCAAAAACGGCATTTAGTCATTCTGACCTTTTTCATATTGTCACTCCCTTAGCTTATGTCCGCAAGTTCAAGATAATCTGCGCCGTATTCCGAGATATAGTCCTTGCGTCCCTGAAGGTCGTCTCCAAGGAGCATCTCGAATATTTCTGCGGATTCACTTATATCCTCAGCTGTAACCTTGATAAGACGCCTTGTATCGGGATTCATTGTAGTGAGGCTCATCATGTCGGGTTCGTTTTCGCCGAGACCTTTTGAGCGCTGTATAGTGTATTTCTTTTCGCCTATCATGTCGAGTATACGCTGTTTTTCCTGTTCGGTATAGGCAAAATATGTCTTTTCCTTTGTATTGATCTCAAAAAGAGGAGACTCAGCGATATAAACGTATCCCTGTTCGATAAGAGTAGGCGTAAGCCTGTAAAGCATTGTAAGTATGAGCGTTCTTATCTGGAAGCCGTCAACATCGGCATCGGTACAGATAACGATCTTGCTCCAGCGGAAGTTGTTTATATCAAAGTTTGAAAGCTCTTTGTTTGCTTTGGTTGTGACCTCAACTCCGCAGCCGAGGACTTTTATAAGGTCAGTGATGATCTCACTCTTGAATATCTTTGAATACTCAGCCTTAAGACAGTTGAGTATCTTTCCGCGGACAGGGATTATAGCCTGAAATTCTGCATTTCTTGCCAGTTTTACGGAACCGAGAGCCGAATCACCCTCCACAATATAGATCTCGCGTCTTGAAACGTCCTTTGTACGGCAGTCAACGAACTTTTCCACCATATTTGAAAGATCTATAGTTCCTGTGAGCTTTTTCTTTACGTTGAGACGTACTTTTTCTGCGTTTTCACGGCTTCTCTTGTTAATAAGTATCTGTTCCGCTATTTTCTGAGCTTCATCGGGATTTTCAATGAAGTATACCTCTAACTGATGACGCAGGAATTCGGTCATTGCCTCGCGTATGAATTTATTTGTAATTGCCTTTTTAGTCTGATTGGCGTAGGATGTCTGAGTTGAAAACGAAGATGATACAAGTATAAGACATTCCTCGACATCGGCATAGGTTATCTTGCTCTCATTCTTCTGATAGCCGTTTATAGACTTTATATAACTGTCTATCTGAGCCTGAAAAGCTCTTTTTACTGCTTCGGCAGGAGAACCGCCGTGCTCAAGGAAGCTGGAGTTGTGATAGTACTCCGTGAGCTTAGCTTTATTTGAAAATGTAAGTGCAACATCGAGCTTTACCTTATATTCGGGCTTATCGTCACGGTCACGGCCCTTTTTCTCGGAAGTCCAGTGCTGAACAGAGGTCAGAGCTCCCTCCCCTGCTATCTCCTGAACATACTCCGTAATACCCGATTCATAGAAGAATTCCTGCTCACTGAAGCCGCCTGCTTCATTTTCGGAACGGAAGACAAAAAGAATATTCGGGTTTACGATAGCCTGTCTTTTTAATATATCACAGAAAAAATCGTCGGAAACGTTTATATCCGTAAATACCTCAAGATCAGGACGCCAGCGTGTCTTTGTCCCTGTCTGCTTCTTTTTACAGGGCTCTTTCTTTAAGCCGCCTATATTATTTCCCTTTTCAAAATGAAGATCATACTTGAAACCGTCACGGATCACTTCAACATCCATGAATTCAGATGAATACTGAGTAGAACAAAGACCGAGACCGTTGAGTCCGAGTGAGTACTCATAGGAATCGTCAGCCGCGTCATATTTACCGCCTGCATAAAGCTCACAGTAAACAAGCTCCCAGTTATAGCGCTTTTCGTTGTTATTATAGTCAACAGGGCAGCCTCTTCCGAAGTCCTCGACCTCTATATCATTATTTCTGTAATGAGTGATTATTATTTTATTGCCGTATCCTTCACGGGCTTCGTCAATGGAATTGGAGATAACCTCAAAGATCGAATGCTCACAGCCGTCAAGGCCGTCTGAGCCGAATATAACCGCAGGACGCTTACGAACTCTGTCCGCGCCCTTGAGCATTGATATACTGTCATTGCCGTAATCTTGTTTCTTAGCCATAATCCTCTGCCTTTCGGTCACGTTTTTATGCATACTTAAATATTATATCACATATATATTTTTTTTGCAAGTCAGCGGCAGATATTTCCGTAATTTCCTTTAAAAAAGGAAAAGGCAGCCTATCTGACTGCCCTTGAAAGTATCATTTTAAAGCTTCCTCGTACTCTTTTTCCTTAAAACCCACGATAACTGTATCGTTCTTAACTATAATAGGTCTCTTGACAAGCATTCCATCGGAAGCAAGCAGCTTGTACTGCTCTTCCTCGGACATATCTGCAAGCTTGTCTTTAAGCTGCATGGATTTGTAAAGAAGTCCGCTGGTATTAAAGAACTTTTTCAGAGGAAGTCCGCTCTTTTTATGCCATTTTTTAAGTTCTGCAAGTGTCGGATTGCTTTCCTTTATGTCTCTCAGGTCGTATGCGATGCCGTTATCATCAAGCCATTTCTTAGCCTTCTGACAGGTGGTACATTTCGGATAACATATAAAATCCATTTCTTATTCTCCTTTTTTTAATTTATTTTCGATCAAATTCCTTATCTTGGAAGGATCCGCTCTTCCCTTCGAGGCTTTCATAGCCTGACCGATAAGAAAGCTTATGGCACTTTTCTTACCGTTCCTGTAATCAGCTGCCGATCTCTCGTTTTCACTTATCACTTTATCTGCAAGTTCGCTTAAATAAGCAATATCGGTATTCTGCTCAAGTCCCATACGCTTTATTATTTCTTCTGTCCTGCCGCCGTGAGCAATGAGCTCTTCAAGTGCGGTCTTAGCTCCCGAGCTTGAAATAAGACCTTTTTCATGAGCGCTGCATATTTCGCAGAGCTCCTCGGCTGTGATGCCTGTTTCGGATATGCTCTTTCCCGTATCGTTCATGAATTTGGTTATCTCTCCGACGATTCTGTTTGCAGCAGAACGGATACTGCATCTTTGCAGCCTGACACATTCGTCATAAAGGGCTGCTTTATCAGGCGAAGAAGTGATAATAAAGGCTTCGGAGTCGTTAAGTCCGTGTTCTTTTACGTAGCGTAGCATCTTTTTATTGGGTAATTCAGGCATATTTTCACGTATTTCTGCAATTTCCTTTTCATCAAGTGCGATCGTTCCGAGATCGGGCTCGGGGAAAAAGCGATAATCCTCAGCATTTTCTTTATTACGCATAAGTATGCTTATTCCGTTTTTGTCATCCCATCGGCGTGTTTCACGCTCAATACTACTGCCTTTTCCGATTATTTCCGTCTGCCGCTTTATCTCGTACTCTATACCGCGCAGGGCAGCGCTGAAGCTGTTTACATTCTTAAGCTCGCACCGTGTACCGACAGGGCTGCCTGCTTCATGAACAGAGACATTGACATCGCACCTTATACTGCCTTCCTGCATTTTACAGTCGGAAATACCGATGTAAAGGAGAATGCTCCTGATATTCTCCAGAAAGATACGGGCTTCCGCAGAGCTGTTCATATCGGGCTTTGTAACGATCTCAATAAGAGGGACGCCGCAGCGATTATAATCACATAACGTGTTATCAGATCCGTCGTGTATAAGCTTCCCCGCATCTTCCTCTATGTGTATCCTTTCAATCCCGACTCTTTTTACATTTCCGTCAACCAAAATATCAAGATATCCGTTCTCACACAGGGGTATATCAGCCTGTGTTATTTGATAAGCTTTTGGCAGATCGGGATAAAAATAATTCTTCCTGTCCTGACGGCTTATCCTGTTTATCCTGCAATTGAGAGCGTGTCCCATTTTTACGGCATGATAACAGGCTTGTTTGTTTAAACGTGGAAGAGTACCGGGTAAACCGAGACACACAGGGCATACATTGGTATTCGGTTCAGCTCCGAATATATTTTTACAGCTGCAATACAGCTTTGACGAAGTATTCAGCTCAACGTGTACTTCAAGTCCTATCACTGCTTCAATATTGGCCATATGTACCTCCGCTGAGTTCAAAACCGTATGCTGTATTGAATACCGTTCCGTCATCGTATTTTCTGCCTATAAGCTGTAACCCTACAGGGAAACCATCATTGCTTTTTCCGCAGGGAATACTGATCGCGGGCAGTTCCGCAAGACTTGACGGCACTGTAAATATATCAGCCGAATAAAGATCAGTCAGCTTGTGTGGCTCGCTAAAGCTGATAGAAGCATCAGGATAAACAGGCGATGCTATGATATCGCAATGCTGAAAGGCTTCGTCATATTCACGGCAAAGCCTGCTGCGTAAAACTGCCGCCCTTTTATAATACGCATCGCTGTATCCCTCGCTTAATGCAAATGTCCCGAGCATAATGCGTCTTTTTACCTCCACACCGAATCCTTCTGTACGGCTTTTTTTATAAAGCTCGGAGATATCTGAAGCATCTGCACTCCTGTGGCCGTACCGCACTCCGTCGTATCTTGCAAGATTGGACGAAGCCTCCGCAGATGATATTATGTAATAAGCCTTTACGGCATCTCTTACTGAAGGAATGGAGACTGTAACAAGCTTTGCACCGCTTTTCTCCATAATACGCAAAGCATTGCTGATACAGCCTTCTACCTCTTCCGACATATATGAATCAAAAATCTCCTTCGGGATACCTATTCTTGTACCATTCAGTGTATCTTTAAGCTCAGATGAAAAATTTTTTCTTACAGATGTCACATCTTTAGCGTCGTATCCGTTTATTATATTGTGGAGGAAATAAGTATCACTGACATTTTTGCCGAAAGAACCGATCCTGTCAAGAGACGAAGCAAAAGCGATAAGACCATATCTTGAAACGGAACCGTATGAGGGGCAAAAGCCCACGATTCCGCAGAATGATGCGGGCTGACGCACAGAACCGCCTGTATCGGAACCGAGCGCAAGAACAGCTGCACCGCTCGCTGCGGCAGCTGCAGAACCGCCTGATGATCCGCCTGCCGAAAAGCCTTCCTTTATGGGATTGACTACCCTGCCGAATATTCCCGTATCCGATGCAGACCCCATTGCAAACTCATCCATGTTCGTCTTGCCTGTTATAACAGCACCCGCAGCTTTAAGTCTTTCAATGACAGTTGCATCGTATGGGGGTATATATTTTTCAAGCATTTTTGAAGCGCAGGTCGTCCGAAGTCCTTTTGTGGAAATATTGTCCTTTACGGCGATCGGTATCCCCGTAAGCATTGTAACTCCCTCACCTGCTGCAAGCATCCTGTCAGCTTCCTCAGCCTGCTTCAATGAGTTTTCATTGTAAGTTATATAACAGTTCAGCTTCCTCTGCACACTTTCTGCTCTTTTGACAACGTCCTCAAGCACTTCTTTTGCACTGCACTGTCTCTTCATAAGCATATCATGGAGTTCGGCAGCGGTTTTATCGCAAAGGCTCATCATTGCTTCACCGTCCTTGGTACCGAAAAGCATCCGTTATACGTTTCGGGAGCGTTCATAAGCAGCTCATCACGGCTGTATACGGAAGGACAAACTTCATCTTCCCTGAGCTCCATTCCGGGAGTATCACACTGCTCATTGCAAAGCTCGGGAAGATCGGAGACCATATTTATCATTTCGGCCATTTCGGCGAATATTTTTTGCGATTCGTCTTCATTTATTTCAAGCTTGGCAAGCTCGGCTATACGTTTGATATTGATGTCCATTAATTTCTCCTTAGCGGTAGTATAAAAAGATTATATCACATTTTCAGATTAATATCAACCATAATGCGGATAAAACAAAAACAGCCGGCTGTATGCCGACTGTCCTTTGATGTTAATCAATAGTGTGTTCTGAAAACATTCTGTCCGTTCATGCCTGTAAAATATAAATAACCCTGAGTAAAGGATTCAGGCTCCGAAAAATAAAGTGTTACCGAGTCTTTAACGCTTTGTGTAACCTTTGAAGAGAACGTACCGAGATTAACGTAGCTCCATGCACCCGAGAACTGTCCGTTTTGTGTGAGCACATCGTAGATCGTGTTCGGGTAGTCAGGAGAGTTCACTCTATTCATGATCACTTCTACTACATTCGCCTTGTTATAATCACTGATCCAGTTACTGCCGGCCTCATGACCTACTGCATTACAAAGAAGTATGTATTCTTCCTCTGATATCGGCAGTTCAAAATCAGTTGATTCAACGTCGATAGATGTCGGCTCTGTCTGCGGTTCAACATATGTCTCTGTTGTTTCCGTAGGAGCCTCAGTTACCGCTTCAGCAACAGTTGTAGTTATTTCTGCTGTTGTGGCAGCAGCTGTAGTAGTTACCGTAGTTGTAGTTTCCTGCGTTGTAGCGTCAAGTGTTGTTGTCGAAGAAATTTCAGCTATGGTAGCTGTAGTGGCTTCCCTTATCACATCAGCAGCAGTCTCGATGATAGACACTGTAGTTGTAGGCTGAGTGGAAGCCTGTGTGATTGCAGCCGGCGCGTGAGCCGGTGCTGGCACCGATTTTGAAATCTTTGCAGCATTTGCAGCTGCTGTACTGTACTGAGAAGTTGTGCCTTCCTGTGCAGAACGTGAATTTTTGCTTGCAGCTGATGTATTATCAGCTGTGTTAGATTTCTTGGTGGTTGTTCCTTTGTTTGCGATTGCCTTTTCTGTCTCAACCTCTGTTGCAGATGTTAAAGAGCCGTCTTTGTCATAGTTCATGACCTCAACTTTTTCTTCAGAGACTATATCAGCTGTTTTGATGGTAGAGGAAGTAAGATATGCAACTCCTGCACCACCGCCCAGAACTGAAGCAACCACTCCGCAAGCTATCGCTGCGGCTTTGAGATTACCCATCAACTCATCCTTTCCTGAAAAAAGAATTTTCAATTTTTTCGGGCTGTTGATATGATAACACATCTGCCCCGAAATGGCAATACTTTCAAAATTTTTTCCATTTAATGGCTAATTGTTTCCACTAAAAAAGCTATATCGAAGTAATTCTGCACATATTAGTTTGCATATTTGTTGCCATTTAATTAATTTTTTGTTAATACAGATTGTGATTTAACTGTATTTTGTAACAAAACGGTTACAAATAATACACTGATGTAACGAAAAAAGGACGTTTTGAGGCACTTTTTCCCCTCATTTTATTACGGAGTTCAACTGTAAACAATGAGAAAATTGAATATTCTCATTGTTTGATACCTAAAAAAAGCCTCACGCTATTGCAAACGTCAGGAAATAATGATATAATATATAAGTATAAACATATTTATAGGAGAAACATATGAACAACACTTATTATACGGAACAGATCAATTCTGTCATCACTGAAGTAAAAAAAGCCGTCATCGGCAAGGATGCTATTGTTATCAAGGTGCTGCTTGCAATGCTTTGCAAAGGACATATCCTTATCGAAGATATCCCCGGCGTCGGAAAAACCACTCTTGCACTGGCTTTTTCAAAGGCTCTTTCACTTGAGCATAACCGTATGCAGTTTACGCCTGATGTTCTTCCCTCTGATGTCACAGGCTTTTCGGTATATAATAAGAACAACGATAAGTTTGAATTCCGTCCCGGAGTTGCTTTCTGCAACCTCTTCCTTGCGGATGAGATAAACCGTACTTCAAGCAAAACGCAGTCCGCACTTCTTGAGCTTATGGAAGAAAAGAGCATTACAGTCGACGGAAAAACCTATAAGCTCCCCGAGCCTTATACAGTTATAGCTACTCAGAATCCTATCGGCTCTGCGGGAACTCATAATCTCCCCGACTCACAGCTTGACAGATTTATGATAAAGCTCAGTATGGGCTATCCCGATTTCAGCGGAGAAGTCTCTATTCTTAAGGCAAAGCAGACTATCAATCCTCTTGACATGGTTATTCCTGTTGCTGATTCTACGTTCATTACCGAATTGCAGGAATATATATCCAATGTATATGTAGATGACCGTATTTACGAATACATAGTGTCCTTATCCGCCGCAACAAGAAATCATCCGATGCTCAAGCTTGGCGTCAGCCCGCGAGGAACCCTTGCTCTTATGCAGCTTTCCAAGGGTATTGCTGTTGCAATGGGACGGGATTATGTTATCCCAGAGGATATTTCCTATATCTGCAATGATGTCTTTGAACACAGAATAATCCTTAATTCTAAGGCAAAGCTTTCCGATACCACTGCTTCGGATATCATCACAGAGATACTCAGAACGGTTCCTGTTCCCGGTATCACCTCCAAATAAGGCGGAAATATGCTACTGACAAAACTTCTGTTTATAGTACTTATCATCATCTGTATACTTTTTTATATACTTTATCTGTGGGATTTTGCACTCGTGCTCCTGATCGTTGTCACCGCTCTGCCGATCATCATGTTCATAACCACATATATTGCAAAAAAGAATATAACTGTCGAATTCGCGGTAAAAGATAAGAACATTACTAAAAATTCTGACTTCCCTGTTCAGCTCGTGGTAACAAACAACAGTATTTTTCCTATCGGAAAGGCAAACGCGAAGATCGAATACTATAATGTATTCACCGGCCAGTTATCGGCTTTTGACCTTTATCTGCCCGTACAGGCAAAGAATTCTCAGAGAGTCACATTTCGTCTGTGCTCTAAATTCTGCGGTATCATTAAAATAAAGACTTCATGCCTGTATATATATGATCCTTTGAAGATTTTCAAATTCAAGGCAGCTGAAAACATCAGCACTGAAGTAAATATACTTCCCGACGGTCATGAAATAAGCGGTATAGTTCAGTATACCGACCGTGTAAACGAGGAAAGTGATATCTTTTCAGAGCACCGTCCGGGTGACGATCCCTCAGAGGTTTTTGACCTCAGGGAATATAATCCCGGGGACAAGCTCAATAAAATACACTGGAAGCTGAGTTCAAAAAAGGATGAGTTCATTGTCAAGGAATACAGTATGCCCATAGATGTACCGTGTGCTGTTTTTCTTGATCTGAAGTCCTATACCTCAGGAGCTTATGACCTGCCTGTTATAGATACGGTCATTGAGACTTTTTTGTCATTATCACAGTTTTTGCTCGATAATGAGCGCGGTCACTCTGTTATATTCTTCGACGCTTCACAAAACTGCTTTACTGAAGAATATATACACGATACCTCCGATCTCAACAAGTTCATAAAAAAGCTTTTTTCATCGTTTACCGATTCTATGGATTGTCTGCCGCCTGATAAGTACTTCTTCGATAATCCCGACCTGTCGTTCGCTTCATTCACGTACATCAGCTCTTCAGCAGATCAGGGAGTTCTCGGAACGATCGACGAAGACATTGACGCTGACATAAAAAACGCTTTTATCATAGCGGAATCAGAGAAAAAGCTCTTTGAGACAGACGGAGCTTTTTCATCTCTCAATATCACACCTGTATTAGTCGGCAGGATATCTGCCTCAATAAAGGATATAGAAATATAATGAAAAGAAAGAATATACAAAGCGCAAACGGAATATCAATAAGCGACAGTATCGTAATGTCCGTCAAGCAGAAACACGCCAATTTGAGGAAGGTTTACTCAGCTGCAATTGCGATCTTCGGTTTTATATCAGTAATAATGGCTTTTCTCGGTATGTACGGCTTACATTACAATAAAAAAGCCGTAGTTTTATCGGGAACGATCCTGCTGGCATTTTACCTTACGCTTTCGCTGATAGGCGGAAAGGCTATGTGGATATACGGAGCTTCTGCGATCGTTTTCCTTTTTTCGGCGTATAAAAAAATATCAAAACTCGTGATCGGATACAAATTTATATACAATATTATATATAAGGTATCCTTTGATTCAAATGTAAACTATTACAAGCACCTTAAAACGGCGCTTGAGCTGCCGACAGTCACTATGTTTTTCATTTTTTATATGTGGCTGCTCGCGATAGTGATATGCTTCTTTACTGTATGCCGTCCAAATCCTGTACTGCCGATACTGATAACCTTCCCGATACTTGAAATAGGACTTTATAACGGCGTCAAAATGCCTGTGTTCTGGGGAATACTTTGTATCGCCTATTGGCTTGCGGTCATGGCGATGTCAACTATTGACGTAGGAGAATATTCAGGTGGTCAGAGCGGATTTGTCCGTAAGAACAACCTGTTTTTCCCTAAGCGGCATATGAAGCTGAAGGTCACGGAAAAATGCGGAATGCTTGTTATAGGCTCTGTAATGCTGACAGCTCTTGTGTCAGTGAGCGTTCTGAAGCTTGCTCGCTATGAAAGAAGCGATAGCATCAATCAGAAACGGCGGGACATTTCCGATGCGGTCGAGGACTTTTCATTCATTAACTTTGCCGAAAGCATTTCCCGTCTTTCAAGTGCATTCGGGATTAATTTTGACTATGATAGCCATAAGCTCGGCACAAACAGCCGTATCAGATATAAAAATGTTACAGACCTTACCGTTAATATTGAGAAACCTGTATCGGGAGCTATATATCTCAAGGATTATGTAGGCTCTGTATATGAAAATAATCAGTGGGACGTACTTCCTTCTTCCGCATATTATGACAGTATTTTTGATAAATTCAGCAAGTACGGAGTTTATCCTCAGGACTTTGCTTTAAACTCATATAAAATGATGTCTCCCGATCCGACTATGAATCATATGCGCGTCAAAACAAGCAGCAGGAAGAGAAAGCACGTATATGTACCGTATTATTCAGTAAACGACGGACATACGGATTATATAACCGATACAGTAGTACTTCCGTCGGATCAGAAAGCAGGAGATAATGAATATGATTTCTGCTCTGATAAGATCGTTGAAAATTCATATAATCTGTCATTGTCTCAAGTCGGTATTACGAGAATATCTTTTCCGCTGAGTTCACTCTCCCCTGATCTTGCCGATTGCTGCAAAATGTACGGTCTTGTTCAGGAGGATGAATATGTTGTTCTCGACTGTGCAAGTATAGTTGAACCTAATAAAATACTGAATGATAAAAATAATATAATTTCTGTTATTTTAAGAGAAGGCTACAGAGATTTTGCATACAAAAACTATCTTGATGTCCCTGATACAAAGGATATGGAAGAGGTACGCAAACTTTTTTCTGATGTAGTTGATAATAAAAATGTAAGCACATTCAAGTATCAGCTTGAAGTGCTTGATGGTATTAAGAACAAACTTGCTGCTACCTGTACATATTCCCTTGATCCCGGAAGAACACCTTCGTCAAAGGATTTTGTCAACGATTTCCTGCTCGAAAAAAAGAACGGCTTCTGTACACATTTTGCTACCTCGCTCGTTATGCTCGCAAGAATGGCAGGTATCCCAGCACGTTATGCAACGGGATATGTCGTAGTCGAAAATGATGTCAAGGCAGGTCAAAAGAATGCTGATGGCTCTATAACTGTAAATGTAAAGGACAGCCGCAGCCACGCATGGGCAGAGGTTTACCTTGAAGATATCGGCTGGGTGCCTTTTGAGTGCACTCCCGGTTATACATCCGAGGAGATAAATATTCAGCCCACACAAGCAGCAGAAACTACTTCCGAAACGACAACGTCTGCCGAACAAACTACTGTTTCGGTTTCATCGAGTTCAGTTCCAAGTACCACAAAGCTTACAACTACTCAGGTCACAACATCATACGTATATGTGACTCCTTCAGATGAAGACAGCGTAGACTACAAATTTAAGTTATGGCTTTCCAAACACTCGAAAGCAATAAAAAGGATACTGAGATCTGTAATTTTTGTTATTTTGGTATGCGCTGTTATACTTCTCAGACGTTATCTGATCCTGAAAATAAGAAAGCAGAAACTCAGCACAGGAAAAATTTCCGACAGGATAATAAATATCTATTCCTATGCAGAAAAGCTGCTGGACGTTATGAATATGAGAAGTGAAATGTGCAATTACGTCAAGTTCTCTTCGGAAGTTGAAAGATACCACGGAGGTATTTACTTTGATAAGGGCGATTTCAAATTTCTTACTGATGTGACTCTGAGAACGAAATACAGTAAAACAGATCCTACAAGTGAGGAAGCAGATAAATGCTTGAAAACCGTTGAGCAGTTATCCGAAAAGCTCTACAATAAATCAGACTTCTGGCAGAAGCTCAGGTTCAAATATATAAATGTACTGAGATAGGAGCGATAATATGAAAATAGACAATACAGGCTATATTATCAAGGCAATACTGCTTTTGGTATGCGGTATACTCTTTGCATTTTTCCCCGGTGTTATTTCGTGGGTATTCTATATAATCGGCGCAATAATCATAATAGGAAGCCTGCTTACAGGTCTCAGCAGCCTCGGCGGCGGTGACGGCGGCTCTCTTTTGCCTGCAGGTGCAGTAGGAGTTCTGATCGGTCTTCTGGTAATATACATTCCGAAGTTCATAGCTTCAAAAATGTCTGTAATTGCAGGTATTATCCTTGGTATCATTGCTATTACACAGATTGTAAAGGCTCTGAGCAAGGAGCTTACAAAGGGACTGAAAGTATTTCAGCTGCTTTTCGGTATTGCCCTGCTTGTTTCCTCTGTTTTCCTTATTTTCAATCCGTTCCACGGTGGAAAGGTCATCAGACTGATAATCGGACTTGTAATGATCGTTTTTGCAGCATTCAACTTCTATGTTGCATATGTTATCAGCGAAAGGAACGGTGAAGTCATCGAGTCAAACAATATTGTGGACACAAATGCCTATGAGGTCAATGAAAACAATGACCAAAGACTTCTGAAATAAAGACGAACTGCCGAATCATTCGGCAGTTCTTTTATGCATCAGAAATCGAACAAGTGTTTGACATTTGCATTCCTATATGATATAATTGATTATAACGCCCATGCAAATATGTGATCGGGCGATCATAAATTTATGTAAAGGGAGGGCGGATATGTCAGATATCAAGTTAATACTCGATCATGTTCTTTCGGACGAAAAGCTGTTGAACAGCTCCGCCTTCAGGGAACGGGTATATAAGGATGAACCTATAATCCGACCAGCTTCACAGCTTAAGGCGTTAAGCACTCCCAAAAAGATCAAGGAAATGAAGGAGATCGTGTATTCGCCCGAAGCGTACTGGAAAACCTCCGCATGGCTTTTCTATACGCAGGGAAAATGTGCGGAGGATTACGAAGACAGCTATGAATACAATACAGACTTCACAAAGTATTATCCCTGTTACAGAGACCTTTCACTTGAACAGCTGCGGGGATATTTTACATGGCGCAAAAAGGTGCGTAACGGCAATATTGTAAAAGCTCCTCTCCCCTTTGTTTATATCTATATTTACGAGCTGATTAACTGTATAGGCTCGAAAACGACTTTGGAATGCTTTTTAAAATTGAAGAATTTCTTCGATTCATATACATATATTGACGATTCTATAAAAAAATATTCGGAAAACTGGCTTATCGACTTTATAGTTTATTACGGACTTGATCCCGAGCTCGCAAATGATATGCCTGATGTCATGCACGACAGCGCTCTTTTATCGCTCATGCATTGGGACAAGTGTTCGGATGACGAATTATTTGAAGCTATATCCAAGCTTTCATCATATCAATTTGAGAAGTCGCTTTATTATTTATCAAAACCTGATGAATTCAAAGCGGTACTTGTCCGCAGCTTTATCGGAATATCAGCCTTTTTCCATGAAAAACGCAAGCAGTCGTTTTTTTCAAAGCTTTTCGGCAATACTGTCGAATGCAGCTATAATATGTTCCGTTCCGCGATATTCTACGACAGACAGTCTATGCGGAGCTGTGAATATGCGCTTAACGAAATACATACATATACCTGTAAAAACGGTAAATGGAGCTGCCAAAAGATATACGGCAGCCGCGGACGAAGTGTCCGCCTCGGTAACCTTGTCAGAGCTGTTGACAGCCTTTTGCGAGAAAAAAGCGATTTCAAACATAAGATATCATTTGAAGATGTATCAAAAACGGCTGTAAAGCTTATTCGGAATGTAATTGATGAGTATTTTGAGGAGCTTCGCAGAAAAGAAGCTCGAAAAATTACCATTGATCTTTCAAAACTCAGCGGAATACGAAAAGCCGCCGATATAACAAGAGAAAAGCTTCTTGTTGATGAAAACGGGGAAACTGATGATATTATCACGCAAACGGAAGAAAATACGAAAAGCGAACCGATAACAGAAGATTGTCCTCTCGACAGAAGTGAGAAGGAATTCCTTATATCTCTTCTTTACAACGGTGATTACCGCGGTATTTCTGCGAAGTACAGGATCATGCCTTCAATACTTGCCGATTCCGTCAACGAAAAGATGTTTGACCTTTTTTCTGATAATATTATTGATTTTTCTGAGGACATTCCGAATATTATCGAAGATTACGCCGATGATCTGAAAGAAATGTTTCATAAGGAGTAAACAATGAAAATTCCAAAAAGAATCGCCTCTGCCATTATAAATTCCCTGAAAGGCGGAGTCGTACCGAGAACAGGTCTGCCCTATATAACTGTGGGACGAGAAACAGAGATAGACGCTCTGCTGCACGACGTTGACATTATCGCCGACGGAGGAGCTTCATTCCGATTTATTGTAGGTAAATACGGAAGCGGCAAAAGCTTTCTGCTCCAGACCATAAGAAGCCATGTTATGGACAGGAACTTTGTCGTTGTTGATGCCGACCTTTCTCCCGAAAGGCGCCTGCAGGGCACAAAGGGTCAGGGGCTTGCCACATACAAGGAGCTTATACGCAATATGTCCACAAAGACCCGACCCGACGGCGGTGCTCTTTCACTTATACTTGACCGCTGGATAAGCAGTATTCAGAGCGAAACAGCCGCTGTATCAGGTATTTCTCCAGAATCTCCCGAATTTTCAAAAGCTGTTGAAAAAAAGATATTTGAAGTGATAAACTCTCTTAATGAAATGGTTCACGGCTTCGATTTTGCAAGACTTCTAACAATATACTATCATGCAGCCGTTAACGGAAACGATGAGGAAAAAGCTAAGGTAATACAGTGGTTCCGCGGCGAATACGGTACTAAATCAGAAGCTAAGGCTCAGCTTGGAGTAAATATAATCATTACCGATGACGACTGGTATGAATATATAAAGCTTTTTGCCATGTTCCTCAAAAAGGCAGGCTACAGCGGACTGCTTGTGCTTGTGGATGAACTCGTTAATATCTATAAGATACCCAACAGCATAACCCGCCAGTACAACTACGAAAAGATACTTACAATGTACAATGATACATTGCAGGGCAAGGCTAAATATATCGGCATTATCATGGGAGGCACCCCACAGTGCATCGAGGATACACGCCGCGGAGTATACAGCTATGAGGCTCTGAGATCGAGACTTTCCGAGGGCCGCTTCGGACGGGAGGGGCTAAAGGATATGCTCGCTCCCGTAATACATCTTTCCCCTCTTGATTATGAGGAAATGATCGTTCTTACAGAAAAGCTCGCCGATATACATTCTCAGCTTTTTGATTATCAGCAGAAAATAACTCAGGAGGATATGATTAGCTTTATAAAGCTTGAATTCGGACGTATCGGTTCTGTCAGTCATATTACTCCAAGAGAAGTTATACGCGATTTCATTGAGCTGCTTGATATAATCTATCAGAATCCTAACATAAATATTAGCGAGCTTATCTCATCGGATAGCATCAGTTTTTCCGCTCCCATGTCGGACGCCTCCGCCGATGAAGAATTTGCTGAATTCGAGATATAAGGTATTATATAATGAGTATTTTTGAAAGATATGCTCCTTTTATACAGGATTTTATTTACAGGAACAACTGGGAGTCGCTGAGAGCTATTCAGACTGCGGCAGGAGACGCTATATTCAATACTGATGATAATGTCCTTCTGACTGCTTCGACTGCATCAGGAAAGACCGAAGCGGCTTTTTTCCCGATACTTACTCTTTTTTCCGAGGATATGCCCCGTTCTGTAGGAGCTATTTATATTGGTCCGCTGAAAGCCCTCATAAACGATCAGTTCTCACGGCTGAACGAGCTTTGTGAGGAAGCGGATATACCCGTATGGCACTGGCACGGCGACGTTGCACAGTCGCATAAAAACAAAATGCTGAAAAATCCATCTGGTATACTGCAGATAACACCCGAATCTCTTGAAGCCATGCTTCTCAGGAAACACGCTCTTGTACCGAAGCTTTTCAGTGATCTTCGATTTATCGTTATAGACGAGATACATTCTCTCATGCGCGGAGACCGCGGCGGTCAAACTATCTGCCTTATTGAAAGATTATGCAGAATGTCAGGGGCTGACCCGCGCAGGATAGGTCTTTCCGCAACTATCGGCGACCCTGAGGCTGCAGGTGATTTCCTATCATACGGCACAAACAGGCGCACTTATATACCAAAGATCGAATCCAAAGGCGTAAAATGGCGCCTTTCCATGGAACATTTCTACATCAGTCAGCAAGATCAGTCCGAGAATAAAGATGAACAGCCTGCCTTGCCTGTGCTTGAGGAGAGAACTGATATTGCTCCCGAAAATGCAGACGCAGGAATGGGATATATATTTGAACATACAAGAGGCAAAAAATGCCTTATCTTTGTTAACTCGCGCGAAGAGTGCGAAGCAGTCACAACTACCCTGCGTTCATACTGCGAAGCGAAACATGAACCCGACCGCTTCCTTATACATCACGGCAACCTCTCGGCTGCATATCGTGAAACAGCTGAAGAAGCCATGAAAGACGATGATGTGTATATGACCACCTGCACCACCGCCACACTTGAGCTGGGCATAGATATAGGAAAACTCGAACGTGCTTTTCAGATAGACGCTCCATTTACCGTATCATCTTTTTTACAGAGAATGGGGCGCACAGGAAGGCGTGATCTCCCGCCCGAAATGTGGTTCGTGATACGCGAGGAGCTCCCCGAGCCCCGTTCTATGCTTCCCGAAACTATCCCATGGAAGCTTTTGCAGGCGATCGCTCTTATACAGGTATACATTGAAGAGCGCTGGGTAGAACCGCCAAAGCTTGACAGGCTTCCCTACAGCCTCCTTTATCATCAGACAATGAGTACTTTAGCTTCCTGCGGTGAACTGACACCTGCCGAGCTTGCTTCAAAAGTCCTTGGTCTGAAGTACTTTCATCGCATCTCTCAGGAAGATTACAGATCGCTGCTCAGACACCTTCTTGAGACCGACCACATACAGCGTACCGATGAGGGCGGTCTTATCGTTGGTATAACCGGAGAAAGAATAATAAACAGCTTTAAGTTCTACGCCGTATTTCAGGAAAATGAGGAATATACCGTCCGCTGGGGCTCACAGGAGCTCGGAACGATAGTCATGCCTCCGCCGCCGGGTGAAAAGATCGCAATTGCAGGTCATGTCTGGATAGTCGAGGAAGTCGATCACAAGCGCCGTCTCGTCTACTGCGAAAAGATAAAAGGAAAGGTTCCGGCTTATTTCGGTGACTGTGCGGGTGACATAAATACAAAGATACTTCTTCGTATGCGTGAAGTGCTTCGTGAGGACAAAAGCTACCCTTATCTTATGAAAAATGCCGTCTCGCGACTGTATCAGGCGCGGCAGACTGCAAAAAATTCGGGAGCTGCCGAATATCCGCTGATATGTCTCGGCGGTAATATGTGGTGCCTTTTACCGTGGCTCGGAACCTATTCATTCTTTGCGATGGAGCGTTTCCTTAAGCTTAAATGTGCTGATAAACTCGGACTTAAAGGAATGGATTCATGCCGTCCCTACTATATACAGTTTACAATGAAAGCTGAGCCGAAAGAGTTTTTCTCGGTACTTTTTTCGGAAGTACAAAAGGATCTTGACCCTATGGAGCTTGTATATGATAAGGAGGTACCGCTCTTTGAAAAGTATGATGAGTTCGTTCCTCCGGAACTTATAAGGAAAGGATTTGCATACGGGATACTCGGTATAACTGAAATGAAGGAACGTATTTTAAGCTGGAAAAAGATTATTTAATTAATCGCAATTAATGGCTTGATTTTTCAGCTAAATAGTGATATAATATGAATAAGTAAAAAAACTGCTCTAAAGTAAGGTAGGATGTCATATGAAAATACAACAGCTTGAATATGTCATTGCAGTTGCGAGAGAAGGAAGTATAACCAAGGCAGCAAAAAAACTGTATCAGGCTCAGCCAAATATAAGTATTGCTCTTAAGGAGCTTGAAACTTCCCTTGGGATACAGATCTTTAATCGCTCACCAAATGGTATGATACTCACTCCCGAGGGTGAAGAATTTCTCGCAAGAGCACAGACAATAGTTGATGAGATGCAGAGTCTGGAGCGCGATTACGCTCAGGTCCCCGAGAACGAACTCAAGCTTAAGGTCGCATCTGCGCGTTCAACATACGCAACAAATGCAATGGGCAAGCTCATAAGCGATTACTCCGAAAAAACCGATAAGATCGAAGTCCACGTTATGGAAACAAGTACTTCAAAGGTAATGGAAGATATCTGTGCAGGCAAGTATGATATTGGTTTTATACGTATCCCGAGTACTTATTCAGAAATGATAGAAAGTCGTCTGAAGGCAAGAAATCTTGTAGGCAAAACTATTATGGAGTTCCCTCTTCAGGTCGTAATGAATGTAGATCATCCGCTTTCTAAGTATGAGGATATCCCATTCGAGCTTCTTTCTCAGTATCCCGAGATAATCCACGGAGATGATGAGCCCGAAATGATAAGACGTGCTTCCATCAATCAGGATTACGATGAAAAAAGATCTACCAAAAGGATATTCATATATGACAGAGGAACACAGATAAGCTTGCTTAAAACAGTTAAGGACGCATATATGTGGGTACCTCCGATGTCACAGAGTATCCTTCGATATAACGATCTTGTTCTGAAAAAATGTTCGTATGCCAACAATCTTAACCGCGATATGATAATATACCGTAAAGCAAGTGAAAACAGTGCACTTATAACCGACTGCATCAGAACTGTTTTTGAATATGCCGACAAGATCGAAGGCCTTGAAATATAAAATAATCCCTGATCAATGATTTTTACACCTTGATCGGGGATATTTTTTATATCATTTTTATTTGTCAAATCGGAAATTCCAAAAGTATAAAAACCAGTTGATTATATTTTTTACACTTTTTTAAAAAGAAAAAGAATGAGAGCCATTAGGGGGGAGGTTCTCATTCTTAATAAGGGGATATGAGATTGTCATTTATGAAAGAATGACTTTCCATATGTTATTATAGCATAGTGGTACATATAATGCAAATATAAAATATTTATGTCTTTATATATTATATTGATTACTGCTAATTTAAGTAAGTTATTTACATCATAGACATATTTTATAAACTAATCAGTAATAAAAAACTCCGTATATTTGATACGGAGTTTTAACATTTAATCAGCTATAAACACTTCAAACGCTTTATATGCCATGTAGGTATCAAGTTTTGAAACTATCTCATACGGCGCGTGCATTGAAAGTACAGGAACACCAAGATCGATCGTATCAACATCAAGATTGGCTATATATGCAGCTACTGTTCCGCCGCCGCCTTCATCGACCTTACCGAGCTCGCCTGTCTGCCATACAACTTTATTTGCGTCCATAAGTCTTCTGACACGTCCCGTAAACTCAGCGGAAGCATCGGATGTTCCTGCTTTTCCGCGAGCACCTGTATACTTTGTTACAACAACGCCATGATTGATATAAGCGCTGTTATTGCGCTCGTTGACTTCGGGGAATGTAGGGTCATAAGCTGCGTTTACATCGGCAGAAAGACACTCGGAAGCAGAAAGGACAGTCCTTCCGTCAGAGCCGAGAGCTTCAGCGATATCAGCTATAAAGTATTCGAGATAAGATGAGCGAAGTCCTGTATTTCCGTCGCTACCTGTCTCTTCCTTATCGGTAAGTATGGTTACAACAGTGTGCCTTGGCTTTTTGCATTCGGCTGTTGCTACAAGTGCAGGATATGCACAAACCTTGTCATCGTGACCATATGCACCGATCATGCTGCGGTCGAAGCCGATGTCCTTAGCTTTGAATGCCGGTACAGCTTCAAGCTCCGACGATATGAAGTCGGCCTCTGTTATGCCGTACTTTTTATTAAGAAGATCAATTATCGCAAGCTTTACGGAGCCGCTTTCCTCATCATCCTTGAACGGACGCGAACCAATGAGTATATTAAGCTGTTCACCTGTAATACCCTTTGCAAGCGGCTTCTGCATCTGCGCAGAGGCAAGGTGCGGAAGAAGATCGGTCACACAGAATACAGGATCACCTTCGTCCTCTCCGATATTAACGGGAATACTTGTTCCGTCTGCTTTTATGATAACTCCATGAAGCGAAAGCGGGATAGTTGTCCACTGGTATTTCTTTATACCGCCGTAGTAATGTGTCTTGAACAGTGCAAGCTCTGTATCCTCATATAATGGATTCTGCTTGAGATCGAGCCTCGGCGAGTCTATGTGCGCCGCACAAAGTCTTACTCCCTCTTCAATAGGCGCCGTGCCTATAACAGAGGCAATAACGGACTTTCCGCGGTTGTTTTTATATATTTTGTCACCCGCTTTCAGCGCCATGCCTTTTTTATACTCCACAAATCCTTTTTTCTTAAGAAGATCAATGGAATAAATAACAGCTTCGCGCTCGATCTTAGCCTTGTTCATAAAGTCCTTATAGCCTTCACAGAACTTATCGCAAGCCTTGAGCTCCTTATCGGAAATAAGGTGATAGCCGTTCTTACGCTGTACAAGGAGCTTTTCCTTAAGCTTTTTTACTGCATCCTTTTTTTCTGCCATGATTAGATTACTCCCTTCCGGATCATACATCATATACTATATTTTTACTGCGCTTTTGCAGGCATCTGCCTGTTGTAATAAAGTTCTCTTATCTTTCCCGATACTTCCCATGCAATACCGTTAACGGTATCCATTCTGCCGTTATTCTGAATTATATAGTCGGAATGGCTGCGGAAGAACTCCTCATCAAGCTGAGAGTTCATTCTTTTTCTTGCCTGTTCGGCAGTAAGGCCGTCGCGGGAAATTATCCTCTTTTCTCTTATATCTGCATCTGCAAGTACGGAAATAATGATTTCGCAGAAATCATCAGCTCTGCTCTCGAAAAGTGTAGGAGCATCAAGAAGAATGAGCTTCTCCCCTTTTAGCGAATGGACTCTGATCTGACGCAGGATCTCGCCTGTTATATAAGGATATGTAATCGTTGTAAGAGCTTCAAGCTTTGATTTGTCGGAAAAAACTATGCCTGCAAGTCCTCTTCTGTTGAGTGTTCCATCTTCGTTGATAACTGCCTGACCGAAAAGATCGAATATCTCATCAAGGCATTTTGTGCCCTTTTCGACTATCTTTCTTGCGACCTGATCCGCGTCAATGACCGCAAAGCCGTTTGATGCAAATATTTTTGAGACAGTGCTCTTCCCTGCCCCTGTCTGACCTGTAAGTCCGACCACCATAACACCATTCAAACTGTTCATATCCTTATCACCTCGAATCCTGCCGCCCTGATAAGGCGGTTATATACCGCAAGCCCTACTCCTTCCGTTTCAGGGGCGCGGACATAGACCTTCTCTGCGCCTGCATCGTCCAGCTCACGAAGCCTCTGAAAGAGCAGATGTGCCTGTTCGGAGCTGTCCTTACCGTAAGTCATATATCTGTAAGGAAAACATTCCTTATCCGTGTCAAAAATAAGTGAACATACACCTTCACCGTTATGAGCGCCAACATAAGATATAAAGCTTTCGAGACTGCCTTCTACCATTATTATATCGGCTTTCGGTGAATAATGCTTGTATTTCATACCGGGAGATGCAGCTTTTTGTCCTGCCTCAAGCTCGTGAAGTATCGCGCGGTCGATAATGACCTCGCTGCAAAGCTCTGAAAGCATTTCCTTTGTGATACAGCCGGGGCGAAGTATCCTTACGGAGTTCCTGCTTTCTATTGAAATGACCGTTGACTCAACGCCGAATTCGGAACTTCCGCCGTCAACGACTGCTGCGATCTTCCCGTTCATATCACGCATTACGTGTTCTGCCGAGGTCGGGCTCGGATATCCCGATGTATTAGCAGAGGGAGCAGCTATCGGTCTGCCCGACAGCTCTATTATCCTGTGCATGACACGATGGGAAGGCACTCTTATGCCGACTGTATCAAGTCCGCCTGATGTTATCATAGGTATCCTGTCATTCTTCGGGAGAACCATTGTAAGCGGACCGGGACAGAAGCGCTCTGCAAGCTTATACGCAAGCTCGGGTATGGATGTTGTGTACTCCTTCGCCTGTGAAAAATCCGCAAGATGAACTATCAGCGGATTATCAGCAGGTCTGCCTTTAGCTTCAAAGACTCTGCGTACAGCGTCCTCATTTGATGCATCAGCTCCGAGGCCGTACACTGTTTCCGTAGGTATACCGACTATCTCACCATTTCTTATTAAATCAGCTGCTTTTTCAAGCTCATTGTTACTGTCACTTAGTAAAACTGTATCCATAAAAACTACGCTTCCTGATTTGCGAGCTTGGCAGCCTGATCGGCAGTCGCAAGCGCATCAAACACTTCATCAAGATTTCCGTTGAGAATGTCTTCAAGTCTGTAAATAGTCAGACCTATACGGTGATCCGTAAGACGTCCCTGCGGATAATTGTATGTTCTGATCCTCTCGGAACGGTCGCCTGTGCCGACCTGCATTTTTCTTTCCGATGCGATCTTTGCGTCTTGCTCCTCCTGCATAGCCTCGTAAATCCTCGAGCGCAGAATCTTCATAGCTTTATCTTTGTTCTTATGCTGACTTCTTTCGTCCTGACACTCCACCACCGTATTGGTAGGCAGATATGTTATCCTTACGGCAGACTCTGTTTTATTTATATGCTGTCCGCCTGCACCGCTTGCGCGGAAATAGTCTATTTTCAGATCCGTGGGATTTATTTCCAGCTCGACCTCGTCTGCCTCGACAAGGACTGCCACGGTAACTGTTGAGGTATGGATCCTTCCCTGAGACTCAGTCTCGGGGACTCTTTGTACACGGTGAACTCCGCTTTCGTATTTAAGGCGCGAATATGCTCCATCGCCTTCGATAGAGAAGCTTATTTCCTTGAAGCCGCCCAGCTCTGTAGGATTAGCGCTGAGCACCTCCTGCTTCCAGCCCATAGCTTCCGCGTACATTGTATACATACGATACAGAGAATTTGCGAACAGCGAAGCCTCTTCGCCGCCTGCGCCGCCTCTGATCTCAATTATAACACTTTTATCGTCATTTGGGTCTTTAGGAAGTAGAAGAACTTTGAGCTCCTGTGTGATGCTCTCCATAGCCTCTCTTGACTCATCAAACTCCGCCTGAGCCATTTCCTTGAAATCCTTGTCAAGTCCACCGCCTTCGAGCAGCTCTCTGGCTTCCTCGAACGAACCCTGTGCCTTTTTGTATTCCCTGTACTTCTCGATGATGGGAGTCATTGTTTTGAACTCCTTCATGAGCTGAGTATACAGCTTATTATCGTTTACGATATCGGGATCTGAGAGCTTTTCGCTTATCTCCTCATATTTCTGCTCCATTACTGCAAGCTTTTCAAACATCGGGTAATCTCCTTAATGCTAAAATTATTACTGATAATGTTGCAGTCGGCTAACCTTCGTCGGCGTGTCTGACATTTCGGATACTCTTTTCTATCTTGTTCCGCGGGACCATAAATTCCCTTGAGCACTTCGCGCATTTTAGTCTGAAATCCATTCCCGAGCGTAATACAAGCATTTCATTGCTTCCGCACGGATGATTCTTTTTCATGGTAAGAATATCTCCCGCTCTGATATCCAAAAAAGTATCCCCCTTTCAACAAAAAATAAAAATCGAACATTTTTATTATACCTCAAATCAGCTTTCAAATCAATATTTCAGAGGTATATTTTTTTCATTTTGGTGAAAAATAATAAAAAATGCCAATCAATCATATTGAACACATACAAAAATTAGAAAGGATATATAAATATGATCTCAAGAGTAACAGCAGATTTTGAGTCTCCCGAACTTGCCGATCTGGCAATGAAAAGAGTCAGGGAAAGCGTGGAATATGTTTATTCGGCAAAAATGATGTATCACCGAACAGGCGAAAATCCCACAGGGATGAGCCGTTCGTCCACTTTTTCACTTATCCCCGCATATTATAATTCACATTCAAATTATCTTACCGACGTTATCGGTTCACCTGCTTCGGAAGATATTATCCCTGCAAGACGCAGATACAGAACGACTACAGCCTGCATCGTATGCGGTAGCGCAGCAGTTGACAATGTTATTTCAGTCCTTAATGCAATGGGAGGTTCAAATATCAGATTTGCACAGTAGAATATCATAACTCTGCGATGCATAGACTTAAGTATCAAAGTTAGATAACGGAGGTACAAACATGGAATATCAACCTGAAGGAATGCTTTACGGAACAGTTTTAAATCAGAATTATATCTCGTCCGCAGAAGGACTTTCCGAAGCAATGAATAAAAATATCACAGTCGAAGGAAAGGTTATACTTTGTACGAGCGAGCACGATCTTATAGTTGATCTCCCCTGCGGGAAAGGCATCATTCCGCGGGTAGAGGGAGCTGTAGGCGTTAAAGAAGGAACTACCCGTGATATCGCTCTGATATCGCGGGTAAACAAAATAGTTTGCTTTAAAATAACAGGTATCGAGCTTTCCGAAAACGGAAATATAACTGCATATCTTTCAAGGAAAGCTGCTCAGGAAGAATGTCAGCGCGAGTACATTTCAAAAATGAAAAAAGGTGATGTCATCAGCGCATCTGTTTCACATCTTGAACAGTTCGGCAGCTTTGTGGATATAGGCTGCGGGATACCGTCACTTATACCGATCGATGCTATGTCTGTTTCAAGGATCTCTCACCCGTCAGACAGATTTTACACGGGTCAGAGGATAAAAGCTGTGGTCGCCGATAATATTAACGGGCGTATATACCTTACTCATAAGGAGCTTCTCGGAACATGGGACGAGAATGCTTCAAAATTCAATATCGGAGAGACTGTTCCGGGTATTGTCCGTTCTATAGAAAGCTACGGTGTATTCGTTGAGATCGCACCAAATCTTGCGGGACTTACCGAACCATACGAAGGGATAAAGGTCGGTCAGAGCGTCAGCGTATACATAAAAGCTATCATTCCCGAAAAAATGAAGATAAAGCTTATTATCGTTGATATATGCTGCGAAAAAGAGCCTGTTCCCGAGTACGATTACTATATCACCGGCGGACATATGGACAGCTGGCTGTATTCAAGCAGATCCTCAGATAAAATAATAAAAACAAGCTTTATATGAAAAAATGCACCTGAAAAACAGGTGCATTGATATCATTAATATGCGATCTCTTCAGCAATGTGGTGAAGCTTTTCGTCATAATCCTTATGCATTGAAAGAGCTTCCTGTATATCATAATCAATGAGCTTGCCTTCCTTGACGCCGACAACACGGTTGCCGATACCCTGCTCGAGGAGCTCTACTGCATAATAGCCCATTCTTGTAGCTTCAACTCTGTCTCTTACTGTAGGTGAGCCGCCTCTCTGAACGTGACCGAGGATAGTAAATCTTGCATCGATGCCTGTCTTTTCCTGGAGCATCTTGGCGATCTCCTCGCAATGTCCGACGCTCTCCGCAACTATAACAACAAAGTTCTGCTTGCCCTTTGCCTTCTTTGAGAGCATTGAGTTTGCAATAGCGTTTATATCGTAAGGAACTTCCTTTGTGATGATGTCTGTAGCACCGCAGGCAATACCTGTATTAACAGCGATATGACCTGCGCCTCTGCCCATTACCTCAACAACGGATATCCTGTCATGTGACTGAGCTGTATCACGGAGCTTGTCAACAAGATCCATAGCTGTGTTCATAGCTGTATCAAAACCGATAGTATACTCTGTACAAGCAATGTCATTGTCAATAGTTCCCGGAACACCGATACAAAGCACACCCTGTGCAGAAAGATCGGCAGCACCTCTGAATGAACCGTCACCGCCGATAACTACAAGTCCCTCGATACCAAGTTCATCACACTTAGCCTTGCCCTTCGCAACACCCTCAGCTGTTCTGAATTCAGGACATCTTGCTGTATAAAGTGTAGTTCCGCCTCTATGAATAATATCAGAAACGCTTCTTTCATCCATTTTGATGATATCACCGTTGATGAGACCTACATAACCTCTGCGGATACCGTAGACCTCCATTCCTTTACTGAGAGCCGATCTGACAACTGCTCTTACTGCGGCATTCATTCCGGGGGCGTCGCCGCCGCTTGTTAAAACACCGATTTTTTTGATCATAAATATTCTCCATTCTGCACTTGGCAAATATTTTTAATTCGCAGATCTGCTGCGAAATAATCCCATACCCTTATATTTTACTACTTTGTGCAAAAAATGTCAATAGCATTAAAGATTTTTTTCATCCAAAGAGTGATTTTGCAGTTTTCAGGCTATATAAGCCCTATCTGAGAAGCGGCGAAATGCTTTTTCAGCTCTTCAAATGACTCCTTTGACAGCTTCAGGCTCAGCTTTTCACGCGGAGCAACAGTTTTTCTGATGTCGGTGAGATAACAGCATACGGATGTATCGCCTTCATAACGTGAACAGATATCAACAAGCTCGGGTCTTATTACTGTTTCGGTGGAGACTGTTTTTATACAAAGTTTCATATTTGATATAAGTCGTGTGAATTCGGTTTCCGAGGTAATTGCTCCGCAGATCACGGTTATACGATCGTCTTTCAATGATATCCTGCCGTTTATGATAACTATAGAGTCGTTTTTCAGCTTTTGTCCGCTCACAAGGTAAAGGTCGGGGAAAACGACTCCTTCGATCTCCCCTGTTTCGTCGGCAAAGTTCAAAAAGCACATTTTATCACCTTTTTTAGTAACATGAAGCTTTGAGCTTTCCACAAAGCAAAGGAGTTTTACTGCTTTCCCGTCACTTTCAGCACCACAGGACAGCAGCTCTCTAATTTTTTTAGTATGCATCAGCTCTGCTATCCATCCGTAAGGAGTAAGCGGATGTCCGCTGAGATACATACCAGTTGCATCTTTTTCAAGTGCGAGGATATCCTTATGTTCATATTCGGGCTTATAGGGTACACGGATATTCATTTCCGTTGTATCTGTCCCTTCAAGGAAATTGAGCTGTCCGTCAATTATGCCCCGTGAATTAGCACCTGCCATCTCAAACATGGATTCATAGCTTTCGAGCATTTGTCTCCTGTTTAAGCCCAGACCGTCAAATGCTCCCGCTTTTATGAGGTTTTCAAGAGCTTTTTTATTCAGTTCACGGCCGTCTATGCGCTCACAGAAGTCCTGCAGGCTGTAAAATATGCCGTTTTCTTCCCTTTCGCGTATTATCTTGTCTGCAAGTCCGCTTCCTGTGTTTTTTATGGCAAGCAGTCCGAAATACATTTTCCCGTCGGCAAAGGTGAAGCCTTTATTGCTCTTGTTTATATCAGGTCGCAGTATCTCGATACCGTTTTCACGGCAGGAATCGGTATACTCCGAAAGCTTTGAGCTTGCACCCATAACGCTTGACATAAGTGCAGCCATATATATACCGCGGTAGTGATATTTGAGATATGCTGTCTGATACGCAAGATAGGCATAAGCTGCCGCATGGGACTTGTTGAACGCATATGATGCAAAGCTGACCATTTCATCAAATACAGAGTTTGCAATATCTTCGGAAACACCGTTTTCGGAAGCTCCCTTAACGAAGCTTTCACGTTCCCTGAGCATAACATCGTGCTTTTTCTTTGCCATTGCACGTCTTACTATATCCGCATGGCCATAGGAATAGCCTGCAAGCTTGCGGCAGATCTCCATAACCTGCTCCTGATATACCATGCAGCCGTATGTGTCGGCAAGAATATCCCTGAGCATTTCGTGTTTGTATGTTATATTTTCGGGGTGTTTTTTGTTTTCGATATAGACAGGTATCGACTTCATAGGTCCCGGACGGTAAAGAGATATGATAACGATAAGATCTTCAAGTCTTTCGGGACGAAGCTCCATGACTCTTGCGGTCATACCCTCGCTTTCAAACTGAAAAACGCCCATCGTATCGCCATCGGACATCATTTCAAATACGCCCTGATCGTCAACAGGTATATTGTTTATATCAAAATCAGGCTCGGTTTTATGTATCTCTCTGACAGTATCTCTTATTATTGTAAGGTTTCTCAGTCCGAGAAAATCCATTTTCAGGAGTCCGAGAGACTCGAGCACTCCCATGGTGTACTGCGTTACTATCGTATCATCGTTTCGCTGAAGCGGTACAAGATCGCTCAGAGGCACGGCAGATATAACAACTCCTGCCGCATGGGTGGAAGCGTGACGCGGCATTCCCTCAAGCTGCAAGGCAAGATCTATAAGCTTTCGCATATTCCTGTCGGAGTGATACATACCGCTCAGCTCCTCAGAAGCATCAAGAGCTTCTCTGAGAGAAGATTTCTGGTCGATCTCCTTTGCGGCGGTGTCACAAAGCTGATATGATACACCGAGAACTCTGCCGACATCACGTACAGCGGCTCGGGCTTTCAGAGTATCAAAGGCGATTATTTCCGAAACATAATCCTTTCCGTACTTCCGAACAACATAATCCTTGACGCTTTGCCTGCCTTCGATGCAGAAATCTATATCAAAATCGGGCATACTCACTCTTTCGGGGTTAAGAAAACGCTCAAAAAGCAAATTGAACTTGATAGGATCAATTCCCGTGATACCGATACAGTAAGCACAAAGACTTCCTGCGCCCGAACCTCTTCCGGGACCTACAGGAATATCATGCTCCCTTGCATAGCGGATAAAGTCCCATACTATAAGATAGTAGTCGGTATAGCCCATTTTTGTAATAACGTCAAGCTCGTATTCAAGACGTTCGGTAACTGCTGCTGACGGCTGCGAACCGTATTTTTCAAGCATACCTTTTCGGCACAGCTCACGGAAAAACTGTTTATTGTCATCAACTCCGTCTATTGTAAACTTCGGGAGCTTTATATTTCCGAATTCAAATTCTACATTGCAGCGCTCTGCAATGGTGCAGGTATTTGTTACAGCTTCCTCGTGTCCTTTGAAAAGCTCCGCCATTTCATCGGCGGATTTTACGTAGAACTCATCAGTTTCAAACTTAAGTGCGTTGGGGTCGTCCAGTGTTTTTCCTGTCTGGATACAAATAAGAACATTCTGCATCTCGGAGTCTTTCTTATTTATGTAATGACAGTCGTTTGTTGCAATAAGAGGGATACCTGTTTCTGCTGAAAGCTTATAAAGAAGAGGAAGATTTTTCACCTCTTCCTTTATACCATGATTCTGTATCTCTATGAAATAATTATCTTTTCCGAATATATCCCTATATTTAAGGGCGGTCTCCTTTGCTGCACCATATTCACCGTCAGTAAGCAGACGCTGAACTTCTCCCGCAAGACAGGCTGACATACATATTAGTCCGCTGTGATACTTTTTCAGGAGCTCTGTATCGACACGGGGCTTGCTGTAAAAGCCCTCGATACTTGCATATGAGACAAGCTTTACAAGGTTTCGGTAGCCTTCGTTATTCTCGCACAGGAGTATAAGATGATACGGCGAGGAATCAAGCTTCGGCTCACGGTCATGGCGGGTACGCCTTGCAACATATACCTCACAGCCGATTATGGGCTTGATGCCCTGCGCTTTTGCAGCATTCCAGAACTCGACAGCTCCGTACATATTCCCGTGATCGGTAATAGCAACAGCAATCTGACCGAGCTCCTTGACCCGCGATATAAGCTCATTGATACGGCAGGCACCGTCAAGAAGACTGTATTCCGTATGGACATGGAGGTTCACAAATCCATCTGCTCTCATTTTGCGCCCCCGTTTCTTAATTCGTCTGCCATTTTAGCAAGCTTCTTGAAACGATGATTAACTCCCGAACGGCTTATGGGTTCGCTTAACGATTCACCTATCTCCTGTAGACTCATATCTATGTTATCGAGCCTGAGTTGTGCGACTTCACGCAGTTCTTCAGAAAGGGAGTCAAGCCCTACGGAAGAGTCGATAAGCTTTATATCCTCTATCTGCTTCATAGCGGCTTTTACTACCTTGTCGATATTGGCGGCATCACAGTTTGCTATCCTGTTTGCCTTATTCCGGATATCCTTGTATATCTTCATATTCATGAGTTCCAGCGTACACTGGGACGCACCGATAAAGGTCAGCGTATCCTCGATGGATTCACTGCCCTTGATATAAACTATATGCTGACCTCTGCGAAGCATCATCTTTGCCGTTACTCCGATATCGCTTAGAAGCGTACAGAGCTGCACCGCAAGTCCTTCCTCGGGGCAGGCGAATTCAAGATGATATTCCTTCGACGGGTCATTTACGCTTCCGCAGGCAAGAAAGATCCCTGCTGTAAAAACTCCGAGACTATTTGTGGCAATAATCTCGGAATCTATCTCTCTTGTGTTTTCGTTGAATCTGTACTTCCGAAATACCTCCGCAGCTCTTTCTCCCGAAACATCACAGGTATAGAGTACTGCCCCGTTTTTTCTTGTATGCTCGTCAGCTGTCGGCTTATACTTGAAAACAGCTTCATAGAGCCTGCCGAAAAGCTCTGCGGAAGTTCTGCTCTCACTCTGGAAGCTTATGCGTCTGCTCGTGAGAGTCCTGCAAAACAGCAGCATACCATAAAGGCAGGCAAATCGCCTGTCTTTATCGTTCACTGTAGTGCTTATTTCATTTCTTACATCATTTGAGAATGATATTTCAGCTCACTCCCTGTTCAGAATTTTTTATCCTTCGTTATATCACGGTGATATTTCTGCACCTTATAGTCTTTTTCAATAAGATGCTTTGCCATAAGCTCGGCAAAAGTTATGGAGCGGTGTTTGCCCCCTGTACATCCGAAGGATATTACGAGCTGGCTCTTTCCCTCCTGTACATACAAAGGTATAAGGTAGTCGATGAGGTCGGTAAGCTTCGCAAAAAGCGTCTGCGACTGCTCAAATCCCATAACATAGTCTCTTACACAGCTGTCACAGCCTGTATGGTTGCGAAGCTCCTCGATATAAAAAGGATTGGGAAGACACCTTACGTCAAACATAAGGTCAGCGTCAGTTGCAACACCGTACTTGAAACCGAAAGACATTACCTTGATAATAAGAGAATCCGAACTCTTTTCAAGGAATATGGTCTTGACCTGTTCCTTCAGCTGTGATGATGTGAAATTGGAAGTCTCGATATAGTAATCAGCTATTTCACGAAGCTGAGAGAGCTGTGACCATTCGTAGTTTATGGCTTCCTGTATATTACCGTTGAATTTTTCCGACAAAGGATGCTTGCGTCGGGTCTCCTTATATCTTTTAAGGATAACATCATGAGTCGCCTCAATAAACAAAACCTTGACATCCACATCAGGCTGGCGCTTCAGTTCCTGCCATGAGCGGAATATCTCGGCAAACATATCGCCTGTTCGTATATCTACAGCAACAGCGATCTTGCTTATATCGGATTCGGACTGTCTGCAAAGGTCAACAAACTGAGTTATCAGCTTTGGGGGTATATTATCGATACAGTAAAAGCCGATATCCTCCATTACATCCATTACACTTGATTTTCCCGAACCCGACATCCCCGTTACAATCAATATCTGCATAGATCTCTCCAAATAACGCTTATCAGCTTAGTATCACAGGTTCAAGCTCAAGCTTATAGCCTGTTTTTTCGTTTACTATCTTTTTTACTCTGTCACACAGTTCAAGTACATCGGAACAAGTTGCATAGCCCTTGTTTATCACAAAGCCGCTGTGCTTTTCACTTACCATTGCGCCTCCGCAGGAAAAGCCCTTAAGCCCGCACTGGTCGATCAGAAGAGAAGCATAGCTTCCTTCCGGACGCTTGAAGGTGCTTCCTGCACTCGGATACTCAAGAGGCTGTTTTGCGCTCCTTTTTGCCATACATTCGGACATTGCAGCCTTTATTTCCTCAGGCTTCCCGGCAGTGAGCTTTAGCGTCACCGATGTAATGATCCTTTCACTGCCTGAAAAGATACTGCTGCGGTATGAAAGCCCCATATCCTCTGCCGAGATAGTCTGTATTTCACAGTTTTCATCTATATATTCAGCAGATTCGACAACATCCTTCATTTCGCTGCCGTATGCGCCTGCGTTCATATACAGAGCGCCGCCGATAGTTCCGGGGATACCGAAAAGGTTCTCCATTCCCGTAAGTCCCAGCTGCTGTGCGCGTACACAGGCAGAAGCAAGCAGAGCTCCCGCATCGCAGCGTATAGTATTTCCGTTGACTTCGATATCGGAAAAATCACTTCCGAAATGAAGTATAACTCCGTCGAACCCATCATCGGGAACAAGTACGTTGCTTCCTCTCCCGAGAATGCCGTATTTTATCCCGCTGCTCCTGATAAAACCTATCAGCTCAGCCGCAGATGCTGCAGAATTGACACTGATAAGGGCTCTGCAAGGTCCGCCGAAACGGAATGTGATATATTCTTTAAGCGAAGCTTCAGGTGTTATCCTACACCCGAGCTTACCGCATAATACAGTCAGTTCACTTATATCTATCATAGTGTCCCCCTGATTTGGTGTATATTTTCAAGTTTCTCAGAATGAGTCATAATCACGGACAACTTCCTTTGGCTCAGACTCCATGCCGAGCCTGTTAAGGAGCTCGCGGGCTGCGTTATAACCCATCTTTTTCTGTCTGTTGTTCATGGCTGCGACCTCAAGAATGACAGCAAGGTTACGGCCAGGTTTAACAGGAATGGTCAGCGACGGTATCTTCACGCCGAGAAGGCTTACGAATTCGGTATCTACGCCCATTCTGTCGTATACCTTTTCGGATTTCCACTGCTCGAGCTCAACAACAAGATCTATTTTTTCGGTCATCTTTACAGCACCGATACCGAAAAGCCTTCTTGCATTGATGATTCCGATGCCTCGGAGCTCAAGGAAATGGCGTATATTATCGGGCGAACTTCCGACAAGACTGATATTTGAGACCTTTCTGATCTCAACAGCATCGTCCGCTACAAGCCGGTGTCCTCTCTTTACAAGCTCGATGGCAGTTTCGCTCTTTCCGACACCGCTCTCACCTGTTATGAACACACCTTCGCCGTATATTTCGATAAGTACACCGTGACGTGTTATACGAGGTGCAAGATTAAGATTAAGGAATGCTATAAGTCCCGACATAAAGTTTGAGGTGCTTTCCTTGCTTCTCAGCAGAGGGACCTCATATTCCTTTGCAAGCTCAAGCATTTCCGCGAAATACGGGAGCTCTCTGGTGATTATGAGCGCAGGTATCCTCTGTGCGAAAAGAAGCTGCAAACGCTCTTTTCTTGTTTTTTCATCAATTGTTGAAAGATAAGCGAATTCCATTTTGCCGATGATCTGGATACGCTCGGGATTAAAATACTCATAGAAGCCCATGAGCTGCAAGCCCGGACGATTAACATCATTTTCATCGATCATAACGTCATTTGCGTCTTTGTGTATGTAGATCGTTTCAAGCTTGAATTCATCAATGACGCGCTGAAGTGAAACCTTAAAATTCTCTGCCATAACAAACTCCGTTCTCCGATCGCAGATCGGGAATTATTTTCAGCCGATTACGTATGAATCATATCCGCAGCCGACTATTTCATCCTTTGCATCAAGAAGCTCCTGTATTCCGGCTGTAGAACCCGAAACACGGACAGCGACATTAAAATCTTCAAGATCATCTCCGACAAGGTCAAGCATTTTTCTGACGTTTTCTGACGGAGTTCCGTTGAATTCATATACCGTATCAGGCGTAAAGACGCCGTATGCAAGTGCATCAAAGTCAATATTGAGAATAACGGTATTGACCTTCAGCAGCATAGGCTGCAAAACATCCTTTTTGCCTTTCAGAATATCCGTTGCGTCAACTTCAAGTATCATTTTTGAACCGTTCGACATAGCTTTTTCATACATCATATTTGCCGCCGATGTAAGAGCCATATATCTGTCGTTGCTTATGAACTTATCGCCGAGATAGTCGATATCAGACTGACGGAAATCAGGAAATACGAAATCGGAACACACAACCCTGACAAAGCCTGCTGATGAGACCTCATCAACTATATCGGTAATATAGTTCACAGCGTCCTCGCTGAAAGGGTTGAGCCACGGCTTTCCGCCTGCTTCCGTACTGTTATCTATCCACATCATGCCGTCCGCATAAGTCAGGTAGCTCATATTCTGAAAATACATGGGCACTACATTGTCATAAAATGTGCTTATATGAGCAACAGGCTTATATCCTGCATCAACGATCGCATTGGCAATATCCTTGGGCTTCATTGCCCCCTGAACTATGCCCGATGAAGTAGAATAATAGTTATTGGTAGCATAATATATATCACCGCCCGCTTCTTTCAGCGGGACTTCTATATATTCTATCTTGCCGTCGGCAGGGACACGCTTTAAAGCCTTTTTCAGAGTATCCTTATCGACGATGTCCATAGTACTGAGGGTGTAAGCCTTGAAGCGTTCGAGATTGAAAGGCGTTACCGCTGTTGTGTCTTCCTGTGTGATCTCCTCGCCGTTTGCGTCCGTGATAAGCTCTTCTTCAAATGCGGGAGCTGTAGTCGACACGGTATCGCCCTTCTGCTTTGCATAATTTATCAGCGGTCCTGCAACGCTGAAACCTATAAAAAAGATACCGCCTATAAGAAGAACCGTAAGCCCTACCGAGAAAGCCTTTCCGACAGGGCTTTTCCCGTAATAATTCTTTTCCTTTGTCTTATAGATCTTACGTCCTTTGTTTTTGAACTTCATTAAAAACTCTCCTATATCAGTATAATGCGATCATTTCAGCGAATATACTGCCATTGATATTATCCCGAGGTAAACAAGCATTGCGGGAAAGCCTCTGAAAGCCGAAGGTACTTTAGAGGAATTAAGCTTTCTGTATGCGACCGTAAGTATAAGCGCCGATATTATAAAACCTGCGCCCGCTTCAAGGCCTGCAGCTGCATAATCTCCTAAATCGTATGAGCTTCCGTTCATTGAAGCTCTTTCGTTTATTGTGAAGAGCGTTCCTATAACAGCGCAGTTGAACACCGAAACATGAACGTACTTACGCAGCTCTTCAAACCGCGGCCTGCTTATATAGTATACAGCGGTAAGCAGCAGAACATAAAGAACTCCGATAACGATGATATACATAAGCAGTCTCAGGTCGGAAACTGCCGACGGAAGCATTTTGTCAATAAAATAAGCAGCAGTCGAGCCCGCAGTGGTGAAAAAAGTTATCACACAAGCTGTGGCGGTAAGATTTTTCCTGCCTCCTGCCGCTATAAACAGCGTACTCGTTCCAAGAGCACGGGACAGTATGAGATTAGCGGCAAGCAGAGTGATAAGATCATTTATAAGAAACATCAGTATCGCTCCTTACTTCGCTTTTATCTTTCTGAACGGCATTTCTGACAAAACGGTAGGCTCCACACATAAGTCCAAGGAAAATAAAGCCGCCGAAGGGCTTTGAAAGTCCGTCCGTAAGCGTATTCATATCAACGATATGATTGTTGATAGTTCCGTATGCGAAGAGCTCACGGAGAAAGCCTGTGATAAGCATCACAATGTCAAAACCGAGTATGCAGAAGATCAGTGATATTATCATATCACGTTTGTTCATACGGAAAAACTTTGCTTCCGTTTGGAACACGATAAGGGAATTGACCGCAAGAAGCGGAAAATATATACCGATCCTTGAAATTGACTCGGGATAAAGCTGCTTTGACGCAAACTTTACAGGTATATATATTATCGCCGCAATAACGGCATATAATATTACCTTTACAGTATACGGAAGCTTCTGAGGTACAAAGGAAGAGATCAGCACTGCAAGGAATGTGATTGCCGAAAAGGCGTATACAAGAGCAGCGGCGTTTTTCAGCGTATCACCGCATACGATGACAGGTGAAATGACCATAAGTCCCGATAAGACTACATTATCACCGAGTACACCGCCCATCAGAGCTTTTCTGCGATCATTCACCGATAATCCCCTCCTCTGTTACGGCATTTTCATTTATCAAAGCATCATCGGCCTGTTCCAGTGCAGCGTTCTCGATATGCTTTTCAAGGTTTTTAAAGCCGAGAGCCGCGGGAGTAAACAGAACAGATATTATAACTATCGCATTTTCCTTTGCACCCGTAAGAACGATTACATAAGAAAAAACTCCGATGAAAAGGCCGTAGAAAAAGGCGTAATAATCACGCTTCGGCGCTATCCTTTTGTCCGCAACTATATATACGGCAGCAAAAAGCACCATATTCGTAACAAGGGAATACTTGAGTGAATCTGCTTTTGAAGAAACAGAAGGTGTAACGACTGCAAAAAAAACCGTACCGAATATAGTTCCGAGAAATGCGCCAACGGATATGCTTCTTCTGAACATGAGAACCACAGCAGCTACCGCAAGGAGAAGTATGCTGACAGCTCCCGAAGGGCCGCTGAAATTACCGAGAAGTATCTCAAAATCGGAATGCTTGAATGTTCCTGTCAGGTCGAATGTATGCGATGCCGAATTCACAAGCACCTCAGGCTTTTCAAAGATTCCTGTCTTGACGTGAGGCTCTGTATACTGAAGAAGCTTTCTTCCCCATGAAGTAAGCACAAAAACATATGCCGCAGCCGCAGGAGAAAAGATCATGTTCATACGTCCGCCGAATATGTTTTTTGCCACTACTATAGCAAAAACAGATGCAACAGCGGCAATTTTGTAGTCCATGACCGCAGGAAACATCAGTGCTATAATAAGAGCATCAGAGGTACAGGTGAGATCATCGGCAGAAAATCTGCGCTTCATAAGCCTGATTGAAATGATCTCGGCTGCGGAAGCCGACACTATGCATACAGCAGCAAGTACGACCGACCTTATGCCGTAGTAAAAATACGACATGAGCTCAAGTGCCAGCAGCGTCAGCATTATGTCAAGCCAGATATGCCTCTCTTTTCTTGCCTTTTTCAGCATATCCTATCATCCTTTAATGCATTTGCCGCTGCTGCCATATCCTCAGCGTGGAACAGAAAGCTTCCAGAAACGAGAACATTTGCACCTGCTTCACGGACAATTGCAGACGTCTGTCCGTTTATTCCGCCGTCTACCTCGATATCAACATCAAGTCCGAGCTCATTGATCTTTGACCTGACAGCCCTTATTTTATCAACAGTCTCGGGTATGAAGCTCTGTCCGCCGAAGCCGGGTTCCACAGTCATTACGAGCACCATATCAAGATAAGGCAGAAGTCCGAATACCGCTTCCGCAGGGGTTGCAGGCTTTATGGCTATTGCAGGCTTTACGCCGCATCCCCTTATTGCTTTGAGGGTCTCCAAGGCATCACTGTCGCTCTCAACGTGGAATGAGATCATATCAGCTCCCGCATCGGCGAAACGCTTTATATATTTTGCGGGATCCTTTATCATAAGGTGAACGTCAAGTGTTATATCTGACGCTTTTCTGACCTGTTCCAGAATGGGGAGTCCGAACGTAATATTATTTACAAATATACCGTCCATGACATCAAAATGCAGCATATCAATACCGCTGGTCTCAAGCTTTTTTATCTCGCTTCCGAGATGAAGCATATCAGCACTCAGAACTGACGCTGAAACATAGTTTTTCAATTTATCACTTCTTCCGAATTCTTTCGCCTGCAATCGCAAACGATATCAATCTTTCAAAATCCATACACTATTATTATATAATATTTATTCCGTAACGTCAATACGCAGTGATAATTTTTTCAATAAATTTTATCAATATTTTATTCGTCTGCATTTAAGTAAAAATATTGTATTTATATTGTCCATGCTTTGCAACATATTATATTGTAGCTGAATATCAGGAGGTTAGACAATGTTTATCGAATTGCTGAGGAACCTTTTCTTCTTTTCGCTTCATATCGACAATTCATCCGTATTCCCCAAACCGCTCTCAAAAAAAGAAGAGGCAGAATGCTTCAGAAAGATGTCAGAGGGCGATAAAACCGCAAGGAACAAGCTTATCGAGCATAACCTTCGCCTTGTTGCACATATTGTTAAAAAATATGCATCAGGTACGGACGAACAGGACGAACTTATCTCTGTAGGTACGATCGGACTCATAAAAGCTGTTTCTTCCTTTGATTACGAAAAAGGAGCCAAATTCGCAACTTACGCAAGCAGATGTATTGAAAACGAGATACTTATGCAGTTCCGCTCGGCGAAGAAATCAGCAGGAGATATATACATAAATGAACCTGTCGAAACAGACAAGGACGGTAATTCACTTACGCTTATGGATCTTATAGATGACGGTATCGACATACACGAACAGGTCGATATACTTATTCGTTCAAGGCAGCTGTACAGCTTTATAAAGCAATGTCTTGATCCCCGTGAATATGATATTATAGTCTACAGATACGGACTTTACGGTTCAGCTCCGCACACGCAGAACGAAACTGCCGAAATGCTTAATATTTCTCGTTCTTATGTTTCGAGGATTGAGAAAAAAGCTATCTGTAAACTAAAAGATATGTTCGACAGTTCGATAATTTAATTTCTTGCTTAACAGTTTTTAATATGCTATAATACATATAAAATGTAATATTTAATGGAGGAAAAAATGATTTATACAGAACTTACCTGCAAGGCTATGAAAATTGCATACGACGCTCATCACAGACAGCTTGACAAAAACGGTGTTCCATATATCTTTCATCCATTTCACCTTGCGGAACAAATGACCGATGAATTTGCGGTCTGCGCTGCGCTTCTGCATGATGTTGCCGAAGATACAGACATAACAATTGCCGATCTCGAAAAAGTTTTTCCGCACGAAGTCACAGACGCCGTAAAGCTCCTTACACATGATAAAAAAGATGATTACTTTGATTATGTCAGGAAAATAAGCACCGATCCTATTGCTAAAGCCGTTAAAACAGCCGATCTCATGCACAATTCCGATATGAGCAGATATATCGACGACAATATGAAAAATGATCCCGAAAATCTTAAGAGAGTCGAAAAATACAAAAAAGCATTAAAGCTCCTCAGAGATAACAGCTAAAAAAATTCACATTTATTTCTGTCACTGATTGTACAATTTGCACGGTGACAACTTCGTCGAAATATGGTATAATGTTTCTTGCAGAATTTTTTCGGAGGTGTCTTTATTGGAATTCAAAGTCAACTGCGGCATATGGGGAACAATGTTCGGCGTCCCCGGTATAGTTGCGGACAATTTTCTTAAGCTCGCTACAGGCGGACAGATAAAGGTGCTTCTGTATCTTCTCAGATACTCGGGAAAAATGTGCTCTCTCGATGAGATATCCTCAAATACGGGTGTTCTGCCCGATCAGGTAGAAGAAGCTATCATGTTCTGGCAGCAGGCAAATGTTCTTACTCCGCAGAATACCCCCGAGATCACTGCTGTAAGACCGATAATGCAGCAGCCTTCCGTCAGCGAACCAAAAGAAGTCTCACCTTCTGCCATTCACGGGCCTGTTCCTGACCATAAGGCGAATTACAGCGGCTCGGAGATAGCTGAGATAATGAAGGAGTCACAGGATATACGGGAACTTTTCAAGATCGCAGAAGGTATCCTCGGTACTCTGAAAAACAGTCAGATGAACTCTATAATATGGATGTACGACCACCTCGGGCTGAAAAAAGAGGTCATCATAACTCTTCTGACCTACTGTTCTTCCATTGAAAAGACCAATACTTCCTACGTTGAAAAAATAGCTGCTGACTGGGCTGAAAATGATATCAATTCCATGTCGGCAGCTCAGGACGAGATACAGCGTATGACCTCATCAAGGGATTATACCGCCAATATCATGAAGCTTTTTGAAATGACAAGACGTCCTACCACAAAACAGGACGACTTTATCAAACAGTGGAAAAATGCAGGGTATGAACTCGACCTGATACATTACGCTTACGAAAAGACCCTCGAGCAGATAAACAAGCTGAGCTTTGATTACATAAACAAGATACTTATTTCCTGGAATGACAGCGGTTTCAGGACTGTACAGGATGTTAAAAAGGCAGAATCCGGCTTCAGGAGCAAGAAAAAAGGCGCGAACGCCTCAAACAGTGACAGCAGTTCCGATATCGAGGAGTACAAATCAGTCATCAATAAATTTCTTTATTAAGGAGAATAAAAAATGGACAGCGAGATATTCGACAAGGCTCAGGCTATTCTAACTAACCGCCGCATGAAAGCTGTCAGCGAGAATGAGGAAAGAATACGCGAAGTCAATGATAAAATACCTCAGATACGTGAAATTAACGAAGTTCTTTTTAATACGGGAAAGGAACTCATATCCATTATTTCAAACGGCAGAGGCAGTGACATAACCGATAAGATCGAGCAGCTGAAGCAGTACAATCTCGGAGCTCAGGCAATGTGCAGAAAAATGCTCGCCGAGCACGGATACCCCGAGGATTACCTTGATATACACTACAACTGCTCAAAGTGCAATGATACGGGATATAACGGCAGTAAGTTCTGCGGGTGCTTCAACGCCCTGTGCGGAAAACTTGCCGCCGATCAGCTCAACAAGCGCTCACAGCTGAAACCTTCAAGCTTTGAAAGCTTCTCTCTTTCCTATTATTCGGGCGAGAATTACACGGCAATGAAGAATATCCTTGAATACGCAAAGCAGTATGCAGCGACCTTTACGCTGAATTCAAAAAGTATTCTTATGTTTGGTCAGACCGGTCTGGGAAAAACTCACCTTTCACTTGCTATTGCAAATGCAGTGCTTCAAAAAGGCTACAGTGTCATATATGACTCAGCTGTAAACATACTAAGGAATATCGAAAAAGAACATTTCAGCTATGAGCACTCTTCCGAAATGATAGATCTGGTAATGAATACCGATCTTCTTATACTTGATGATATAGGGTCCGAATACGAATCTTCATTCTATAATGCAACAGTTTATAATATCATCAACACAAGGCTCAATTGCGGAAAGCCTTCAATTATAAGCACAAATCTTGATTTTGACGGGATCGCGCGGAGGTATGACAAAAGAGTCATGTCAAGGATCGTTTCGATGTATTCATGCCTTGAATTCAAGGGAGAAGATGTAAGGCTTCAAAAAAGAAAAAACGAAACATAAAAGGCTGCCTTTAAAGGCAGCCTTGTTTTTATATTATGCATCTCCGAGGTTAAGATCGAAAGGAGTAAATTTCCTGTACGCCTTACTGTTCTTTTCCACCGAATAGCCCTTAACAATGTTCTTCATCATATCCTCGAAGTCATTGTAATAGCGTTCACTCAGAAGTGACTCGATCTTATCTTCTGTCCAGAGATCATCCGAAGTCATACGTTCCTTGATGTCCGCTCTGATGATAACGTAAACCGTATTATCATCATACTGATATTTTTCAGCCTTATTGTAAGGCATTGAGAAAACATGATCGTTGTATTTCTTATAAGCATCCTCGCTCGCAGCTGATTCAGCAGAAGTTGATGTAGTTGTGGTGTCACTTGACTCGTTTTCGTCAGCTGTTGTCGTAGTATACTTTGTGATCGTTATTTCATTCGCGTAAGGATCTGTTGTAGTTGTGGTAGTAGTTCCCGAAGAAGTAGTGGTCGTCGTAGTTGTGGTAGTTGTCTCTCCTGCTTCCTCCGCGGCCTTAGCTTCTTCTTCGGCGGTGCGCTTTTCGACATACTTATTATAATCTTCTTCGCACTCGTCGATCTTTTTAAGCTTGGCGTCATTGGTCTTTTCTTCGTTGATCTCCTTAACATAATCGTCAATCATATTGTTAAGGCGGCGCTTTTCATCAGCACCGTACTGCTCGCCTTCACTGTCTGTCATGCTTATGGCAAAATATTTTACTCTTGTAGTCTTGTCCTGATAGTATGTTTTGAGTTCTTCCTCAGAACATCCCTTTTCAGCATCAAGTCCGAAATAATGCTTGAAAATAGCTTCTCTCTTGTAGTTGTTTTCAATTATCTTTCTGAGCGACTCCTCACCTACACCGTTTTCGCTGAACAAAGACTCGCTTGAATAAGTCGAAAGCATATCCTTGATCTCTGCAAGGTCGGTCTCTTTAAGGCTTTCGCCTATCTTTTCAAATTCCTTTTCGCTTGCTACAAAGTCCTTGCAGGCATCGGTAGCATTATCCTGTATCCAGTCGGTGGAGTCAAGATCCTTGATGGTCGAATTCTTTACATCATCAAGCGTAGGCATCTTTCCGTTCTTATAATACATATCATACATTGCGTTTCTGTATGCTGTTATCTCATTATAAATGAAAACGCCTGCGGGTACCTCATAACCGTCAACAGTAAGGGCTGTCTGTGTACCCTTTCCGAATGTGATTGCTTCAGGAGCGCTGCATGAAGCTGAAGCAGCAGCAAGTGCAAACGCCGCAGCTGCAGATGCGAACCTATTAAATTTATTCATTTGTATATTCCTCCGATATAATAGTAGATTACAAATACTGTTTTATTATACAACATTTTTTTTAGTTTGTCCATAGTAAAATGAAAATTTTTTCCGTTTTAT
>NZ_CAMKRR010000009.1 GCF_946415235.1 uncultured Ruminococcus sp. | reverse complement strand
TTTGTCAATACCTTTACGCGATAATTTACATTATATTCATAAAAATAGTCACAGGTTATTTGTTTCCTGTGATTATTTGACTTTTCCTTAGCTTAATGACTTTACCGTTCATCGGGTGGTTTTAATTTGAAAATTTTTTTGAAATTCTGCAACACTTGTATTCCTTTGTTCGATTATATATATGAAAGCTGTTTTGAACAGCATAGCTATTTCATGGAGGATAAAAAAATGAAAAGAACAACATTAAAACTCACACTTACATTTATTCTTGCGGTATGTACGCTGGCAGGCTGCGGAAAAGACGATTCCGAGCATCAGATAAACTACAAGAATAACACCGCTGCATCAACGGCTGCATCGGCTTCTTCGGAAAGCAGTTCAGCAGCTGCGGCGGCATCTTCCGAAAACACTGAGGCTGTGACAACTCAGTCCGAAGCGTCAAACGATGTCACTTCGTATGATTATTCGGCAGCTGATCTCGCAGGAGAGTGGATGCAGAAGGATATCGGCAATATACTTACGGTCAATGATGACGGCACTTTCTCTTTGCAATACAGAAACGGCGGTACACGTTTCGGTACTGTAAAAATTGATGCCGAAGATAAAACTGACGGTACCAAGACCTGCTTTTACTCTTTTTATGAGTCTGATAATACATTATGGGCACAATTTGCCTGCTCCGAGAAGCCGTTCGATGAGATCAGTTCCGAAAATGAGGGCGGTATGACATTTATCCGCAATACTACAGGCAAGTATCTTGCTCCAAGTATTCCCGAAGCAAAGGATGTAAGAGATACACTTGCTTTTGCCGATCGTCTTATGAGCGGCGGCGGTGTTGATACGGACACAGCTTCGGAATATACAACTGATGACGGAACAGTATATCATAAGTCTGCTTCAGGTTTTTATAAAACAACTGATAGTGTGCGTCAATATCTCAGAGAACATATGACAGAGCAGTTCCTCAGCAGCGAGTACGCTTCACTTTTCGGAACGGAACATCCCAAGTGCATAGATGTTGACGGTGAGCTTTATATCGAATATCGTCCTATCGGCGGCAGATATTCATTTACTGACGAGGATCCAGCTGTTGATGCTTCTGCAGTCAATGACAGCGGTTACTCCATAAAGATCAAAAACAACGATTACGGCGCTGAGGATACCGTTGTAGTCGAAGTTGTCAAGGAAGACGGAAAATGGAAGATATCCGATGTTGCAGATAGCTTCTGAGGAAACATGAATGATCTTCCTCATCAGGCTGAAGGCTCTTGCTTTGCCTGTTGAGGGGGATCTTTGCATTATGTTTTTTAGTCTTTACTGTGCTTGGCTCATAAACCAAAATATGTTATAATAACTAAGCTGTTCCACAGAACAGAATAATTCAACACAATGATAATGCCAGATAAAACGCAAGGTATGATACTTGATGTTTTGTCCGGCTTTTTTGTGGAGGTAAACATGAAAAACAATGATTTCACAAGCGGTTCGATATTGCCAAAACTCCTGAAATTCATGCTTCCTGTTCTTATGGCTATGTTCCTTCAGGCATTGTATGGTGCTGTGGACTTGCTTATAGTCGGGCAATTCGGAACAACAGCAGACGTTTCTGCTGTTTCTACAGGTTCGCAGATAATCACGACGCTTACCAATATACTTGTCAGCTTTTCAATGGGAATCACAGTATCGGTCGCGCAGCGTATCGGTCAGAAGCGTCCCAACGATGCTGCACAGATCATTGGAACGGGACTTTATGTATTTTTCTTTGCAGGAGCTGCACTTACATTGATAAGTGTGGCTGGTGCAAATTTACTGGCTAAGGTGATGCACGCCCCTGATGAGGCTCTGAAAGCGACTGTCAGTTATATCCGTATATGCGGCGGCGGTTTCCTCATAATTACATCATATAATCTGCTGGGAAGTATTTTCCGCGGATTGGGAGATTCAAAGACTCCTCTTGCGGCTGTCGGTATCGCTTGTGTATGCAATATTATCGGTGATATGATATTTGTTTCGGTATTTCATCTTGGCGCGGCAGGAGCAGCCATCGCAACAGTCATTGCACAGTTTATCAGTGTCGTGATCTCGTTTTTCCTTATAAGGCGCATCAAGCTTCCGTTTGAGCTCCATCGTTCCGATATAAGGCCCCGCAAAGCTTCAGCGCGGAATATCATACATATAGGTACTCCGATAGCTTTGCAGGATTTCCTTGTCGGAATATCCTTTCTTGTACTCGTAGCCATAGTTAATCAGATAAGTGTTGATGCTTCGGCAGGAGTAGGTGTTGCAAACAAGGTATGCACATTCATAATGCTTATCCCCATTTCCTTCATGCAGTCCATGTCAGCATTCGTTGCACAAAACCAGGGCGCAGGCATGGGGGAGCGCTCCAGAGCTGCACTCAGGCACGGTATAGCTGTTTCCGCCACATTCGGTGTGGCAATGTTCTTTATAACATTTTTCTTCGGTGATAAGCTGGCGGGTATCTTCTGTTCTATAGATTCTACGGTGAAAGATGCGTGGGACTATCTGAAGGCATATGCGATCGACTGCCTGCAAACCTGCTTCCTTTTCTGTTTTATAGGTTATTTCAATGGTATAGAAAAGACAAAATTCGTTATGCTTCAAGGCTTATGCGGTGCTTTCCTTGTGAGGATACCCTTTGCATTGGTAATGCAGCATTACACCAGCTCACTTTTCCTTATAGGACTGGCTATACCTTGCTCCACACTTTTACAGATTGCGATGTGTTTTGCGGTATATGTCCATGCCAACAAGAGATCAGCTGCAAAATGAACAGCTCATTTCAAAACAGAATATATATGCAAAACAGCTCCCGTGCAGGAGCTGTTTTGGTATACATATCATGAAGCAGGCGTCGTCAGTTTTATTCTCCGCTAGCACCGTAGTTTGAGAGGACACGCGCGGAGGGATCGTTAACATTGCAGCCTTCCCATTCCTTGTTCGGCATCCAGAAATCCACGATCATTTCGCTGTTGCCGCTGTAGTATTTCTCAAAGATCTCACGATACAGGAGAGATTCCTTTGTAAATGGTTTAGCGTGTGTATATTTTGTGCAGTCAAGTTCAAATTCCTCGTCGGAATAATAATTCTCGGCATACTCCTTGAGGTAATCGACCATTGAATGACCCACAGCGTCCGAAAAAGCTGCTTTTTCACGGTAGAGTATCTCATGGGGGAGGTAGTCTCCCTCAAAAGCATGGCGAAGCAGATATTTTCCCTTGTTATATTTATTTAGCTTCATTTCGGGATCAATTGCCATTACGTACTTTACAAAGTCAAGGTCACCGAATGGAACACGGGCTTCAAGAGAATTTACGGATATACAGCGGTCTGCACGTAAAACATCATACATATGCAGTTCGCGGACACGCTTGACCGACTCCCGCTGAAATGCATCCGCTGATGGTGCAAAGTCGGTATACTTATATCCGAAGAGCTCGTCTGATATCTCTCCTGTGAGAAGTACGCGGATATCAGTCTGCTCATGGATAGCCTTGCATAGCAGGTACATACCCATACTTGCACGGATAGTTGTTATGTCATAAGTACCGAGAAGGTGGATAACATCGTCAAGAGCAGCAATAACATCATCTTTGGTGATGATGATTTCGGTGTGATCGCTTCCGATATAGTCAGCTGCCTGTTTTGCGTATTTCAGGTCTATAGCGTCGGTATTCATGCCGATAGCAAAGGTGTGTATAGGCTTGTCGCTCTCACGCTGAGCAATAGCGCAAACGAGCGAGGAATCAAGTCCGCCCGAAAGCAGGAATCCAACTTTTGCATCGGAATCAAGACGCTTCTTTACTCCTGAGACAAGTTTATCGTGTATATTCCTGCAGACTGTATAAATATCATCGTGAATGACCTTGTCAACAGCTGTGATGTCGCAGTAGCAGTGAAATTCTCCGCCCTTGAAGTAGTGACCTGGCGGGAAAGGCATTACCTTTCTGCAAATCCTGACAAGGTTCTTTGCTTCACTTGCAAAGACGATCGTGCCGTCATAGGACTTGCCGTAGTACAGCGGACGAATGCCTATGGGGTCACGGGCTGCAATGAATTCTTTCGCTGCGCCGTCGTATATCACGCAGGCAAACTCAGCGTCAAGCTTTGCGAACATATCAGTACCGTATTCCTTATAAAGCGGAAGAAGTATCTCGCAGTCACTGTCACTTTTAAAGCTGTAGCCCTTTTTGATGAGTTCATCGCGCAGCTTTCTGAAACCATATATCTCGCCGTTGCATATAACAGAGCTGCCATCAAGTTCAAATGGCTGCATCCCCTCGGGAGTAAGTCCCATTATGGACAGTCTCTGAAATCCGAGTACTCCTCCTGCAACTTCAGTTATTCTCTGATCGTCAGGTCCGCGTGAGACTGTTGCTTTAAGTCCCTCCGTGACCTTTTCCATACCGCCTACACCGCAGTATGCCATTATCGTACACATAGTAAATCCCTCCGAATAATAGGTATATTTTACTTGATATCACTTGTACATCGCCATTGATGTACAAGGCTTATTTTGAAGCGTTTCTGTTCCGCAGTTTATTTGTGTATTTTCTCGTCGAACTTATTTTTGCTCCCTGCACCTGAAATGTCTACGGGATAAGCTCCTGTGAAGCAGCCCTTGCAGTAGCCGAAACGGTTGTCAACGAGCTCACCGAGACATTCAACAGGCAGGTATGCAAGACTGTCAGCGCCGATATACTTTGCTATCTCATCTGTTGAGCTGCATTTGCCGGCAATGAGATTCTCCTCCGAGTCGATATCCGTGCCGAAGTGGCAGGTGTGAAGAAAAGGTGGTGAAGAGATGCGGACATGAACTTCCTTTGCTCCTGCTTCGCGCAGCAGCTTTACTATCCTTGCGCTTGTAGTGCCGCGGACTATGGAATCATCAATCATTATAACGCGCTTGCCCGAAACGCTCTCACGGACGGCGTTAAGCTTTATCTTTACTGCGTTTTCGCGCTGGTGCTGTTCGGGCTGAATGAAGCTGCGGCCGATGTATTTGTTCTTGATGAAGCCGATACCGTATGGTATACCGCTTTCGTTGGCATAACCGAGAGCCGCATCAAGTCCCGAATCGGGAACGCCGATAACTATATCTGCATCAACAGGACTGCTTTTTGCAAGGAGCCTACCTGCAGAAAGTCTCGCGTGGTGAACTGATATGCCCTCGATAACAGAATCGGGACGAGCAAAGTAGATGTACTCGAAAATGCAGATATTGCGCCTTGTTGTGCAGTTTGTGCGTATGGACTGCAATCCGTCCCTGCCTATGACGACAATTTCTCCCGCGTCAATATCACGCAGGAACTCCGCACCCACTGTTTCAAGAGCGCAGGACTCGGAAGCAACAACATAAGCTCCGTCATGAGTTCTGCCGATACACAGCGGACGGAAGCCGTCCGGGTCACGAAAGGCTATCAGCTTTGTAGCAGTCATGAGTATGCATGAGTATGCTCCCTTGATGCTGGGCATTGCACGTTCAACAGCCTGTTCGGTCGAACCTGTTGTAAGTCGTTCACGCACTATGGAATAAGCTATCGCCTCTGTGTCCGAGGTGCCGTGAAAGATAGCTCCCGACATCTCAAAGGAACGGCGGAGTTCTGCCGCATTGACAAGATTGCCGTTATGAACGAGCGCCATATTGCCCTTGATATGGCGTATTACAAGGGGCTGGATATTATTGTGATTATGTCCGCCTGTTGTGGAGTAACGGACGTGTCCTACAGCCATGTTTCCGTTGCCGAGCTTGTCGAGCTCTTCTCTGCCGAACACCTCGGAGACAAGTCCGTCTGCACGCTTATGCCTGAAGATACCGTCATCACAGACAGTTATGCCGCAGCTCTCCTGACCTCTGTGCTGGAGCGCATACAGCCCGAAATATACAGATGCGGCAACGTCAGAAGTTTTGTTTTCGTATATTCCGAAAACACCGCATTCTTCGTGGATACTGTCAAACATTTCCTACGCCTCACTTATAAGTATTGCTCACTCAGCTTATCGATTATTGCCAGAGCCGCAAGACTTTTCTTCTTGCGTTTATTCATAGCGTACTGTTCAAGATAAGCGTGTGCTTCATCCTCTGTCATACCCTTGTACTGCATGAGCATGAACTTTGCCTTGTCAATCGTCTGTATCTCGTCGATCTTTTCTTCAAGACGACGGTTCTCCTCGTAAAGCTTCAGTGAACGGTTTACGGCGATATCAAGAGTTTTCACAAGCTGGTAAAGGAGAGTACGGCTGAACGGCTTGCCGACTATGATAATACCTGTCTTTTCGGCTCGTCCTGCAATTTTTTCTGTCTGCTCCTCTTTTATCATGAAAATGCAGTTTGCAGTGGTATTTTCGATGATGTATTCCGCAAGCTCAAAGCCCGATTCGTCCATAAGCGGAGAGTTGATAACTGCGAGCTCCACAGACGGGTCGGCGTCGAAAACTGTCTTTGCCTGATAGGCTGATTCGACGAGTTTGGGCGTACATCTGAATGAATCACGGAGGAAATTCACAAGAGCTTCAGAGGCGGTCTTATTACTTGAAACTACAAGAATTTTTTCCAAAGCTTACCTCCGTCAGAGACTGTAAAAATAGTGTTTTTCCTCAAATGCATCCTTGTCATATGCCGAAGAATACACGCGCCACTCTTCATGACTGTAATATATCAGCACATCAAGTATATTTGACGGCACGTATTTCTTAACAAAATCAGAACTTTCCGTGCAGGAGGCCGCTTCCTCAAGGTTTGAGGGAAGACGTTCCGTGCCGCTGTTCTTTTCGGGCAGTGCAAGCTTTCCTTCGATGCCCTCAAGTGCCGAATATATCATCAGACCGAGAACGAAATACGGATCGCACACACAATCGGCGGCACGTAATTCAACACAGGTGTTTTCGCTTTCAGGATTAATGCGTATAAGCTGAGCTCCTTCCTCGTCTGACCAGATTACGTCACGGGGAGCAGTGAATTCACCGAGCCTTTCGTAAGAATTCACAGTCGAATTCGTGAAAAGAGTAAATTCACGGATATGCTTCATTATACCTGCTGCTGCACTTTTAAGAAGTTCATTATTGTTTTTTGTTTCCTCTAGCATATCATTGTCGGGGAAGACATTGAAGCTGATATGCATACCGTTGCCGCAGTCGCTGCGAAGAGGCTTTGGCATGAAGCTTGCGTGGACATCGTGTGTCTCCGCTACAGATTTTACAGCGGATTTGAAACTGAGGAACGTATCAGCCGCTTTTAATGCAGATGAGGCATTGAAGTCTATCTCATGCTGTCCGCAGCCGCTCTCATGGCGAGATGATATGGGATGTATACCCATCTGTTCGAGAGTGAGGCAAACATCGCGGCGTATATTCTCACCCTTGTCGTCGGGAGCAACATCGCAGTAGCCCGCATAATCATGGGGAGTTTTTGTCGGGAGCCCGTTTGCGTCCTTATGGAAAAGCGTGAATTCGCATGATGTTCCGAAGCGGAAGCAGTAGCCTGCCGCAACTGCCGCTTTCATTGCCTTTTTGAGGAAGTATCTGCCGTCTCCCTCGAACGGAGTGCCGTCAGCGTAACGGATATAGCAGAACATTCTGATTACTCTGCCCTGCTGAGGTCTCCACGGGAGAACAGTCATTGTCTGAGCGTCGGGGAAGAGGAAAAGATCTTTTCCGTTTGCTGCCTCGAAGCCTGCTATTTTCTTAGCGGTTATGCGGACTCCGCGCTCAAAGGTCATTGCAAGCTCTGATGAAAGGACAGATATGTTTTTTAGTCTGCCTTTCAAGTCGCAGAATGTAAGCTTTACGAACTTAACGTCATTTTCCTCAATATACTGCAATATCTCATTTTCTGAATAGATCATTTTAGCCTCCGTATCATAAATTGGTGTATCCCATAAGGTATTCATCGACCTCTGCCGCGGCGTCGCGTCCCTCACGGATAGCACGGACCACAAGGGACTGTCCTATGTGCATATCGCCTGCTGTGAATACCTTATCAACATCTGTGGAATGTTTGCCGGGTGCTGTTTTTACGTTTGTGCGCTGGTCAAGTGATACGCCGAAAGCGTCTGCGATATACTGCTGACAGCCGAGAAATCCTGCTGCAATGAGACAAAGCTCGCAGGGGATGATCTCTTCGCTTCCTTCGATCTCGTTCATAGTGCGTCTGCCAGTTTCGGGATCTGTGCCGTAGCTTAGCTTTACTGCCTTTATAGCAGAAAGCTTGCCGCTTTCGTCCTTGATGAATTCCTTGACTGTTGTGCAGTAGATTCGCGGATCATGTCCGAATAGCGCTATTGCTTCTTCCTGACCGTAATCGGTCTTGCAGACTCTCGGCCACTCGGGGAATGGGTTGTTCTCGGCTCTCTCGTCGGGGAGCTTAGGCATCATTTCAAGCTGAACAACTGACTTGCAGCCATGACGGACGGAAGTTCCGACACAGTCATTACCTGTATCGCCTCCTCCTATGATAACAACGTTCTTGTCCTTGGCGGAAATAAACTTGCCGTCTGTAAGCTCTGAGTCAAGCAGGCTCTTTGTAGTTGCTTTGAGGAAATCCACTGCGAAGTATATGCCCTCTGCGTCACGTCCTTCAGCTTTTATATCACGGGGATTTGACGAACCGCAGGCAAGTACGACAGCATCAAAGCTGCCGAGTATTTCATCGGCGGAAACATTTTCGCCCACATTTGAATTCGTTCTGAATTCAACGCCCTCAGCTTTCATGAGCTCAACTCGGCGCTCTATGATATGCTTTTCAAGCTTCATATTAGGGATACCGTACATAAGCAGACCACCGACACGGTCGGAGCGCTCAAATACAGTTACACTGTGACCGCGCTTATTGAGAGTATCAGCAGCAGCAAGTCCCGAGGGACCAGAGCCTATGACTGCGACATACTTGCCGCTCCTTACAGCGGGTATCTGCGGCTGCATAAGACCCTTTGCGAAGCCGAATTCGATGATTGAATTCTCGTTCTCCTTTGTAGTTACGGGTGAATCGTTAACACCGCAGATACAAGCCTTTTCACAGAGTGCTGGACATACCCTTGATGTGAACTCGGGGAAGTTGTTGGTCATGAGCAGACGGTTCAGCGCCAATTCTTTCTGACCGTGATAAAGCAGATCGTTCCATTCGGGAATGAGGTTGTTCAGCGGGCAGCCTGATATCATGCCGCAGAGCATTTTACCGTTCTGACAGAAGGGGACTCCGCAGTCCATGCAGCGTGAAGCCTGTTCGCGGCGGTGCTCTTCACTGAGCGGAATATGGAACTCATTAAAGTTCTTTATGCGCTCAAGAGGCTCCTTTGCAGTTGTTTCCGTTCTTGAATATTCAAGAAATCCTGTAGCTTTTCCCATGGCTCACGCCTCCTTTCTGATGAGCTCGAATGCTTCTATCATAGCCTGTTCGCTGCTCACGCCTGATTTTTCAAGTTTTGTTACTGTGGTTTGTATCTTCGCAAAATCGTGGGGTATAACCTTCTTGAAGCATGGCAGATAGCGCTCGAAATCAGCAAGTATCTGCTTTGCCTTTTCAGAACCTGTAGCCTCTGCGTGTTCGGAGATCATGGCCTTAAGCTCTGCGATGTCTTCTTCATCGATGACGGTTTCAAGGGAAACCAAAGCTTTGTTGAGACGTGTATAGAGATCATGCTCCTCGTCGAGGACATATGCTATACCGCCCGACATACCTGCTGCAAAGTTCTTTCCTGTTCGTCCGAGAATAACGGCACGTCCGCCTGTCATGTACTCGCAGCCGTGGTCACCCACGCCCTCGCAGACTGCAGTAGCTCCCGAATTCCTTACGCAGAAGCGTTCGCCTGCAACGCCGTTGATGAATGCCTTGCCCGAGGTAGCTCCGTAGAGAGCCACATTTCCGACGATGATATTCTCGTCAGCTTTGAATGCTGAACCCTTAGGCGGACAGAGTATCAGCTTGCCGCCCGACAGTCCCTTTCCGAAGTAATCGTTGCTGTCACCGCAAAGCTCCAGTGTAAGTCCTTTAGGTATGAAAGCGCCGAAGGACTGTCCGCCGCTGCCAGTGCATATCACTGTAAATGTATCGTCAGCAAGTACGTTTTCACCGTGGATCCGTGTTATCTCCGCACCTGTGAGAGTTCCTACGGAGCGGTCTGTATTCACAACGTTAATGGAAATCGACTTGGAAGTTCCGTTTTTCAGCGCACTTCCCAGCTTCTTTATTATAACACGGCGGTCTATGGTCTTGTCAAGTTCAAAATCGTAAATATCGTCAGCGACAAAATGTTTTTTGCTGTCAACTGTGCTGTTTGCAAGTATATTGGTAAAGTCGATATTCTTTTCAGCCGCACTGTCCTTTATGCGGAGAAAATCTGTGCGTCCCACAAGCTCGTCAACTGTGCGTATTCCGAGCTTAGCCATATATTCACGGAGCTCCTGTGCTATGAAGTGCATGAAGTTTATGATATATTCAGGCTTTCCGCGGAAACGCTTCCTGAGCTCGGGATTCTGTGTTGCTATACCCATAGGGCAGGTGTCGAGGTTGCAGACCCTCATCATAACACAGCCCATTGTTACCAGCGGAGCTGTTGCAAAGCCGAATTCCTCGGCACCGAGAAGAGCTGCAACAAGTACATCACGACCTGTCATGAGCTTGCCGTCTGTTTCAATACGTACTCTTGAACGCAGACCGTTGAGCATAAGTGTCTGATGAGCCTCGGCAAGTCCAAGCTCCCACGGAAGTCCTGCATTGTATATGGAGCTCTTTGGAGCCGCTCCCGTACCTCCGTCGTAGCCCGAAATAAGGATGACCTGTGCTCCTGCCTTTGCAACGCCTGCCGCAACAGTTCCTACGCCTGCCTCGGATACGAGTTTTACTGAGATACGAGCCTTGTCGTTGGCATTTTTGAGATCGTAGATAAGCTGTGCAAGATCTTCGATAGAGTAGATATCATGGTGGGGCGGAGGAGAAATAAGACCAACGCCTGCTGTTGAATGACGAGTTTTGGCAATCCAGGGATAGACCTTTCCCGAGGGAAGATGTCCGCCCTCACCGGGCTTTGCACCCTGTGCCATTTTTATCTGTATCTCCTGTGCTGAAACCAGATATTCCGAGGTAACGCCGAAACGTCCCGAAGCAACCTGCTTGATAGCGGAACATTTATCAGATCTCAGACGCTCGGGACTTTCACCGCCCTCGCCGCTGTTGGATTTTCCGCCTATACTGTTCATGGCAACAGCCATGCACTCATGAGCTTCCTGCGAAATAGAGCCGTATGACATGGCGCCTGTCTTGAAGCGTGTGCAAATGCTCTCAACAGACTCGACCTCGTCCAGCGGTATCTCATTTGCACTGTCAAAATTGAAGTCAAGGAGACTGCGGAGCGTAAGCTCGTTATCCTCACGGGTAAGAGCTTCGGAATACTTCTTAAATGTCTCATAGCTGCCTGTCCACGCTGCCTGCTGAAGCAGATGTATGGTCTCGGGAGTGTAAAGGTGATCGCTCTTTCCGCTGCGGAGCTTGTGACTGCCTGCGCTCTTTACTTCGCTGCTCACATGGAGTCCCAGCGGATCATAAGCAGCTGTGTGGAGAGCCTCTGTGCGGCGGCTTATATCAGCAAGTCCGATACCGCCTATACGGCTTACAGTACCTGCAAAGCAGCTGTCGATAAGCTCCTGTGAGATACCAACTGCCTCAAAAAGCTTGCTGCCCTGATAGGACTGTATAGTGGAGATTCCCATTTTTGAAGCTATTTTTACTATACCGTGGAGTATAGCACTGTTGTAGTCGTCCTCGGCAGCATAGAAATCCTTGTCGAGAGAACCTTCTTCGATAAGTGAACGGATAGTTTCGTGTGCAAGGTACGGATTTACAGCACACGCACCATAGCCGAGAAGTGCAGCAAAATGGTGTACCTCTCTTGGCTCAGCCGATTCAAGGATCATGGCAACTGCCGTGCGCTTCTTTGTGGAAACGAGATGCTGCTGGAGTGCTGAAACTGCAAGGAGTGATGGTATCGGGCAGTGGTACTCGTCAACACCGCGGTCCGAAAGGATAAGAATGGATGCACCGTCGCGGTAAGCCTTGTCAGCTTCGATGAAAAGACGCTCGATAGCCTTGTCAAGAGATGTTCCGATGTAGTAGGTTATCGGGATAACTGCGCTTTTCAGCCCTTTACGGTCAAGGGCTTTTATCTTGAGCATATCCGTCTCTGTAAGGATTGGGTTTTCGATCTTGAGTACATGGCAGTTTTCGGGACATTCTTCGAGGATATTTCCGTCCTTGCCTATGTATACGCTGGTGTCGGTAACTATCTCTTCACGGATAGCGTCAAAGGGCGGATTTGTTACCTGTGCGAATAGCTGACGGAAGTAGTTGAAAAGGGGAGGAGACTGCTTATCAAGCGGAGGGAGCGGTATATCGCTTCCCATGGAAGCAATGGGCTCAGCTCCTTTTTCAGCCATTGGCAGAATAGATGTGCGGATATCCTCGTAGGAGTAGCCGAAAGCCTTGTGGAGCTTCGCAAGCTCGTCTTTGGAGTAGGTCTGAACTCCCTTGTTCGGGATATGCAGATCATGGAGACGTACAAGGTTTGCATCGAGCCATTCGCCGTATGGCTGACGTGATGCATAAGTATTCTTGATCTCGTCGTCCTCTATGATACGTCCCTGCTTTGTGTCTGCAAGGAGCATTTTTCCCGGACGGAGACGGTCTTTTTTCACAATATTCTCAGGTGCGATATCTATGCAGCCCGTCTCTGATGAAAGAATAAGAAACCCGTCGCTTGTTATGCAGTATCTTGAAGGACGGAGGCCGTTCCTGTCGAGAACGGCTCCCATAACGTCACCGTCGGAGAAAAGAATGGAAGCAGGACCGTCCCATGGCTCCATCATTGTAGCATAGTACTGGTAGAAGTCATACTTTGCCTTGGATATGGTCTTGTCATTTTTCCACGGCTCGGGTATAGTTATCATAACCGCAAGAGGAAGCGGCATACCCGACATTACCATAAATTCGAGAGCATTGTCAAGTCTCGCGGAGTCGGAACCGTTTACATTTATAGCAGGAAGTATCCTGTGCATATCGTTTTTCAGCGTTTCACAGGTCATTGTCTCCTCACGGGCGAGCATTTTGTCTGCATTGCCTGTAATCGTATTGATCTCACCGTTGTGAACGATAAAGCGGTTCGGGTGAGCCTTCTGCCAGCTTGGATTAGTATTCGTCGAGAAACGCGAGTGCACCATTGCTATAGCAGATGTGAAGTCCTCACTGCGGAGATCGGCATAGAACCTTCTCAGCTCGTCAACGAGGAACATACCCTTATAAACTATAGTACGGCTTGAAAGGGAACATACATAAGTATCCTCGTTTGACTGCTCGAACTCACGTCTTGCAATGAAGAGCCTGCGGTCAAAATCGAGACCTCTTTTGCAGTTTTCTGGACGCCTTAGAAAAGCCTGCATGATACACGGCATACTGCTGAGCGCTTTATGACCGAGTATTGAAGGAGAAGTAGGCACTTCTCTCCAGCATATAAAGTCCATGCCGTTATTGTCGGTTATTTTTTCAAAAAGCTTCTTTGCACGGTCGCGTCTGAGTTCATTCTGCGGGAAGAAAAACATACCTACACCGAAGTCACCGTTTTCACCGAGTTCGGCACCCAGTTTTTTTATCTCTTCTGTAAAAAAGCTGTAGGGCATCTGCACAAGTATTCCCACGCCGTCACCGGTTTTGCCCTCAGCATCCTTGCCTGCACGGTGCTCAAGCTTTTCAACTATAGTAAGAGCACTGTCAACGACATATCTTGATGCCTCGCCCTTGATGTTTACAACTGCACCTATTCCGCAGTTATCATGTTCAAATCTCGGGTCGTAAAGGCCCTGCTGCACATATGGAGCTTCCCTCCTGAAATTATCCATATCATTCACTTGCCTTTCCGATACGGAGCGCCATTGATCCGCATCGCATAATAAAAAAGACGTCCATACAGACAGTAAGCCTGTACGAACGTCTTTGTTGCTAAAAATATCTTATCACGTTAAAGTGGAAATGTCAATAGGAAAATTGGTTATTTCGGCGCTTTCGTGAAATTTATACAGTTATTATATGCTAACTATTAAATAAAAATATGCGATACGTCAAATTTCAGAAAAGCTATTGACAAATCTCCCACAAAGGTCTATAATGGCATTGTAAACAGCAAGGGAGCTGCGGATATGGTATCCGTAGCTCTCTTTTTTGGTTTAAGCGCTAATTCCATACACAAAGGGGTGTATGAAGTCTCAGGACTTCTGCACCCATTTGTTTTTTATCAAGCCATGCATGATACTTACATCGTTCCGCAATTCGAAGGAGCATGAACGTTCATAAGCTGTTAAGGGCGTCTGCGGATATTATTAAACCTGAATCTCCCATACTCCGCAGACTGCCTTTATCATAAATGTATTTCAAGGAGCATAAGTAAAAATGTCAAAGTTCATTTTTGTAACAGGCGGAGTTGTTTCGGGACTCGGAAAAGGTATTACGGCAGCTTCGCTCGGAAGACTTCTCAAGCAGCGCGGCTACAAGGTCACCATTCAGAAGTTTGATCCTTACATCAATGTTGACCCGGGTACAATGTCGCCTTTCCAGCACGGTGAGGTTTTTGTCACGGACGACGGTGCCGAGACCGACCTTGATCTCGGTCACTATGAGCGTTTTGTTGACGAAAATCTCTCTGTTCACTCCAATGTAACAACAGGAAAGATTTACTGGAACGTCATTACAAAGGAGCGCCGCGGCGACTATCTCGGGGGAACGGTGCAGGTCATACCGCACATCACCAACGAGATAAAGGACAGAGTTTACAGTGCTGCAAATGAAGCGAACGCAGACGTTGTCATCACAGAGATCGGCGGTACTGTCGGAGATATCGAATCTACGCCGTTCCTTGAAGCTATAAGACAGGTCGGTACAGAACAGGGACGTGAGAATGTATGCTACATACACGTAACACTTGTACCATATATAGCAGGCTCTGAGGAGCTTAAATCCAAGCCCACACAGCACTCCACCAAGGAGCTCCTCTCAATCGGAATACAGCCCGATATAATTGTATGCCGAACAGAAAAGCGCATCCCTGATGATATGGCTGAAAAGATCGCTCTTTTCTGTAATATACGCAAGGAGGACGTAATACAGAACCTTACTGCTCCGTCGCTTTATGAAGTGCCATTGTGGCTCGAGGATGAGGGACTTGCACATTCTGTATGCCGCCACCTCGGTATATCAGACAATGCTCCCGACCTCACGGAATGGACAGAAATGGTCCGCAGGGCTGAAAACGCTCACAAGACAGTTACAATAGGACTTGTAGGCAAATATGTTGAGCTCCACGACGCATATCTCTCGGTCGCAGAGGCGCTGAGGCACGGCGGTATTATAAATGACGCAGCAGTTGAGATAAAGTGGATAGACTCTGAAAACGTCACCGCCGAAAACGCCGCCGAGATCTTCAGGGACTGCAACGGAATCATCGTTCCGGGCGGTTTCGGTCACAGAGGTATCGAGGGTATGGTGGAGTCCATACGCTACGCACGAGAGAACAAAGTTCCGTTTTTCGGAATATGTCTCGGTATGCAGATGACGGTCATCGAATATGCACGAAATGTATGCGGACTTGCAGGTGCTGATTCTGCCGAGTTCGGTGAAACTCCGTACCCTGTGATTGACATCATGGACGAGCAGAGGAACATTTCCGAAAAAGGCGGCACGATGCGTCTCGGACTTTATCCATGCAGGCTTGCAGAGGGTTCACGCTGCCGTAAGATCTACGGCGAGGAGCTGATATACGAGCGGCACCGCCACCGCTATGAATTCAACAACGCATACCGTAAAGTACTTACTCAGAACGGACTTCACATCGCGGGAATGTCACCCGATGAAAAGCTTGTTGAGATAGTGGAGCTTCCTGATCACCCGTGGTTCGTCGGAGTGCAGTTCCACCCCGAATTCAAATCACGTCCGAATAAACCACAGAAGCTCTTTGCTGACTTTATAAGAGCTTCTCTCGAAAATAAATAAATGGAGGAAATAAAAATGGAAAAGGTAACAGATTATTTTGGTTCAATGGTATTCGATGAGAGAGTCATGAAAGCAACCCTCTCAGAGAAGGTCTACAAGTCTCTGAAAAGGACGATTGACAGGGGAACGCCCCTTGATCTGTCCGTTGCAAATGTTGTTGCGGCAGCCATGAAGGACTGGGCTATCGAGAAAGGTGCAACTCACTATACTCACTGGTTCCAGCCAATGACAGGCGTTACAGCCGAGAAGCACGACAGCTTTATCACTCCTGCACCCGACGGAAGAGTTATCATGGAATTCTCGGGCAAGGAGCTTGTAAAGGGCGAGCCTGATGCTTCGTCATTCCCTTCGGGCGGACTCCGCGCTACCTTTGAAGCACGTGGATATACTGCATGGGATCCGACTTCATATGCATTCATCAAGGACGGAACACTTTACATACCTACCGCTTTCTGCTCATATACAGGTGAGGCTCTCGACAAGAAGGTTCCGCTTCTCCGCTCAATGGAAGCACTCAACAAGCAGGCACTTCGTGTTCTTAAGCTGTTCGGAAACGAAAGCGTCAGAAGCGTCCGCACATCGGTAGGTCCCGAGCAGGAATACTTCCTCGTTGACCGTGACATGTACAAGAAGAGGAAAGACCTCATAATGACAGGACGTACCCTTTTCGGTGCAATGCCTCCGAAGGGACAGGAAATGGAAGATCACTATTTCGGTTCCATAAAGTCGAGAGTATCCGAATTTATGGCTGATCTTGACAAGGAGCTCTGGAAGCTCGGTATCCTTGCAAAGACAAAGCACAATGAAGTCGCTCCCGCACAGCACGAGCTTGCTCCTATTTACAAAACTACAAATATTGCTGCCGACCACAATCAGCTCACAATGGAGGTTATGAAGAAGGTAGCCGAGCGTCACGGGCTTGTTTGCCTGCTTCACGAAAAGCCATTCGAGGGCGTAAATGGCTCGGGCAAGCACAACAACTGGTCCATCTCCACAGATACGGGCGTAAATCTTCTTTCTCCCGGAGAAACACCTTATGAGAATGCACAGTTCCTGCTCTTCCTTGCTGCTGTTATCAAGGCAGTTGACGACTATCAGGATCTACTGAGACTTTCAGTTGCTACAGCAGGCAATGACCACCGTCTCGGTGCAAACGAAGCTCCTCCCGCTATTATTTCAATATTCCTTGGTGATGAGCTTACAGCTATACTTGAGGCTATCGAGAATGACAAGCCCTACGGCGGTACAGCCAAGGAGAAAATGAAACTGGGTGTTGATGTGCTTCCTCAGTTCAGCAAGGACACAACAGACCGTAACCGTACATCTCCTTTTGCATTCACAGGCAATAAGTTTGAGTTCCGTATGCTTGGATCGTCCAACAGCATATCATGCGCCAATATCCATCTGAACGGTGCAGTTGCGGAGGTATTAAAGCAGTTCGCTGACAAGCTCGAAGGAGCAAAGGACTTCAACAAGGCTCTCCACGAACTCATAAAGAATACCATCAAGGAACACAAGCGCATAATCTTCAACGGAAACGGCTATGATGACAAGTGGGTCAAGGAAGCCGAAAAGCGCGGACTTTCCAACCTGAGGACTACTGCCGACTGTATGCCTAAGATATGTGACAAAAAGAATATTGAAATGCTCACATCACACGGTATCTTTACGGAGGCAGAGATCTATTCACGCCGCGATATCATGCTTGAAAACTATGTCAAGTCTGTAAATATCGAGGCACAGACCATGGTCGATATGGCTCGCAAGGAGATAATCCCTGCTGTAGCAAAGTTTGCTGCTGATACGGCTTCTGCTGTTGCAGTCAAGAAGAGCGTATCAAAGGCAGCCTGCAAGTACGAGACCAAGCTCGTTGAGGAGCTGTCAGTCCGCATTGATGAAATGGACGATGCAGCTGTAAAGCTTGAAGCAGCTGTTGCAAAGCTGAAAACCATCGGAGATATAATCAAGGAATCAGAGTTTGTACGTGACAAGATGATCCCTGCAATGGATAAGCTCCGTGCAGCAGCCGACAAAGCCGAGACAATAACTGCGGAGGACTATTATCCATTCCCTGCATACGACAAACTTCTTTTCGGAGTGTGATATAAATGAAATTCAACAAAATGCACGGCTGCGGCAATGACTATGTTTATGTCAACTGTTTCGAGGAGAGCGTAAGCTCTCCCGAGCAGCTTTCAAGAGCAGTAAGTGACCGCCATTTCGGAATTGGCTCCGACGGTCTTGTACTGATACTTCCGAGTGACACAGCCGACTGCCGTATGCGTATGTTCAATCCCGACGGCAGCGAATCGGAGATGTGCGGCAACGCCATACGCTGCGTTGCAAAATACGTTTACGACAAGGGCATCATTCATAAGCCTGTTGTAACTGTTGAGACTCTTGCGGGAATAAAGACTATCGAAGTCCATACCGATGAGAACGACATGGCACGTACTCTTACCGTTGATATGGGAGCTCCTGTCACTGAAGCGTCGGAGGTTCCTGTTATAGCCGAAGCATCGCCTGTTACCGATCTTTCACTTTCAGCATACGGCAGGGAGTTTAGGTTTACCTGTGTTTCTATGGGAAATCCCCATGCTGTAACATTTATCGGTGAGAACGTCAGCGGCTTTGAAGTTGAAAAATTCGGAAAAGTTTTTGAATGTGACGATCATTTCCCTCACAAGGCAAATATCGAGTTTGCGGAAGTTGTTTCTCCCAATCACCTGAAAATGCGTGTATGGGAGAGAGGTACAGGAGAGACGTTTGCCTGTGGAACAGGCACCTGTGCAACAGTCGCTGCGGCTTGTCTTAAAGGGATATGCCCGCGCAAGCCTGTGAGAGTAGAGCTTCTCGGCGGTGAGCTGGTGATTGAATGGAAGGAAGCGGACGGACATATTTATATGACAGGTCCTGCTGAATATACATTTGAGGGAGAGTACTATGGCAAGGTTTAATGAGAGATTTCTTGATCTGAAAGAAAGCTATCTGTTCAGTGAGGTGGCAAAGAGAGTAAGCACTTTTAAAGAAAAGCATCCCGAAAGGGATGTTATCAGGCTTGGTATCGGCGATGTTACACTGCCTCTGGGCAAGTCGGTAGTTCAGGCTATGCACGCAGCTGCCGATGAAATGGGCAAAGCCGAAACATTCCGCGGCTACGGTCCCGAGCAGGGATATGACTTCCTCAGAAAGGCTATAGCAGGACATTACAGGGAACTCGGCGCGGACGTTGACGAGGACGAGATATTCGTATCAGACGGTGCAAAGTCCGATACAGGAAACATAACTGATCTGTTTTCGGCTGACAATACCGTACTCATACCCGATCCGGTTTATCCTGTTTATGTTGACACGAATACCATGAACGGCAGAAACATCGTCTACATTAACGGTTCAGCGGAGAATGAATTCCTTCCCATGCCCGACAGGAGCATCCATACGGATATCATTTATCTCTGCTCTCCAAACAATCCAACAGGCGCCTGCTATAACAAGCAGCAGCTGCGTGAATGGGTGGATTATGCTCTTGAAAATGACGCCGTTATCCTCTTTGATTCAGCCTATGAGAGCTTCATATCTGACGATGAGCTCCCGAGGACGATATACTGCATCGAAGGTGCAAAGAAGTGCGCGGTGGAGTTCTGTTCGCTTTCAAAGACAGCGGGCTTTACAGGTACTCGCTGCGGATATACAATAGTTCCAAAGGCTATAAAGTCACTTTCACCTGACGGAAGGGAAATGAGCCTCAACAAGATGTGGAACAGACGTCAGACTACAAAATTCAATGGCGTTCCCTACATCGTTCAGAGAGCTGCAGAGGCTGTTTTCAGCGAAGAGGGTCAAAAAGAAACAAAGGCTATGACTGCCTGCTATATGGAAAATGCCCGTATTATATCCGACACCATGAGTGAACTTGGCATCAGGTTTACAGGCGGGATAAATTCGCCGTATATATGGTTCGAGTGTCCCTTCGGTATGGACAGCTGGACTTTCTTCGATCATATGCTCGAAAAGGCAGGAGTGGTAGGTACTCCTGGTGTGGGCTTCGGCAAGAACGGTGATCACTGGTTCAGATTAACAGCTTTCAACAATAAAGAAAATACCATTGAAGCAATGAAAAGGTTCAGAAAGCTGTTTGAATAGCATAAAAAATGTGCCTCCGTAGGGAGGCACTGTTTTTTTACCATAATTCTATTTCGGGGTTATATTTCGCAAAAAGCTTATCGAGTATTATAACGATATCATACATATCTGCTTTCGTCGTCTTTTCGGTACCGTCTTTGTAGGTGATAACCGACTTGAAATTGTATCCGTCCATAACCTGATAATAAGGGGGATTTAATTCGTAGTCCTGAGCCATTATCAAACCGTATTCTTCTTCGGTTATTTCAGTGATGATCGGATCTGCGCCTTTTAAGCCCTTTAAATCATCATAATACATGAAGAATTTGCCTTTATCCTCATATACCTTCCATGTCTTGTTTACTCCTTTGTATCCGCCTGTTTCGTTGATACTTACAGCAGCAGGCGTTTTTATCATCAGGAGAACTTCTTTCCTCATCTGACAAAGGTCGAACACATCAAGCTTATCATCGTTATTAAGGTCAGCAGCTTTCCAGTTTGCGATCATAGCATTTTTTGCACTGAGCAGCCATCTCTGCAATGTAACAACATCTGACAGACTGAATACTCCGTCATCGTTGGCATCACCTTTGATTACTTCATCTGTATCGGATGAAGTATTATACGGTTTATATTTTTTTACGGTTCCGTCCTTGTATGTCACGGTTATATCAAATTTTTCAACAGAAACAGTACCTGCCGAGTGGTTTACTTCCGCACAGATAGCAAGATCACTGAGAATATCCCATGTATCGCTGCCGAAAGCTTTACTGTATTCGGCGATATGCTTTGTGATATCAATTGAACCGCTGAATGAAGCAGTCTCTTCGCCGTTAACGGGAGGATCGTTATCAAGGCTCCAGAACTGATTTATGAGAGCATCTTCGTTGCTTATGAAGCCCAAAACAGTAAATCCGTTCAATTCATCCTTTGAATTAACGTAAAGATCATAGATATTGCCGTGATCTTCGATGGAGTTATCGGACGAAATAGGTTTTATTCTTTTTTTCAGGTTAGGTGTGTTTGCGAAGTAAGCAATGTCGATGTATAATTCATTCCTCGAAGCGTCAGGTATCGGGAGCTTTCCGCGCAAATATACCGCTGTCTCGTCGTAAGTCTGTCCGTATACCTCAACAGAATCGACAGTTACGCTGTAATCCGCAACGATACTTTTGACCTCTGAGAGATCAAGACCGCTGCCGTCAAAATGCTTTTCCGCTAAAGCTGTGCAGCCTCCGAATTCCGTATTATTCCAGCTGAAGTCAAACAGACCGTTTTTGTTGGACTTAATGGTAAAATCATTCTGACCGTAGAATTCGGGAGAGTAATTATACGGTCCGTCGGGGAAGTGAGTAATATCCAGTTTAAGAGAGTTTACGGAAAGAGAACCTCCGAAGCCTTCGGAATTAAATGTGTAGGAAGCTTTTTTTATTGTATCGGCTGAAAGGCCGTATTCCTCAAGATAATTTAATAAATCAGATATTTTGATGATATTATAGCATTTATATGGTATATTGCAGGCTATCTTTTCTCCGCAGATTTTAAAAGTGTAATTATTGTAGAAATAAAAATCATTTTGATAATTTGTTATCCAGTAATCGGTGTGTTTTTCTTCGATGCTTCCGTTCTTTACTGTATATGAATAAACTCTCATTTCCTGCTTGCGGGCGTCATATATAGTATCGGGAAGGTCTAAAATATTTTTGTTTGTAAGTGAAGCAATAAGCTTTGGCTCTATGCCTTTTTTACTGTATAAAGCAGCTATCTTATCTTCGCCGAAGTCTGTGGCTGTATCAGCAAGATACAGCTTCTGAGAGTTGTTCATCTCGAGCTCGAGTATACCGTCGAAGCTTTTGCTGTCTGTATCATCGCCTTTCAACTCAAATGAAAAGTCGTTTTTGAAAATAATAAGATCACTTCTACCTATTTTTTCAGGCTCATCAAGAAATGTCTTTGTGATCGTATTTGTACCATCCTGCCATCTGTAGTCAAATTCCTTGTTGATGGAGGATTGATCCGGGCGTATATCTATTTTGGACGGCCTGCACGAAGAGCTGTAGGTGTAAGTATAGCCGTCTTTTTCAAAGGTGCCTGATACCCGAGGGTGGTCATTCTGTGTCTGATATTCAGTTATCTCGCAGCTGTTGAGCTTTGCTGTGCCGCTGCACCTGTAGGATTCCACATTCAGGGAGAGCCTGTCAAGGTCACCTACTGCCTGTCCGAGTTCTTCAAGAGCGTAAAAATGTGCACCAACGTCTATCTGACCTGAATAGCTGTTTTTTTCGCTGTCAGGATCGGAACTGCATTTCATTTCTCCGCCTCTGCGGACGCTTAAGTATACAGGATATGAAAAGGAACCGTCAATAGTGTGTCCATATCTTTTCTGAGTGTAAAGATCATAAGTCTTGCCGTCAATATCAACGCTGCCTAATGAAGTACAATTCTCCATGGTTCCGTAGCTCGGCAAATTATAACCACAGTCCATAAAGAAGAATTCAGCGGCAGGGTCTTTAAGGTAACCATAAGCACATACATATGTGGAGGCAACGTCTGAAGCTTCATTCTGTACAGGAGCAAAATTCACCGATAAGTCGTAGTCTATTTTGTAATTGTTTGAAATCGGCTTTTGATATATCAGGCCTTTAGCAAAGAAGCAGTTGCCATTTGCGTCCCATTCCGCATCAAAACCGCCCTTTTTATCAATATCGAATGAAACAGCATTATCATTCGAGTCGGTCCAGTATTCATAATCGTAGCCTTCGTATGAAGTGATTTTATTATTTACGGCATTTGCCGTGAGCGGTACTGTTGGTACAGCAGCCGCAAAGCATATGGCAGCAGTTCCCGCAGAAATAATGCGTTTAAATACACTGAATGTCATAAATACACCTCCGAGGTAAAATAAAATGTCAGGATACAATTATCCACTATAATAATTTTACATCATTAAATATAACAAAGCAAGCCAATTATTGTTGGTATTTGACATTGTGAGTCTGAAATTGCTTTCTGTAGAGTGTCGGTGTGTCAAATATACTGTAATAAAAAGATGTATGAAGTTCTTATGAAAAGAAAGGCTGCGTGACCTTAATGGTCACGCAGCCGAAATTTTTAGCAACATTCTGAATGTTTACCTTTTTCAGTTAACCTTTACTTCTGTCTCAAATGAACCGTTATTGTCTGTATCTACAGCAACTCCGATAGTATTCTCGTCTTTTTCATACAGGAATACCTTAGGATAATCGGTAGAAAATGTTACGTTAGCTTTGGCATCGTCATTAAATGCGTTTGCGGAAACATTTTTAAGATTTGTAGCTTCGAGTATATAACCGTTTTCTGCTTTTCTGAGAGCTGCATCATTTACTCCGCAGCCCTTGACTGTAAAGCTGTACCAGTCTGTGACCTTGTATCCTTCATTGAGAACGATACCGAGCTCATAATCTGTGTTTTTACCGTTGACAGCAACACAGTCTTTAGGTGAGAACTTAGCAGCTGCTCCTGAAGAAGAAGCTGCGCTGAGCAAGCTGTTTTCATACGATAAAGCAAGATCAATTTTCTCAGGCTCCTGAAGCTTTAATACATAGCTTGCGGCAGAATCTCTCAACGCAAACATGAGCGAGCTGTTTTTGAAATTGTTATCTCCCAAAGCAGGCATAACCTTGATATCATCATCTGATGCGATATTATCGGAATATCCGACGCGAATATTTGATGACTTGGATATATTATATTTGCTCTTTATAGGTGCGGATTGTAGTGTGGGGATAAATTTGCCGATCACACCATCTTCTGTTCCGTCGATATATCCGTGATGATTTATAAAATCAATATCGTTTGTTATTAATCCGAGATAATCACCGTATTTTGAGCTTAACTGATAACCTGGGATAGCCCATGAGCCGTCTGAAGTGTCGAAATACAAGCAATAATCTTCATTGAAATCTATGAAGTTATTATCATATATTTTTATTCTTCCGTTGTAAGTGATACCCTCCTTAACGAATGTATCATATTCAACGTCATATGCCACAACGGCATGACCTGCCTGATAAAGTCCGTCAAAATAACCATAGAAACACAAAAGTGTAGAAGCTCCGCCTTCTACGCTGCGGATAAGCTTATTGAGCTTGTATGGCTCGGATAAATAAAGAGCAAGTGTCATTTTCTGATTATCATAATCAGTAAGCTGCAGTGAGAAATAATAATTGATGAGAGACTTGACTTCATCTGAAGGAGGACCTGCGATATCGTGGAGGAAATCAGCATTGTCCTGCCATTTCTCAGGCTTAAGGATTCCGCTGCTTGCAAGTACGGAAGTAGCTGCCATACCATAGCATGAACCTGCCCATGTACCGTTCTGGACATTTTTTATTATACGTGTCTTCTCAGTATATTTTAATCCATCCATGAGCTTGTTCCAGTAGTCTTCCCTCATGTAGTATGTTTCGCCGAAGTTATCGGGGGAGTTTCTGAAAGACCAGTTATCTGCTCCGTCAACGAACTTATACTTTATATTATTGTTTGGATCAAGGCGGCGAAGCTTGTCGATAAGCTTGCTCAGATCCGATTTCAGTAAACCGTTTTCGTCAAACTGACATAACAGACCATTGATATATTCATAGCCGTTTTTGGTGTAAGAGCCGTCAAGATGCTTGTACATCCATTTTCCTGTTGCTTCGTCCTTGAGCCACTTGCCGCGGATGCTTTCGTTATAGGCATACGCAGTCAGCTTACCGTCAGCGTTTTTTGAAGCACTTTTTGGAATACCCCCCATTGTTTGTGATGCAACAACAGCTAATGCCATTACTGCACTGATGATTTTCCTTTTTTCCATACCAATTCTCCTTTGAAAATATTATTAAAGCTGTAATAAAAATATTTATCAAGCTTTTAACCGTTAGTTATGAAGTCCTTTCAGCCTTACCCGCATAAAAAACACTTTTGATATAACTGCATGAAAGAAAGCAAAGCCGAAAAAGTACAACAGTTTTTACGATAATATTCATATTGTTCTAAGTAATTCGATTTGTTGATTTTTATATCTGTCTTAAGTATGAATACATCTTCATATTGACATTATGTAAAGAATGCCATATAAAATCTTTATATATATATTATCACATTTGTTCATTCAAGTCAATATTAAAGTAAAAAGTTCCTACAAAAAATAAAGAAATTAAACAGCCTGAGCCTGAAATATTACAAAAGGACTTTCTAAATACAAAAAATACGTTAGGATGTGTTAACAACTTTACAAACATTAAAAATAATATGATTTGTATATTTCTTTAATATGTTTATATATAAAATTATACATAGCTCTGTCTGTACTTTAATATGTTTTTAACAACCGTTCATCTTTCATCAGAAACTATACGGGGTTAGAGGAGCTATCCTTGACATTACAGCACTCATATGCTATAATTCAGATAAATTATAAAAGCATTTTATTATTTTGCAAAGTTGTGTCAGATAAACAGTATAATTAAGTAATAAAAAAAGTCAAGGGAGGCTGCGGTTATGATCGACAAGAAAGCATTGGCATTTCTGAAAAAATACTACCTTTCATATATGCGTGAGGGACAGCCGTCGGAATGTGAAAAGGCAAATGCTGTAAAAAGCGGCGTCCTTGTACCTGATTCTGCTGTGACACACAGTGAGATCATAGCAGAGATCAAAGCACTTTCAAAACAAATATCACTTGAAGCTGCTGCAAAGGCTTTCCTGTACAGTCTTTCGAGCGGAGATATGAGATACCGTTCTGCACTTTCAAGTCTTGTGTGGTCGAAAGCCCTCCCAGAGCATGAAATGATATCTGACGGTGGGAAAAAGACAGAATGGAGCTCTCCTGTTTGTGTTGTCTGCGGGTGCAGCCACGGACTTGATACCAAGGAAAATGTTGACTGGAACGATTATAATGTTTTTCGTTATCTTCCGCCAAAGCAGTATGGCAGGGAGCCTGATTATACCTGTGCCGAATATGTGCTTAATGATCTGCGTGAGTTTGTAAAATTGCCTGCTGTTGAGCCCTGTGATGAGGACTACCGCATACTGAACGGTATATTTGCCTGCGTTAAGGGAATGAAGCCTCATAACATGGATACTGCCTTGCTGGCAGAAATACGCAAGAGAAAATTCTTCGATGCTACGGGTAACGCTATCCACTGTATATTGGGCATACTTTCCGTCTGCGGTATATTGGAGGGGGCTGAGAACAAGGGATTTCTCCGCGGCTATGTAAATTATACCGAACACGGCATGGGCAGGGACGGTCTGACCTTCTATCCACTTAATTTCTGGCGAGGAAAAGACGGCGTGAACTATCAGGCGGTAAAAGAGATATTCGGCAGCTTCAGCGGCAGCAGACTTGATCCCCGGAACGCTGTTGTTTCTGTAAGTGAAAGCATAAAAGCTCACGAAAAGAAAACGGAGTCAAAAGCGGAGCAGTATTTTAACGATGGAGTTTACTGCATAATGCTCAGTGATGAAGAACGGCGTTATCTTGCGCTTGATCCTGTTGATCCGAGCTGGGAAAAAGTGTCCGTGTACAGCGTGACAGGCTGCCTGAAAAAGCGAACAGTTCTGTTTTATGAGGGCAATATCATCGTCAAGGTGATATATGAAGAATACTCTGTAAAAGATGATGGTTCATATATTAGCAGAAGCTACAATGAATTTGATACACGTCTTGAAACAGATAACAGAACCATGCTGCTGCCGCTTACTTCAAGAGGCAGAGCAAAACGTGTTACGCCTACAAATGTTATGGCAGTAAAGCCGTTCGGATGTGAGTTCTTTATCTTCCTTCAGAATGAAAAGAGCTATATTATTGTAAGAAATCTGAGAAACAATCAGGAAGTCATGATCGGAGAAAAAGACCGTGTGCGTAAGATAATGTCCGATGAGGATTTCCACGAGTTTATGCGATATTATATCCCGACCTGTCCCGATGATTATTTTGAGCGTATCGCAACTGTAAGGAGCATGGAACATCAGACGGTAAAATTCAGGGCAGGAGATATATTCCGCTGCCAGGTCGACAGGCGGCATTATACATATGGTCTGATCTTAGGCAAAACAAGAGAGATCGAGAAATGGAAGGAGCTGCCCGAAGTGCACAGCTTCCGTTATATTATGATGCAGCCTGTGATAGTGAGAATGTATGACTTTGTGACGACTGATAAGGATATGACCGAAAAAGAGCTTTCAGGCATGGCACTGTGTCCACCAGAGCTTTGCTCCGACTGTGACATATTATGGGGCACACATCCCATAGTTGCACATAAAGAGCTTGTTCCCGATGATATCCAGTTTCAGCTCCAGCTTGCGAGACAGATAAAAAAGAACGAGCATTTCAATCCGTTTACGGCGGAAGTTTTGGTCAAGATGTCTCCTAAGGAACCTAAACCAAAGATGAATAACCCAAGAGCATTATATGTGGAGTGGGGATTTGTTTCGTTTGAGATACCGTGGGAGAATGTCTCTGACGATATACGTCGGTTACTTGACGAGGGAAAGTATTTTGAAGGCGGAGTGTCATTGGGTATCCGTGGTGATTTATGCGGAAGGACACTTGATGATATACTTAAAGAGTCACCTAAACATATGATAAGGCATAATCTGCTGCTGCCCGAGAACAGGGATAAATTCAACCTTGTCATGAACTTTCTCGGATTGCCGAATGATTGTACAGTTGACGATTTTGCTGATAAATACGGCGGTATAACAAGGCAGCAATATATCGGACTGATTAACAGACAAAGCAAAAAATGACGGATAAGGCAAGAATATCGTGAAGTTTAGAAGATGAGGTTAGCTCATCGTGCTGATACAAAAAACTATCATATGAATAAATGTTTTATCCCCCTCACATTATGTAGCAGAAAATTTCATAATGTGAGGGGGAGATTTTATTATCTGAATTTTTCAAGCAGATCATAGATCCCGTCTTCTGAAAGAACACCGCGTTTAAGCTCTTTCGGGAGAAGCCCTGCTTCATCTGCGGCAAAGTCTCGCTTCCATGCAGCGCTGCCGTAATAATCCGAAAGCTGCCTTAGCAGCTCGGGAGAACCATTGTCAGCCTTTTTCATTACATTTTCAAAGTAAGTGATACGCCTGATCTGCTCCTGTATTGAAGCAGGAGTTGCGGGCAGTATCTTTTCAAACGCGAACATATCATACATTCCTTCTTCATTATCGTCAGGGAAGCAGTGATGCTCATTAAAATACTCAACGATATGGAAGCCGCAGCGGTTTACATAGAAATGTATGTTGCGTTTTTCAAAATACGGAGTAACAGTTCTCCAGACCGTGACTTCGTGATACATCTCTTCCACAGCACACCATGCCGCATAGCCGATGCCCTTGCTGTGGACAGAAGGTGAAACAAAGAGAAGCTCAAGCTCTCCCTGATCGTACTCTGTTTTGACAACAACACCGCCGAAAGCAGAGCTTCCCTGCATTATACGGTACGCTTTGCCCTCATCAATGGCGTTAATTATCGTTTTACGTGAAATGATTTCGCCCTCTTCTTCAAAGTGGTCGTCACGCTTGCCGAATTCCTCAAGTGCACCGTAATTGAATGCTTCCTGATTATCCTTTATAAACTGCTCGCAATCTGATTTTTCAAGGGGCATAAGTTGAATTTCAGTCATTATCTTTATCCTTTCACTGAGTATAGAAATAAACTCATGTAATATCGCTTTATTAATGATATCAGAAGTATATCCTTTTGTCAATGCTTATGTCATATATATAAACAAAAAGCAAATTCAGCAGCTGCTTGAAATCTGAGTTAATAAATGTTATAATATTAAACACAGGAAGAGGTGTATATATGCCAAATATAATGATAATAGATGACGATCAGAGCATAGGTGATATGCTTGCCAAAGTCCTCGGTGATGAGGGCTATACCATTTCAAGAGCTTATTCGGGAACAGAGGCGGTAATGCTTTTATCGCAGAACAAACCCGATCTCATACTTCTTGACCTTATGCTGCCCGGGATATCGGGAGAAGAGGTCCTTAAGAAGATAAAGGATATCCCCGTGATCGTGGTAAGTGCAAAGGCAGATACTGCCGATAAGGTCGAACTTCTGCTCAGCGGAGCAGCTGATTATATAACCAAGCCCTTTGATATACAGGAGCTCCTTGCAAGGATAACGGTACAGCTTCGCCGAAGGAATGAAAGTGATGAGATCAGCATAACAGCAGGCGAACTCACCCTTATGTGTGATACCATGACCGTTTTGACAGGTAAGGGTGAGGTTCGGCTCACAAGAACAGAATGTGCCATACTTAAGCTGCTGATGCAGAATTCACATACAGCTGTCGGGAAAAGTACGATACTTGAAAAGATAAGTTATGACACACCTGACTGCACCGAGCGTTCATTGAAGCAGCATATCAGCAATATACGCCACAAATTGCAGGCGATCAGCGGAAAGGATCATATCGAAGCTGTATATGGTATAGGCTTCAGACTAAAAACTTGACGAAATCTTGACGATCTCTTGTCCGCTTTCTTGACTTTTGTGTGCTATACTGTTTACAGAAACACAAAAGGAGGTCTTGCAATGGATTATGTACTGAAAACAAATAATATATGCAAGCAATATAAAAAATGCAAAGCTCTTGATGGTCTGACAATGAATGTCCCGAAGGGTTCTGTCTACGGTTTTGTAGGCAGGAACGGTGCGGGAAAGACTACTCTTATCCGCATTGTCTGTGGTATGCAGATGCCTTCCGACGGTGATTTCGAGCTTTACGGAAACAAATATTCAGACGGGAATATCAACAGTTCAAGACGCAGGATCGGCTCTGTAGTTGAGACTCCGTCCATATATTCCGATATGACGGCAGAGGAGAACCTCAGGCAGCAGTATCAGGTACTCGGACTTCCCGATTACAGCGGTATTCCAGAGCTCTTGAAGCTGGTAGGACTCGGAAACACAGGAAGCAAAAAAGTGAGAAACTTTTCTCTTGGTATGCGTCAGCGCCTCGGAATAGCCGTTGCGCTCTGCGGAAGCCCCGATTTCCTTGTGCTCGATGAGCCTGTAAACGGTCTTGATCCCGAGGGTATCGTGGAGATACGAGAGCTTATACTCAAACTAAACCATGAGAAAAAGATAACTGTGCTTATTTCTTCACATATACTTGACGAGCTTTCAAAGCTTGCCACACATTACGGCTTTATAAACAACGGCAGGATGATCCGTGAGATGAGCGCTGAGGAGCTGGATGCTTCATGCCGAAAGTGTATGAGAGTTACAGTTACCGATACCTCTGTACTTTCCACTGTGCTTGACAGGATGGATACAGAGTACAGGATCAACGATGAAAAGACCGCTGATATCTATGCGAAGCCCAATATTACACAGCTTTCTCTTGCACTTGCAAATGAGGGCTGTGAGATACTGAATATGGAGGAGCATGATGAAAGCCTTGAAAGCTTCTACATCTCTCTGGTAGGAGGTGCTGACCATGTTTAAACTGTTCCATGCTTATTTCAGCAGACTTGGTAAATGGAATATTTACCGTATTCTTGCAGTTCTCATGCTTCTGGTCAGTATCGGAGCAGCGGCAGTACACAAAGACAAGCCGTCTATATTTCAGCTCCCTTACATTGCGTCATATCTTGTTTTTCCGCATTATGTCGGCATAATCATCGCACTTTTTAATTATCCGCTGTTCACAAACGGAACTATACGCAATCAGATAACAGTCGGACATAAGCGCAGCAGCGTGTATATCGCAGACTGGGCGGCATCAGTTGTATTTTCTGTGTCGCTGTATCTGATAATGGCATTGAGTCTGATAGCGATAACTGTAAAATTTGGCAATACAGAAGGCATTGTTGCGAAGAATGTAGCAGAGGGCGTTGTCCTAACGACATTCCATGTGATATTATTTGCAACTATATCACAGCTGTTCTGCGTTGTATTCAAAGGCGTGAAGAGCTTCCTCGCAATATATCTCGGCAATCAGGCACTCATACTTTTAAGTGCCGGTGCGTCCGCGATAAACGATTTTCCGCAGAAGCTCGGATATTTTCTGCCGACGCTTGTTTGTATGAATATCAAGAATTGCGATGTTCCCGAAGCTATACTTACAAACGGAGCCGCTGTAAATTACAGCTTCCTGCCCGCTTTGGGAGTTATGGTGCTTGAAACTGCACTGGTATTTACCTGCGGAATGATATATTTCAGAAAAACCGATCTTAAATGACGGAGGGATTATTATGATATACAGTCTGTTGGCAATACTGCTCATCGCGGCAGTTGTCAAGATAATATTGCTGAAAAAAACGGCAAGGGAGATAACTGATGAATTTGCTGACAGACTGAAAAATGATACCAATACACTTATAGATGTATCTTCTCATGACAAAGATATGCGTGATCTTGCTTCAAGTATAAATGATCAGCTTCGCGTACTGCGAAAAGAACATCTTCAGTATCATCAGGGCAACACCGAGCTGAAAAAGGCCGTAACGAATATTTCCCATGACCTTCGTACTCCTCTGACAGCGATCTGCGGCTATCTGTATATGATAAAGAAAACCGATGACAGAGAGCTTATCGACAGCTATCTTGAGATAATAGCCGAACGAACAGAGATTATGAAGCAGCTGACAGAGGAGCTTTTCCGTTATTCCGTAATAGTATCGGATGAAGCAAAGGTTGAAATACAGAAGGTCAACGTCAAACAAGTGCTTGAGGACTGCATTATGGGATACTGCGGAGCTCTGGACGAGAAGGGGATAGTTCCAAAGGTCGATATCACCGTAAATACAATAGATCGTATGCTGAATAAAGCTTGTCTCGAAAGAGTATTTTCAAATCTGATGAACAACGCTATGAAGTACAGTGACGGCGATCTTGAGATAACACTTTCCGATTCGGGTGAGATCGTTTTTGCGAACAAAGCACAAAATCTTTCAGCCGTCGAGGTGGAGCGGCTATTTGACAGGTTTTATACTGTTGAGGCGGCAAGGAACTCCACAGGACTCGGGCTTTCGATCGCACGAACACTTGTGGAGCATATGGGAGGAACTATTTCCGCCGTATACGAGGATCAGAGGCTGGAGATAAGGATAATACTATGAAAGAGCTTTTTATATGAAAAGCTCTTTTTTGTACCTAAGCTTATAATTGTCTTAACATACAAACCAAAGCTTCATGCTTTGTATGAAATGCCAATTATTTTTTATACTTTGTAAACTTTTATAATTTTAGATTGAATTAATTGTGCAAAAATGGTAGAATTTATATAAGAATTAATGGAATACAATATCTGTGATTGATTTAAATCGTTTAATTCAGCACATTGTTTTACAATTAATATATTTATCTGTTTTATGGATATTCTTTATAATTTTTATAAAATGGGAGGGGAAGACAATATGGATTTTCAGAAGTTTGCGGATTCGTTTTTTTCACCTACCTGTATCGTATCTGTAGAGAAGAAAGCTGAAAGGGGATACGGAGATATACGTTTTGTTGCGGGTAATGAAAAATATATCGAAATGATAGAGATGCGCCTTGAAAATGATGATTTCCATGTTGCTCCCGATGCGGGAAAAAAATTTGTCCCGAACACGTTATATTATAAGTATTTCCCGAAAAATCGCAGCTTTGAAGATGCGTGTTTTCGCGCTGCGGTGCAGAAAACGCCTGTACATACCTATGTATACCTTAATAATGTCGATATATGGCTTGATATTTACGCAATGCCGATAGACTTTGAGGACGGTAATACCTTTTATTGTACCTATACCGCCACTACAAATCAGAATGCTGATGTTGTCCTTGATACTCTTTATACAGCCCAGACATCAAACGATGTTCTCAAGACCTGTATCAAGCTTCACAGGTCCAACGACCTCGAAGAGGCGATGGAAGGAGTAATTACGGAGATACGTCAGATATGCAACGCGGAAGGCTGTACTGTGCTTTTGCTTAACGACAGTGACAGGACATTTTCTATCCTTGCAACAGACTTCAGAGCAGAAAGTCATCTGAAACGTGTTACGAATTTTTCAAACTTCTACGATATTGCGACTTCATGGAAGAGCATGATAGGGGAGGAAGGCGACTGTATCATTATCAAGAATAAAGATGATATGGATTATGTCAGCAAGATAAATAATCCATGGTATCTTACTCTTGTAGAAGCAGGCGTTGAAAGTGTAGTACTGTTTCCGCTGAGGCAGGGGCATGAAGTCCTCGGATACATATGGGCTACAAATTTTGATACGAACAAAACTATGCGTATCAAGGAAACTCTCGAACTCACTACATTTTTCATTTCTTCGCATATTGCACGTTTCAAAGTGATAAAGCGTCTTCAGTATATGAGTTATACCGATGCTCTGACAGGGCTGCCGAACCGTTTTGCGTGCACTGATTACATTGCTGATCTTATCAGGCGTGAAGAAAGGTTTACGGTTGTATCCATAGATCTTAACCATTTTAAAAGCGTAAACGTGACATTGGGGCTCGAGGCAGGAAATAAGGTGCTCATAGAGATCGCAAAACGCTGGAAAGCAGTTTCTGATAATGCAGCTTCAGGCTCTTCTGATTATGTGACACGAATAAACGGCGATGAATTCCTGCTTATAATCTTTGGATACAAGACTCAGGAAGAGGTCAGAAATACGATAATATCATATGCAGATGCACTCAGCGAACAGCTTGTCGTGGACGGCTGTGACCTGTATGTTACAGCAAGCTTCGGATATGCCGAATATCCGACTGATGCTGTTACGGCAGATTCACTTATTTCAAATGCCACTCTTGCAATGAATGCCATAAAAAAAGCCAACAGCAGCGATCATATTTTGAAGTTCTCGTCTGATGCCGTAAAAAATGAACGTACACTCGAAATAGAGAATAAGATAAGGAACGCCCTTGAGAATGACACTATTTTCTTCAACTTGCAGCCGCAGTACGATATGGCTCATAAGCTCCGCGGATTTGAAGCCCTTGCCCGCATGAAGGACTCTGACGGCAACTTTATTTCTCCTGGAGAGTTCATACCGATCGCGGAAAAAGTCGGGCTTATTGACCGCGTTGACAATATGGTGTTTAAGAAATCATCGGCTTTTTTCAGCAGTCTTATCAAAAAAACAGGACTTGACCTCACTTTGAGCCTTAATGCGTCGGTAAGACATCTTATGAAGAATGATTTTCTGGATGAAATCCATTCTCTTATTGATAAAAGCGGTATCTCTCCGGAGCATTTCGAGATCGAGATAACCGAGTCCATACTGATAGATTCGGCTGACAAGGCTCTGCAATGCATAAATAAGCTCAGGGAAATGGGCGTAAAGCTTGCGATAGATGACTTCGGAACAGGATATTCGTCGCTGAGCTATCTCAATAAGATACCTGCAAATCTTCTTAAAATAGATAAATCCTTTATAGACAAGATCAATGCCAACGAGTCCTCGAAGCAGTATGTTGCAGCTATCATATCAATGGGTCATATTATGGGGCTTGACGTGATCTCAGAGGGTGTTGAAGAAGAGGAACAGCTTGAAGCGCTCCGCAGTATAGGCTGTGACTACGTACAGGGCTATATATGGGGACGTCCCATGTCGGCAGAGGACGCCGAAAAGCTTGTAAATTCTTTGGGAGACTGACAAAAGCTTAAAGACTATTTTTCAGAGCAAATATAAGTGTATGACAAAAGGCTGTATGACCCGATCGGTCATACAGCCTTTTATATTTATTGATTTTTTGTGTTGATAACGGGATAAGTTTTATGATCTGATCTCGCTGCCGCCCCATTCAACAACTGTGAAGCCTTTTCTTTCAAAGCCTTCAAGCTGCTGAGGTTCGGTCTCGACTGCCTCTTCGAGAGGAACATAAGCCATGAATACACGAAGCACACTGTCAGGTGTCGGAGTGATGTTCAGCTTCGCAGAATTCGTATAAGCATCACCCTGGAAAGAAATGAGGTTATACTTGTTATGCTCCATTAAAGGCAGCCAGTACACGATGAATTCGTTCATTTCTTCCTCTGTTAAGCCCATATACGCGAGTTTTTCCTTGAGGAAGTTCTCTGTATCGCTTCCCGCAACACAGAATCCCTCTGAGAAGTCAAATCTTGTGCGGCAGTTTACTGCGTCCCAGAAAAGATACTTGTGATGTGTTCCGTCAGCCTTGTTGAGAAGCGAACCGTCAGGTAACGCTGTTACGTCCCAGCCGTTATTGTACTTCGGATAGGTTGTTGAGAGATCGGCTTCTGTCAGCTCCAGCTCCACATGAACATCAGTCTCCTCTTCAGGATAAAGGTAAATAACAGGCTTCTTGGCGACCGCAGCATAATATATAGTACTATGACCGTTTATTCTTGTTTGTATCCAGCCATACTGACCTTTGTATTCAGTAAACAGCCAGTCATTGTTGCCCTCCTGATAGCCTATTTCATTTAGGTGTGCATTATTAGGGATTGTAGTGATGACTTCATAGCTTTCATCAGGGCCTTTATACAGTTTCAGACCGTCCCAGTCAACAGTACACGGCGTACCGTATTCAAAGCGCTCGTCAGGCTCGATGTAGTCCTGTGTATTTTGGCTTACAAGTGCTTTTTTCATAAGTGTCAGGTCGAATACATCAAGCTTATTATCTTTGAAGAAATCAGCTGCCTTCCATTTTGTGAGCTTTGCATTCGGAGCAGCAAGCAGCCATTTTTGGAGAAGTACGACATCAGCGACATTGAATTCACCGTCAGCATTCACATCGCCTGTTGCGGCAGGCTCGTCAACTGTGTCCGAAGCCTCGTCCTGCATGAATGAAACCAGCCATGCAAGTGAAGCATTGCAGCCGAGAGAGGTCGAATTCGTAGACCATGCCTCAACAGAATCAGCATAGTACCTCTCAGACGGATCAGCGGAAGTTCTGTTGTCGTTAAATCCGAGGGCACGCATATACTGATCCATAGGCATTGCGTTAGGACCGCTTACAAGTACGCCGTCAGGCGCCTGCGGCAGATAAGGATCCAACTCATTCAGCCAGTATCTGTGAGACGGATTTTTTACATGATACGATCCGCAGCCTGTTACATAGGAGAACGCCAGAGGATTGTTTCCGAAGATATAATCCATGCCCTTTGCCACACCGTTAAGGTATTTGCTTTCTCCTGTAAGGTCGTAGGCATAAGCCATAGCCAGCATATTATTTACAGCGCGCTGATTGGAATCGGTCTCAAAACCATGATAAACTATGTCATAAAGGTCTCCGCTGTATGCCGCAAATCCGGGACCGTCATACTTATAGGGTATGCCGTAGCCCTGATAATCTTCTTCATTGATGTATTCATCTGCTGTGTCGAGCAAGGAGCCGTTCAGTGTTTTGTACTGTTCATCGGGGATCAGAGGTTTGTTGAGCAGCATGGAAAGTGAACCTGCGGATGCTGTTCCATCACTGTTGAACAGTGTAAATGAGGGCTCTCCCGCTACACCGGTATTAATACCGTTTCTTGGCTTTACCTTGAATGCGTCTGAATAGTCGGAAAGGTCCTTTAAGTAGCTCTCAGCGTCTGAGTCGTCCACTTCCTTTGCGGTGATGTAGAGCTCGCAGGCTGCCCAGTAAGCGTCGTCCTCTATATACGTGTCACCTGACGGGCCTGTTCTTTTTATTGACGATGGCTCGTACAGTGAAACTTTATTGCTTTCTTCATTAGGGCTTGCCAAATAAAACTGTTCTTTGTAAGCCCGATATGCTTCCTTGGCGCTTTTAAGAAGCTCTGCTGCGTATTCCTTGTCATAGGGCTCCCAGAGTCGTGCGCCCTGTGCCGCACAGGCAGCGTAGTTCAGAGTTGCAGCAAATGTCGGGGGCTGAACGATATAGCATGCATGGTACTCATGCTCATAATCCTTGGGGAGAGGTTCAAATTCAACGCCCTTTATGCCGTTATAATACAAACCTGCATATTTGCCCCATGTTTCTTCATCAGGCTGTACCTTCATCTTAGACATATAGTCAAGCTCATATCTGCATTCGTCCAAAATATCGGGTATTTTGTTGCCCGTTTCGGGAATAACGACTGTACCCGAGCCGTCTGCGAATTTATTTGCGCTTTTTTCGATAAGCGCTGCACGCTCATACAGATTTTGCAGTGTCCAGAGTGCGATGCCGCTCTCTTTCATGCTCTTGTCGAAATTAGCTCCCGAGAACCAGCCGCCGCTCGTATCAATTCTTGAAGAGCTGTTCTGCTCTGCCATTTTTACACTATCGAAATTGCATGACTGCCAGCTTGTCTGTACAAATCCAACGGATTCATCACGGTCGTAATTATGTGCAAGTTTGGATTTATCGCCTGATGTGATATATTTGGACTCGATCTTAATGCCGCCGCGGTTCTGATAGAAATAATTGAGTGCATTGGTCAGCAGATCATTTTCTTTATCGCTGTAGATATCATTTCCTATCCTGAACGGGAACGATCTCCATTCTTTGCCTTTAATGCGAATGTAGTATTCGCCTGTTTCGTTGAACTCAGTAAAGTCGATCTTGCACACGGTGTCGCCCGAGTCGTAATCCTTTACGGCAAATGATGTTTCGCCTGTGTAAACTACCTTATCGTCAGCTGTGCTTACGATCTCATAGACATAGTGCTCATTACTTTCAAGCTCTATGGTAGGCATATCGTGGACGATATCGCCTTTATTATCTCCGAGTGTTGCGATTTTTTCAAGTCCCTGATAGTATCCGAGCTGATTGACAGAGATGTAATTATATCCCAGACCGCTGTATTTTCGGGTTGTATAGCCGAATTTAAATGTATTCTGAGTGGATATGTCGTCTGTCAGATCTTCAATGGACATATCATCGAACCACAGTTCATCTCCTGCCTGAGCATTGCCCTGATACTGTGTACCCTTTGCATACTGGAAGCACCACTCAACAGCTTCAAGATCACTTGTAGGCTTGAATATACCCTCAAATGTCTGCCACTCTGTAGAGAGCTTTACAGCTGACATATACCATTGACCTCCCATATGAGGTCCCATATGCATAGCATTGGTTTCACCGTCAAGCTGAAAATACTCTTCATCGCCCTTGATGTTTCCGATCTTTGAGCAAAGCTCAAAGCCATTTCTGCTGCTCTTTGCCTTAAAGCTTACTTTGTACTCATGTCCTTTTTGGAAGTTAAGATTTCTGTGCCTGAACTGGAGATCCCACTTTTCCTTATCAGCTCCTTCGGGCACCTGTATAAGAATGCGGACAGTTCCCTCAGAAAGCTCGAAATACTGCTTTGCAGGACTTGCCTCTGCAGTATGCCACGGAAGGATCTTATGGTCGAATGTAGTCTCTCCCAACACTTCATAAGCGGAAGCTTGCAGGGGCTTCAACGTACCGACAGTTCCAGGCATCACCATTGCAGATGCCAGTAATCCTGCAATGATCCTTTTTGAGAAATTTTTTTGCATGAAATACCCTCCCTTGTTTCACGTAAAAATGTTACAGCCAAATCAGATACAAGCTGTAATTATATGATAGCATAATATTTCCTTAATTGCAATACCTGACTAAAATTTTTGAGCTTTTTATGTTGATTTATGTGAGATAATAATATAAAAAGCAGCTCCGTTATGAAGCTGCTTTCATTAGATACCGGTATAATGATTTTGGAATAAATGATACAAAAGAGCTTGCCATCATTCCGAACCCCATTAGACAGCAAAACCGCCTTATCAGTCATAAGGCGGTTTTTCCGATTCAATTAATTCTGCAAAACACATGAGAGAGCGCACTGCTGAGCTCATAATACTGCTCAATGAGCTCATAATGCTCGGTATATTCAGCAATTTCCTCTCTCAGATCGCGCGGCTGCTCGTCCTGATCAATCAGAATACTGTCAAGAGTATAATTGAAGTCGTGATCCATTGTAAAGATAAGAACTCCACAATCATCACACTGTTTCTCAAGTCCGTGAGTAACGAACTCCTTGCTGACCGGCAGGTAAAGGCAGTCATAGTCATCGTCGTACATATAGGTGTTTCTTCCTGTAACAACGTCGTCATAGATCTCGCCTAACATTGAAAATAATCTCATAAAAATGCCCCCTAAAAGAAATAAATTATGTATTTATAATACTCTCTATATCGTAATTTGTAAATACCTTTTTGAGAAAAGTCACATTTTGTTAATCATATTCGTGATACTGCTACAAAATCTACTAAACAAATTGTATATTTATCCTATTTGTTATGATATGTTTGACAGAGTTTTGTGGACAAATTACGGATAACTCGTAGTTTGCAGTATGTTTAATATTATCACACTTATACTATATGGATATTTTAAGAGCGAATTATACTTGTAATAAACATTTTTCAAATTTTATAAAGCTTTCTTATGTCCGTACAAATTTTTAAGGACGCATACATATTTTATGACTTATTAGAGCAATTATTCCGAAAAGCTGTTTGACCGCGGTTACTCTGCAGAATTTGTGTCGTTATAAACCGTCCAGTTCAACTTCACGCGTTCATAGGCTTTATATTCATCGCAAAAGCGCTTGAACATCAAAAGTTCTGTATCGGATAAGTTCTCTTCCGTCAATCTGCCGTTTTCATAATATCTGTAATATGTGTATTCGTGTAACGGAGTAATGGTATTATCAGAATCCATGTATATAATAAATGATTGAGCCCCTGCCTGGTGTCCGAGCATAGCTATAGTATTTGGGGCAGTTAATACATCAATATTATCAATTGTTACATCATGTACTTTCTCACTGCCGTCAATGTTATGACCGTTGAAGCGCGCCGAAACATATTCGTTTCCGTCGTATACGTACATATATTGTTCCTGGAGAACATACCTTTTTGTGATAAACAGTTCGGGTACTGAATCAGCGTTTACGTCATAGAATGCATAGCTGAATGTAAACTCCATCTGTGGATTAAGGTTTTGGAACTCCGTATTATCACGTATAAGCCCCCTGACTGCTCTGACAGCCGCAGCTTCCAGCTCTTCCTGAGAGATATCGGTGCGGTCTGTATGAGGATTTTTGTACGGTGCTGATACAGCTGTGTTTGACTGCGTCTGTTCGGCAGTAGTTTCTGTAACAGCGGCTGTTGTGGAAGCTTCTTCTGCTGTTGTGCTTTGTACTGAAATATTTGCAGTTGTTTTCGTTTCCGTGAGCTTTGATGTTTCAGCGGAATTGACCGTTGAAGCCGCCGCAGAAGTGCCTGTAACAGTAGTTGTTGATACAGTGGAAGTCATTTCAGCTACAGGGTTTTTGATATCGGGAGTAATATTTTTCTGACGACTGAACATAGCTATGCTTCCGACCGCCAGTGCGACTGCTGCTGCTGAACATAAAACGATATAAATGATATGCGGTGCTTTTCTGCGATCATACATCTCAACCCCTGTTACGGAATCAGCCGATTCGTTGTCTGCATCCGCTGCAGTCTGCGAAATACTGAGCTTTTTCTTCTCGTTTTCATATTTCTGCATTGTATTTTTGAGCATTCTGTCTCGTGCGCTTTTATCAATATTCATTTTATCTGTACCTAATTGCTCTATGGTGTTTATATCGGAGTTTTCGAGGACATCAAAGCCTATTTTTCTATTTTCGCTCATATATTTCCCTCCTTCATATCGTAGCCTTCATCAGCAAGAAGAGCCTTAAGCTTTTTCAGGGCTCTGCTGCATCTCATTCTCACTGATTCGGGGGACATTGAATGTTTATCCGCTATTTCCTTAGAATTCATATTATAATAGTACTTCTGTATTATAATGTCCGAATCGGGCTCTCCGAGGCTTTTTATAAGCTTTAAGAGCGTATTCTTCAAAACACTGCGTTCTGCATTCTCCTCGATACATTCCGTATCTGCAATTTCCGATGTCTCGTTTTCTATATATACTGTATTGCAGTTACGGACGAGCTTTCGGTACCTCTGTACAGCCGTGCGGTTTGCAATAGTTCCTATAAGGCCTTTCAGATCGCCGCTGAAGCTTCCGTTATGGTCATAGCTTATAAAAACAGCTGAAAAAACATCACCCACACATTCCTCAACATCTTCACGGCTGCCGCAGCTGCGAAGTTTGTTGTAAACTATGGCATAAACATAATTCAGGTATTCATCAAACAGTTCAGTCTGGGCTTTTTGCGGATCATTGGCGTATATTCTGCGATATTCTTTGTCAGTCATAGGACCACCCCTTTGTTTTATTAAAAAGCCTGGCGCGCTGTAAGTGCTTTCATAATATATACTTGCTGTGACGCTCAAAAGTGTAACACATTTTTTTGGGAAACTTATTTTATTATATACCATATCCGTGTATTTTTCAACCTTATGATAGGATACAGGTTTGGATGTTGATCAGTATTAAACATTTTTGAAGTATGTGTGATTGACAGTCTCTCAATATGGTGCTATTATATAATTGAGAAAAAAGGAAAATTCATGTGCGTAAATTTTACATTTCATACGTCTAATAGATATAAAGCAAATTTGCCTTAAAAAAATAAGGGGGTAATCTAATGGGAAACGATGCAGAGCGCTACCGCCGTTTCCTTGATGGTGATGATAATGGATTAATAGAAATAATTGACGAATATCATGAGGGAATGTCGCTTTACCTTAATAGTATAGTGAACAATATGAGCCTTGCTGAGGATATAATGCAGGATACCTTTGTTAAGCTTGCTATAAAGAAGCCTGCCTTCAAGGGCAAATGCTCATTTAAAACGTGGCTGTTCACTATCGCAAGGAACTGCGCTATCGACCATCTTAGGAAGAACAAGAAATTATCAGATTTGTCTCTTGATGAACAGCTTAACATATCCGATGTAACAGATACTGAAAAGGAATTTTTCATGGAAGAGCAGAAAGCAGAGCTTTATAAAGCGATGAAACGGCTTAATCCTGATTATTATCAGGTGCTCTACCTCATGTATTTTGAGGACCTTGATACTTCGGATATCGCTAAGATAATGCACAAAGCCAGACGACAGGTCAGCGATCTTATTTTCAGAGCGAGAAAGTCGTTGAAAACAGAACTGGAAAGGAAGGGCTTTATATATGAGAGATACTAAAGACATCGCCGATGCCGTATTCAGGATACGGGATGAGCATCTTGAACAAAAGAGATTAAAACATATACATATTAAAAAAGCCTGTGCGGCTGTTTCAGCTGCAGCTGCTGTCAGCGTATTAACAGCGGGAGTTGTGCACTTTTCATCGTTCGGGAACAAGCCTGCTGTAAATGATACGGATAATATACTGATAACAGACGATACGACTGTGTCAGTGTCTGAGATCATAACTACAGTAAATGATACTTCTTCTTTTCCTGTGACGACTTATACAACAACTGTTAAGGCGTCGGGAAAGGTCAAAGAAGTAACAACTGTTTCTTCCACGGCAAAAGGTACGTCCTCAATGATATCATCTGCTTTGACAAAAGCAGCTTCAGCTGCCGAAACAACAGCTGCTTCTCAGACACAAACGACAGATATGGCTGATATCAATGAAAATGATTGTATGGAGGTAATCAGAATGAAAGTAAATAATGTTAAAAAGTATCTTGCTGCTCTTTCAGCAGCAGCTCTTGCATCAAGCGGAGTTAATATGAATGCATACGCAGAAGAACTTTATACTCCGAATGAGCTTGATCCGCTGGCAGAGTCTGTCAATTACATTGATGAGAATCCGATGCTCTTTGACTTTGACGGCAGCGGCAAGACAGATCCTTTCGACGCTTATGCGCTCTTTACCTATGTGAACGAGCCTTCATCGCTGCCCGAAGGCTATGCGGAAAGATGCGAGGCAAAAGGAGATGTAAATAAGGACGGAAAGATCGACTCTGCCGACAGTGCTCTTATCAGTGAGATGTTTATTTACAAATTCTCTGAGGAGCAGTTCAAAGCTTATTATGATTCCTATAATTATTTAACTCCATGGATTAAAAATTCTTATGAATATATTACAAGAAGTGTCTCTGATGACGCTCCCGAAGACGTAAAGGAAAAGCTGAAGATCAACGAGTTTATTGACTCGTGCTATCCATACGGCTCCGAGGGAAATATTAACAGCTTTGTTGAGCTTTGCTTCAAAAAATATCTTAACGGTATAGAATGGGAAGATACCTTTAAGTACAACGACGCATACTACAAGAGATTTGCTGATGACGCCAGGAGCAGGAATTACAGCTTCGACGTGAATGAAGACGGCATAACAGACCTGAGAGATCTCTATGATATCTACATCTATGATGTAGCCTCTGCCGATGATTTCCAGACCAGCTCTATTGTGAAAGAAGAGTATTTCATGCGCTTCAATACGATAACCACGGGCGAAGGAATACTGTGTCAGACCAATTACAATTTTGATGTGAAGCTCAGAGAGCTTCTCACGCTTCCCGAAGATGAAAAGCAGAAGCTCTGGGACAAGTGCGAGCCGATCTATGACTATGTATACTCCTTTATAGATTATAAAAAGTTCGGCCCGGCTCTGGGCAATGTGACGGTATTTGACATGATAGGAAGATATATCATGAACAGTACAGAGCTGGATTATATCAATACGACAAGTGTGTATTATATGCAGTACCGCAGCAATTTAAAGCTCTGCGATATACCTGTTGCTCATCAATTCGTCAACAGTTTGCTGTCGATAGCAAACCGCTATTTTATAAAGTCAGGTGTTGATCTCACAGGCCAGAAGGAATCCCCGAAATTGTATACTGCTATCATGGACTATGAATATATGAACAATAATGATGTCCTCATAGCAGTAGACAAGAAGGCAAAGGCTGACTGTGACAGCGGCCTTACAAGTCATCTTTATGATATAAACAAGGACGGAAAGATAGACGGATTTGATTCATATTCTTTCATGCTTTATATATCAGACCTTCGCAATGGTATAACCGCTGAAAACAGTATTCTTCCTGCAGATCAGTGGAACTTTATAGATACGCAGGTCGATCTTGACAATGACGGAATCGCAGGCACGTTTGTTGATTTCATGATCTTTATGTATGTGGATGACTTGTACAATGATATACCTGATTATCAGCTGGATATATACTACCTTGAACTTGTTGAGAAGAAAGGCTTTACAGACCTCAGCGATATCAGACCATATATCGAAAAGCTCTGCAAGGACAAGGAAGCGGGAGATGTTGACTTTGACGGCAATGTTACAGCCGTTGATGCAAGCAAGGTACTTAATTACTACGCACAGTCTTCTGTAAATGCAGAGGTAAGTACTGTAACAGAAGCACAGATGCAGTATATGGCAGACCTGAATACAGACGGTATCGTAGACAGTGTAGACGCTGCTTCCATACTCAGCACTTATGCAAAAAATTCGGTTCAGGGCTGACAGAACGCTAAAGGAAAAGCCATGTAAGGAATAAACCTTACATGGCTTTTTAGTTTTTAAATCCGATTAATCTTTGAGAGCTTCAAGGATTATTTCAAATCTCTTGATAAGGAAGTCAACAACTGAAGTCTGACCGCCGCCGAACATACCGCCGCCGAAGTCCATATCACCCCAGTCCATGTCGCCCCAGTCCATGTTGCTCCAATCCATGTTTTCCCAGTCCATGTTAGCCCAGTCGAAGCTTGCGTCTCCGCCGAAGCCGCCCCAGGCACCGCCTTCACCGTTGGCATCTCCGCCGCCGAAGTCGCCCCAGGCACCGCCTTCACCGTTGGCATCTCCGCCGCCGAAGCCGCCCCAGGCCCCGCCTTCGCCGTTAGCATCACCGCCGCCGAAGCCGCCCCAGTTGCCCCAGGCATTGCCTGTATCTTCTTCACTGTACTGGAGTCCTTCTTCGCTTGCTGAGGTGTTTGTATCGAAGTCCTCGATAGTGAATTCAAAGCGCGGATCAGCTTCTACGTGTGAACGTATCTTCTTTGAATAGTCAGCAACATACTTTTCGGGATCACTGTAATAGTTGATGATGTCCTTTACTATGTCAACATACATATCATAGTACTCAGGTACCTGAAGAAGCTTGGCAAGAGGACGATCCTCAATAGTTGACTGATAAAGACTTGTCTTAATGTCGGAAGTTACCGAGTTTGCACCGCCTGTGAAGTTTCCGAGACAGAGGTTGTAATCCCAGCCTACAAAGTGCATCCTGCCTCCTGAATACATGAGGTAGTAGTTATGAGCAAGTGAGCCGTTATAGCTGTCGTAGTTGCAGAATATTGAGTTTACGGCAAAGCCCTTGAGGAAGCTTGGTACGTCGATAACGTCCTCGATAAACTTGTAGTCTGTTGGTGTGAGCTTATTGATAGCTGTTTTTACATCCTGGATATGTGAGTATTCATCGTCAGTTCCGAATTTAACATCGAATCTGTCCAGAGGCATATTCTCCGTGAATGAGCAGTAGCTGTCGCCGCCAAAGCCGCCCCAGCCGCCGTTTTCGTTTCCTGTTTTTTCTGTTGCCTTGTAGAGAACGGAGTCATCATCAACAGCATAGCGCTCTGCAAGTGTAGTACCCGGCTGCTCTGCAAGGAGATAGAAGCTGTAGAGGTTACCGTTGAGGTACATATCTGTGTGAGCTGCATGAGGAGCAACACCGCCGACCTCGTACATTGCGTTGTAGCAGATTATATCTCTGAGGCATGAAGCGTCCATGAGCATATTGTTCATGCAGAACTCTGTCAAGCCGTGATAGTTGTTTTCCTTATCATATTTGTCGAGCTTCAGACGGAAGCTGTATTTGCCGTCCTTAGCCATCATAAGAGAGCTGTTTCCCTTCGCTCTGATACCGGCGTTCCTGATAGTTTCACCGTCGATAACAACATCACAAGGAGTCCATTCTTCCTTGCTTGCTGTTTTCAGGAGATTATCCCATACAGCTTCATCTATCTGAATGTCTATCTTATGTATCTTTTCCTGGCTGAAGAGCTCCTCATAAAGCTGCTCCTCGTTATCCATATCGTTGTTTACTTCTGTGTACTTGGCAGGCTTGCCGCTCTTGAAGGTGCTGCCCTCACTGTGCTTCATCTTGATTCCGCCTGCGAATACCTTAAGCTCGCCTGAAGCGATATCAGGTGAAGAAACGATAGCATACTTATACTTCTTGAGAGTATTCTTCTCAATGAGGACCTTGTTTGATGGATCGGTTACAGAAATAGGATTGTTTTTGCTCCATTCCTTTGTAAAGTCGAGCATAAGTGCTGCCTGTTCCGTTGAAGCAAGGGTTTCACACTGATTATCGGAAGCTGTAGCAACTACGCTGCCGCCTGTGATATTTACGTTGCCTGCGGCTGTAAGTCCCTTGTCGCCGAATGCAGCGATATCGCCGCCTGCGATAGTGATGTCTGTTTCAGCCTGTATAGCGTCCTTGCTTGCCTTTATAACTATAGTACCGTCTTCAATGACAACCTCGCCCTTGGAGGACTTGATACCGTCGCCCTTTGAAACGATATTGATCGTGCCGCCCTTTACCGTAACGGAGCCCTTGCCCTTGATAGTATCGGGAGAAACGTCCTGAGCCTCGTTGAGAGTATTTACGTTAAGGATACCGCCTGTGATCTTGAGATCGTTGTTGCAGACGATAGCAGGCTGGATATTTGCATTGATAGTGAGAGTACCTGTGCCGTTGTCGCCGCCCTTGATGGTAAGATCGTCCTTGGCTTCGATAACAGCGCTCTCGGCCTCGTCGCCTGTGTAAGCCGATGTGCCGTCAGAGATGATGTTCTCGGTTCCGTCAGCTGCTGTGATCGAGGTCTTGTCAGCATTGCTTACAAGGATAGCAGGAGCACTGCTGCCTGTGATGTTTACGCCTTTGAGAACAAGCTTAACTGTATCCTTATCTGTCTTTTCGTCAGGGATATCAACGCAGATCTGACCGTCAGAGAGAGTACCGTCGATGGTAAATTCGCCCGAGTGTGTGATAGTTACCTTGGAACCGTCTGCAGCTGCATACTCACCGTCGATCGTGATGCCTGAATCACTGAGGTGGATCTTGGTCTTGACCGTTTCCTTTTCATCCTCGTCTGATGAAGAATCACTCTTGTAAGATTCGGGCAGTGACTTTATGTTGCCCAGGAGATAATTCTGTATTGAGAGGGCGTCATTTGTGGTAAGACCGTTACCGTTCTCACATACATCGGCAAAGTCGATTCCTACCTGTGTGATGTGCTTTGAATCAGTACCGTTTACTCCGTATTTTCCGGGGTTAGCCAGCGACTGCATTATAAGCACAGCGTCAGACATATCAACTGTACCGTCGCAGTTTGCGTCGCCGTAGAGAGTGTCAGCGGCAGCTGCCGATGCAGCTGAGACACTTCCTAAGACAACAGCTGACAGGATACCTGCCAGAATGTGTTTTTTGCTCATTTAAATCATCCTCCTAAAATAAAATGCAAGTACATTTATATGTATGATTGTATAATAGTTTTTGAAGCTTAAAATAACCTTAAATCATAATATGTTAGTAAGGTTTCAACAAAACTCTATTGATGTTTTTGTGGATTATTACAATGAATTCTAAATAAAAAAGCAGCCGAAAAGGCTGCTTTAAGCTTCGTTTGACATATATATTTGTATCAGTCCTGATAAGATGCTGCGATCTCTTTTGTTTCGGCAATAACAAATCCGTTTTTCAGATACAGTGAAAGCGCCGTCCTGTTAACATCAGCGACGCGGAGTTTTATTCTGTCAGTGTTCTTCTTTTGCAGATAAGCTATTGCGAATTTAAGAAGCTTAAGTCCGCAGCCTTTGCGCTGATATTCGGAGGATACAAAAAGATCGTCGATCTCATTACCATAAACAGCAACCGAACCGATGATGTTCCCGTTGTCTTCAAGAATAAAAATGCTGTCCTGAATTTCAGCAAGTTCATCACTGCTTTTGCAGCATTCACGGGGCAGTCCCAGCGAGCTTCTCATCGGATAGAAGCAGTCCTCGTAGATCTTCCTGTACTTTTCATAGTCGTTACAGTTATAATTTCTCGGACAGACAGCTTCATTTACTGGACCGCCTTTATATTCCAGCGTGTGTACAAGAAATCCCATTTTTATCTCCTTGAAATAATATTGATCCGCCTTAAATCAGAGAGACTGACCCTTGGCAATTTCATACAGCTTTTTCCTGTAAGGCAGGTTTTCCATGAGCTCTAAAGGAGTCTTTCCCCAGTCGTTCTTATGATCGACTATGACCTTGCCGTGAGAAAACCACAGATCATAAAGCTCATGCAGCTCCTCATCGGTATATTTCATGTTTATTATGTATTGCAGCGGAACACGGCCTTTTTCGTCAGCTTGATTTATGTCTGCTCCTTTAGCCATAAGGATACGGCAAAGCTCGACAGTCTGAGGGAGATCATGCTTTACTCTTGATAAAAGGACATGAAAAAGGTTCTCGCCGCACTCATTCGTACCGCAGGCATCGGTATCTTTGTTCAAAAGGAACATACTTATTTTATACCGCTCTTCGGGGACGTTGTTGGCCAGTGAATAAAAAAGCAGTGATTTACTGTTATAAAGCTGCTTTTCATTTCCTTCACTGTATGTCTTCAAAAAGTCATCGTATTTTTTTAACTGTGCGATAAACTCTATATTCATTGCTTTCACTCACTTTCTTATCTGCCGTTTCTGATAAATTCCATCAGCTTCTCGATATCGTCGAATTCGTCATAGTCTCCTATAATGCCTTCACGGTGATATACTATCCCGGCCTTTTCATTTTTTTCAAGGCAGTCAAGCAAATATTCCTTGCCGTATCTGCGTGCAAACTCTGTAAATGCCAGAGCCTTTATTTTATCCGAGAACAAGCCTTTCCTGCATTGACTGTCAGGACATTCGTAACATCCCATGACATCTTTTGATATGCAGCATTTCCTGTTTTCACACCATTCTGCGTCCTTGCACCAGTCAAGCTCAAGAAAACCATCCTGACCGCAGCCCTTGCATTTAACATTTTCCGAACATAAACAGCAGGCAAGTCCACACCTTGCTATGCCCAATTCACGTTTCAAAGCTTATACCTCCTTTTTATCAGCGTATATTTTATGATAACATTATACCATAAATATGAAAGATATGTAAAGATAAATTCCATAGAAATATTGCAATATATTCCTTGCCGTGATATAATATGCTTGACAGAAAATAATAAAAAAGGAGTTGAACTACAGAAATGAATGTTTATCTAAAAAGCTTATTTAAGCTCTTTGCCGCTGCTGTATGCAGTTCGGCAATGCTGCTGACAGGCACCAGCTTTAAAGGAAACGCAAATAATTATGTATCGGCTGAGTCGGTCGCCGTATCAGATGATATCGGACTTGTCGGAAACCTTTTCTGCATTGCGGACGGTAAAAACGCAGATCATGCGGAACTACAGTGGGCAACGACTCTTTCAGCCGACAAATATACTCTTTACCGCTCGACAGATCCCGAGAGCAATTTTATCAGTATCTATGAAGGAAACGGAAACTCATTCTGTGACAATGATATGGATATGGGAACAACTTACTATTATCAGCTAAAAGTCACATCAAAAGGCAAGGAGCTTTGTTCCTCGGTAAAGTCGCTTACACCATGTGTTCTGCCTTCGGGATTGAATACGTATGACAATCAGAAGGGAAGCAGCCTTAAATATGATACAAACGGATATAAAGTCGGCAATACCTACTACAGCTACTCTTTGAAAAAACATTCGGGGAAGGACGACATATACCTTGCCGAGACTGTTTCAAGCGACGGTATACACTTTGGCAGCGAGAGAAATGCTGCTGACAGTTCACAGAATTCCGCGCTTGCAAGCTGCAAGATAGAATCAGTCCATATAGACTATATTCCCGAAAAGAACAAGGTCGTTGTATGGGCGCACTGGGAAAAGCCAAGCGGATACAGTGACGGCAAGGCGCTTGTTATCACAGGAACTCCGGGCGGACAGTTTACCGTGCATCATGTGTACAATCCGCTCGGTATACAGGTACGTGATATGGCTATATTTTTTGATGATGACGGTTCGGGATATCTTATCGCAGCTGCCAACAAAGAGGGGCAGGGAGCAAATGCGACCATGTATATATTCCGAATGAACGACGATTACAGCGATGTTACTGAGGTAGTGACCACACTTTTTGAGGATCAGTACCGTGAATTCCCGAATCTTATAAAAAAAGACGACTATTATTTTCTCTTTACCTCTCAGGCGGCAGGCTGGTATCCGAGCAGCGGTGCATACAGCGTGACAAAAGATCTTAAGGGGGAGTGGAGCGAGCTCCGCAGCATCGGAAACACTTCAACTTTTTCGTCACAGTCCGGCTGGATAGTAAATATGCAGGACAAGAATTACATCATGCACGCTTACCGCTGGCTGAGATCTTCATCAACGAGCGGAACAACACTTTGTCCGCTCTATTTCGACAACGGCTTTGCGTTTTATGATTATTGTCCTTATTTTAAGTATAATACAGCTACGGGAGAGCTTTATCCTGTTCAGCAGGGTGAGCTGCTTTCACAGGACAGACCTGCTTCATCATCACTTGCTGCAAAGAGCAGCAGTTCACCCTCCAAAGCCTTTGACGGTTCGTATCAGAGCTCTTTTACTGCTATAGGAGATTATAAGAAATGGCCTTTTTATTTGCAGGTAGATCTTGAAAGGGTATGCAAGCTTTCCAATATACAGACCTCATGGTATATCTGCAAGGGCTCTGAGGGTTATTATACCTATACTGTTGAAGGCAGCCTTGACGGAGTGAACTGGACAAAGCTACTCGACCATACCGATAAAAGCAGTGAGACCGTAAATAAAACATACGGCTTCAACAGTGATATGCTTTCGGGCAAAGCGCGGTATGTGCGGCTTAATGTTCAAAACGCCACACTTCAGAACAATCCCGACAATAACTGGTATACACCTACAGTTTACGAAGTAAAGGTTTTCGGAATTCCTGTAAGTGAATGTGATAAGCCAAAGCCTTATGTTGACATAGATTTTGAAGGCAGTCTTGGCAATCTTAGTCTTAATGGAGGAGTATCCGTTATACAGGATCAGCAGAAAGGAAATGTGCTCTGTTTCGACGGAAGCGATGAGTCATACACCGTGTTTCCGACGGGTATGCTTGACGGCTGCCGTGACTATACTGTAAGTATGGATATCAGATCGGAGTCCGATGGCAATTTCTTTACCTTTGCCGCAGGAAAGAACGATGAAAAGTACGTTTTCTTCCGTGTTGCAAAAGATCTGTTCAGATTTGCCGCAACTACTGATTCATGGCGCGATGAGACAGAACTTGTGTACGATCTGAACGGTACGGAATGGCATAATTATACACTTGTTGTGAACGGGGCGGATACAAAGCTTTATATTGACGGCAGGAAAGTCCTGCATACGACCGAAACGCACGGCCAGCTTGCCGATATGGGTTCGGGAACGAGCTGTTATCTCGGTAAGTCGTATTACTCGGATGACAGTAACTTCAAGGGAAGCATTGACAATATAAAGATATACAAATGCGCTCTTACATCAGATGAAATAAGCGGGAAAGCCGAGGCAGAAGGTGATGTTAACGGTGACGGAGAATTTACTGTCGCTGACCTCGCAGTAATGCAGCGTTTCCTTCTCGGAAGAGGCAGCCTGACAAACTGGCATAACGGAGATCTTTGCCGTGACAACAGAATAGATATTTTTGATCTTTGCCTTATGCGTAAGCTCATCATAAATGATTAAATAAAAAGAAAAAAGTCTGTATAAAATATCTTATACAGACTTTTTTCATCTCTACTGATCGTAGATTGACTGTGATATTATTTTAAGCTATAATTATAAAAGAAGGAGCTATGAAACAAAAAAGAGGTGATAAAATGGATCAGGAAAAGACGGGAGAGCTCATAAGGACCCTCAGGAACGAGCTCAAACTCACACAGAAGCAGCTTGCGGAGAAACTGAATGTCAGCGATAAGGCTGTTTCCAAATGGGAAAGAGGGCACGGATGCCCCGATATATCCATCCTTTCAGAGCTCGCAGGCATACTGGGGACTGATATCAGTGTTCTATTATCGGGAAATATTGAAAGTAAAGAAAGCGAGAAAGGTAATATGAAAAAGATGAAATTCTATGTTTGTCCGAAATGCGGGAATATTATCACAGCAACTTCGGATGCGTCCATAATCTGCTGCGGCAGTAAGCTCACTGCATTAGAGCCGAGAAAAGCCGAAGAAAGCGAGAGGTTAAAAGTTGAAGATATAGGCGGTGAATTGTACATACACACCGCCCATGAAATGAAAAAGGAGCATTATATCTCGTTTGTAGCATATGTCAGGGATAATACAGTGACAGTATTTAAACAGTATCCCGAGTGGAATATACAGATAACCATGCCTGTTTACAGATCAGGCAGACTTGTCTGGTACTGTACAAAGCACGGTATGATGTATCAGGAACTGTAATGTTCGGAGATCAACGCTGTCGCTTAATTCGTTTTATTGATAAAAAACATCAATACATAAAAAATGTCCCCGAAAGGGGACATTTTTATTTTCTTCTGCCAGGCTTGGACAGTTTCTGTTCATACATTCTTGAGTCGCTTATTTTGATATAATCCTCGAGCTTGGCGTTTGAATCGGTTTCAATCAGGAATGAACCGAAACTCAGTTCGATATTATAAGGTTTATTGGAGTGGCGATTGTGCCTTTCTATAGCGCTTTGCAGACGTTCAATAAATCTGTCGAGCTGCCTTTGCGAATACTTCGGTGCAAAGATATAGAACTCATCACCGCCGGCTCTGCCTGCAATTTCGCCAGAATCACAGCACTGATTGATGATCTCGGCGGCCGATTTGATAGCACGGTCGCCCTCGTAGTGACCGTAATCGTCGTTAATATGCTTTAGACCGTCCATATCTATGACCATGGTGCAGACTGTTCTTCTGGAGGTGAACTGACGTATAGCCTCCCGTGAATGGTCGTCAAACCCGCGTCGGTTGAGCATACCTGTAAGACCGTCACGAATACTGAGGTTTTCAAGCTTCCCGATAAGCTTGCTGATCTTATCGTTTTTATAAAGAGTTTCAATTGTCATTGCCATATTAAGGAGCCAGACATTATAGAACTCGTTGAATATCTCCTTGCTGTTCATTTCTATAACCGCATAACCGAACATTCTTTCAACACAGTGAACGCTCATGACATAAAAGACGTGAGGCTTATCCGATAATGATTTCGGTATAAGCGATGATACATTGAACGAATGCTCTGACTCGGTATATTCATTCTTTTTATCTATCCACACGGCAGGAGTGAATTCACCTGACGGGCAGAGGAAATCACTGTCGCTGGAAAGCTTTCCGCTGGTATCCTTATGAAGCATAAGGAAGAATGAATTGTAATCGCCGAAATTTATGGAGGTCTCGATGAAGACATTGCCGAGCATCAGCAGGCTGTCGACCTTATTGAGCTTGAGAAGAGCCGATTCCGCATCGTACAGGTTATAGCTGAAGTTACGGTTTATCTCATAGACTCTGTTGACATTTTCAGCTTCAAATTTATAATCGAGCTTTGAACAGCCGCATGACTGATTATATATTGCCTTTGAAGAAATATTCAGGTCCATATCAAAGCCTTTTTTGTTCCAAAGGCTCTCAAAAAGAGCAAGAGACTTACGTGCGATCTGAACTCTCTCTCTCGTTGCCGAAGTAAGATGAGGAAGGAATTCCTGTCCCTCAAAGGTACCGTCAAAACCCGAAATAGCAATATCATCGGGAATACGTATACCTCTTTTTTTCAGAGCAGTGATAAGTGCTATTGCCATATAGTCATTTGCACATACGATAGCTTCCGGAACTTCGGGCTGAGAAAGGAAGTAATCGGCGGCTTCTTCTCCCTTATGGAACCAGAAATCACCTTCAAACATACCTACACCGTTTTCGGGCAGGCCTCTTTCAGTCATAATTGTCTGAAACTCCTTAAGTCGTATCTGAGCGTCGGGATGACTAAGGTAGCCTGACATGAATCCGATCTTTGTAAAGTGGTGATGATCGATAAAATGCTCTATAAGCATTCTGATACCGCCCGTATCATTGAATTCGATATTATAAAAACCATCTACATGAGTACTTATGGATATAACGGGGCATGATGCTTCTTTAAGTTTGTGTATTACCTTTTCCGCCATACCCTCAACATTGTAGCCTTCGCCGTCAAAAATTATACCGTCAAACTGTCTGAGGTCGATCATATCTATCAGGTCAAACTCGTAGTCGCCGTACTGTGCGTTTTTATTGCCTATTTTGCCGAGCGAGTTGATGTATACTATGTTGATCTTCAACTCTTCCGCGGCAATATTAAATGTTCTGCACAGGTCCTGTCTGTATCTGCTGGTGAAGCTGCATCCGAAGAATGCAATAGTTCTCAGTTTTGCGTTCATAGTATCAATCACCTCGGTCTGAACGAACTATTTCTCTAATATAATAATATCACAATTTTAATATAAAGTCAATAATAAAATTAAGCAGAATTGACATTAAATGTTCAAAAATTGCTGTAATTTTGTAAATAAAAGTAAAATAGCGGATTTTAAAGCAAATATTATCATTCGTCGGGAAGATTGTCGCATAATGTTATTGTAAGGAGATCGTCCGACGAGTCGCTTTTAAGGAAATATACAGTAGTTTCTACACGCCGATAGATGCCGTCGTCTCCCAGCTGACGAGTAACAAGGCGTATCTCAGACTTACCGTTTGCATAATCGCGTATTAGATTTGACCTGTCAAATGTTGAGGCAAAAATATCTTTATCATCGGGATACATTGTCTGAGTCCCATGAAAGATCAGCTCATCAAAAATACCTGCCGACGGGCAGCTTGTTGACGTAAAATCCTGATATGCCATCATATAGAATGTATTACGTGAAAGATTCGAGAATATAACAAGGGGATATCGGCGGAAAATAACTCCCATAAGAAGATTTATCGCGCTTGCGGGGCTTTGCAGCTGCAGTATATCGGCAGGTTCCTCCGCATTTTTATCAAGCTTGCATATTGCAAGATAGTCCTCCTCCGGCATAGGCTTTGCAAAGATATAGCCCTGTATCCTGTTGCATCCGCAGGTACGCAGAAATGCGAGCTGCTCCTTTGTTTCCACGCCTTCAGCGATCGTACGCATATGCAGACGGTGAGCAAAATTGAATATACTCTCAAGAACTATACGCTCTTTTTCGTTCTCACAGTTCTGACTGAGCAGTGATTTGTCTATTTTCAGAACATCTGCGGGAACATCCTTGACGAACTGAAGTGATGAAAGTCCGCTTCCGAAATCGTCTATAGCGATCCTGAAGCCTGCTGATCTTGCAGAATTTATCCACTCAAGTATCTTCTGAGCGTCATTAACCATTGCAGATTCGGTAATTTCTATTTCAATTAGCTTATGAGGCAATTCGTAGCTGTCAACGATCTTAGAAAGCTTTTCCGTGAAGTTTTCCTCATAGATATGACGTCTTGAGAAGTTAATGGAAATCCTGTGGCGCGCATATCCTTCCTGTTTGCAGAGTGTATTGCAGACGAGCTCAACAATATGCCAGTCGATGTCCATGATGAGGTCGGTTTCTTCCGCAACGGGAATGAAAAAGAAAGGTGATATGAGCGAACCGTCAGGCTTGATCCATCGTGCGAGAGCTTCCGCACTTTTGATCTTGCTTGTGACAGTATCATACTGAGGCTGATAATAAGCACATATTTCGCCTTTTTTAAGAGCAGCCCTGATATCTTCGGAAGTAAAATTCATTAGATCACTCGCTTTCATTTAAGTTAGTAAGAAAGGATAAAAGAAATACTTAAAAGTTAAGATCAAGCAGTATTCCTCATATATTATGATTTTTTATATTATAGCATATTTTTACTGTATTTTCAATGAATGATGCTGATAATTTATAAATAATTAACATATTGAGTGCAAAAATTAAAAGGCTCTCAAGTCAATGAAAGCCTTTTAATATAGTGGAGGGTATATTCAAATCTCAATAAGCAGGGAATTGTTCCAAAAGGTTGAGACAGAACTTCTGTATCGCAACAGCATCGTTGTTTGTAACACCGTCACCGGTCATATAGCAGTCTGCGTTTTTCAGGCCAAGCTCAGTAATATGCTTTTCATCAGTTCCGTTTATACCATAGCGTGAAGGATTTGCGAGCTCCTGCATGATAAGAACAGCATCTGCAAGATCGATCTGACCGTCGCAGTTTGAATCACCATACTTGATGTTTTCGGTTTTTTCCGTGGTTGTGGAGGTCGATGACGAAGAAGTCTCAGTGGAAGCAGCAGCAGTAGTAGTAGTAGTTGTTGTTGTTGTTGTTTCGGAGGTGGTCGTTGTGGTAGTTGTTTCGTTTGAATTTCTGTCCGAAACGATGAATGCTTCAAGACTTTCAGCACCTGATTCAGCAGGATCTATCTGTTTGCCCGATTTGTCGGAAGCGTACCAAGCCTGAAGAATAGCTGATTTCTGCTCTTTTATAATTGAAACGAGCTTTGCGATGGTTTCTTCATATGTAATAGCAACTGCTTCTGTCGAAGAAACGTCCATTATCTGCTTTGGTGAATTGATATCAATGGTGATAGTATCGGACTTATTTGTTTCCCACACATATGCTACCCAGTAATTCTTGCCGTCAATTGAAGGTGAAAATCCGAGACAGCCGTTCATAAAGTTTGTATTGCTTGAGAATTTTACTTCAACAAAGGCAGTCTCACCGATAGCTTTGCCGAAGTCGACTCTTCCTTCCGAACCTTTCTTGCCGTATATCTTACTGCTGTCGGAAATAGGGGCAGTCGTGGTAGTTGTTGTGGTAGTTACAGGCTTTGAAACAGTTGTAACGATAGTTGACTGAGCGTCGCCTCTTGCATATTTATTTATTGCCTGAACGATCTCAGGCTGCTTCCATGTGCAGTTTGATCTGTCAAGGAGCATAAAGCTGATATCGTCCCACCAGCAGCAGGTTATTCCTCTTGAGGATGCATAAGCTGTGAAGTAGGAGGCACAGTCAATACGGGGCTGTACGTTGCCGCCCTTGTCACGAGCACCGTATTCACCGATATATACGGGGATACCCTTTGAAGTGTACTGATTGTACACCTTGTCGATAGCCTGCTGTATCTCTCCCGTATCGGTATTTATATTGAAGTAATTGACGCTCTGAGAATCGCTTTCCTCTGCAAGTGCAAATCCATAGGGGAGATATGCATGGACGGCAACTATCAGTCTGTTCTGAGCTGAATCCGCAGGAAGCTTGAAATTCTCGTTAGTAGCACCGTCTACGGAGCAGTCATAACCCGGAACAGCTACATATCTTGTACCGTTATTGCCGCCTGATGAACGGATAGTATCAAGTACGTCCTGATTGAGCTTGTTTATAGTCTTGATAGCGTCGATACAATCGCCGTTTGAAGGATTTATCCACCATTCATTCTGATGTCCGACAAGTCTTGGCTCGTTCATAGTCTCAAATATGAGCTTGTTGTCATAGTCCTTGAAGCGGTCGGCTATCTGTGACCATACAGTTGTCATATACTTTTTTGACTGCTCATAATGAGCAGAATCGGGATACATATATTTCAGATCGTTATCATGGTGAACATTGAGGATCACGTACATACCGTCGTCAATAGCGTAATCAACGACTTCCTGAACTCTGTCCATCCACTGCTTGGTTATATTATAGCTTCCGTCAACGTGATTGTGCCATGAAACGGGAATCCTTACAGTTCGGAAGCCTGCGGCTTTAACAGTGTCTATCATTTCCTTTGAGGTCTTGTAGCCGCCGTTCCAGCAGGTCTCTATGCCCATTTCACTGCCTACCCAGCCTGTATCATCGATTGCGTCCAGCGTGTTTCCGAGGTTCCAGCCGAGTCGCATATCCTTTACGAAATTGATACCCTCTGTGTTTGGGATATCCTTTGAGGGAATATTCAGCTCCGGGATCGTATATGCGCCCGCACTGACGCTGCTGCTTTCAGCGATCGGGCTGTTTATATTTACAGCAGCCAGAGCCACAGCTTTTTTATCACCGCTGCGATCTGTAAACGCCGTCAGCGATGAAGCAAGGGTAACAACAGCGATAAGAGCTGTACATCCTTTTTTTATAAATTTATTCATTGTACTTCGTCCTTTCATTTTTATTAAATGCACGGTATTGAAATAAACATTATTATGATTATATTATATAATATGCAAGTGTATAATTCAATGCTGTATCAAATTACAATTATGTACATTTCAGCTTTTTTGTGTTGATTTCAGAATTATAATATAGTATAATGGGAATGAAGAATATTGTACAGGAGGTGCGGTATGCGAAAAAGACTGGCTCTTATAACGGCAAACACTGATACGCTTTATCAGACGAGCATGATAAAGGTAATGTCCGAGCAGTCGGCTATGCTTGGCTACGATCTTATAGTTCTTACTCATTTTGTCAACTATGATGACGGGGGAGACTATATGAAGGGCGATGAAAATATCTATTCGCTCATATTTCAGCTCAAATTCGACGGAGCAGTTGTGGACCTCGGCTCGTTTTACAGCGGTGCTCTTGCTCAGAAACTTGATAATATGCTGAAGGAGAAAACCATCCCTGTAGTTTCACTCGACTTTCAGAGCGGTCATTTTGAGGATTGTCTCCAGAACGACAGGGAATGCTTCCGAAAGCTGACAGAGCATTTTATAAAAGTGCATGGATTTACGGATATTTACTGTCTTAGCGGTCCCGAGGGCGAAGTACATTCGGAAGAGAGAATAAAAGGATTTAAGGACGCTTTGAACGAAAACGGACTTTCAGTTTGTAATGACCATATCTTTTACGGCGATTTCTGGATAGGAAAGGCAATTGAATTTGCTGAGAAAATAGTTTCGGGAGAGCTGAAAAAACCGCAGGCAATTGTCTGCGGAAGCGACTACATGGCTTTACAGTTGTGCCTTACACTTATAAAAAACGGTATACGCATACCCGAGGAAATATCGGTCGGCGGATATGACGGAAACCCGGACGTTAACTATTATCAGCCATCCCTTACTTCATTCAGCGGTGCATATCTTGAAAATGCAGTAAACGCTGTATGCAGGCTGCATGAGCTTATAAGCGGAGATAAGAAGCACAGGACTGTACATACTCACCCGTATCTGCGGATAGGAGCGAGTTGCGGATGCAGGGAGAGTCTTGCACAAAATGCAGATATCAGCCAAAAAATGCTTGATAAGGCTATGAGAGCCAATATTTTCATGCACAGCAATTATTCCTCTATCATGAGCAATGTAAAGGATATCAGAGAATTTTCGGAAGCAATGCTGAGAAATATGTACCTTCTCGACGTATCAGGGGATTTCTTTATATGTCTTTGCGAGGATATGTTTGCGGACAATAAGTCTGAGATCTCGGACAGAAAAAGCGGCTATACCAAGAAAATGAAGTGTATTGTCACTCATGTTGATTATAAGGGTGATCCTACTCCGAAGGATTTCAGACTTGAAAGCATTATTCCCGAAAAAGATATCGTACCCGAGCCGAGGACGTATTTTTGTACCCCTCTGCATTACCTTGACAACAGTTTTGGCTACTGCGTAAGGAGATACAGCTATAAAGAAATAGTCTTCGAGCAGTTTTACGGTGAATTCTGTCAGATCGCCGCTGACAGCATAGAGCGGATTAGAATGCTTGAACATGAGAAGTATCTGAATGATAAGATACAGAGACTTTCCGAACGCGACATACTTACTGGACTATTCAGCAGAAAAGGCATAATATCCCATATGGAGAAGCTTGACGGCGATAAGGATTACTTCGGTGTACTGTACAGTATAGAGGATATCGAGCAGACAAGGCGAAGTCTTGGTGAGGAACATCAGAAAAAGATATATGTTTCCTTTGCACAGGCAGTAAATCTTTCCTGCATCAGAGGTGAGCTCGCTGCAAGGATAAGCAGGGACGAATTCCTTATAATAGGGGAGTGCGACGGTTCTGAGTTCCCGGGGCAGCTTTTCATAAACACGCTCAAATCCAACATAAAAATGATAGAAAAGCATCAGGAAATACAGCTTTCGCCTATGATATCACATTTTACAGCTGTTACAAGCAGCATATCTGCTCCCGAGGAGCTTATAAGCGAGCTTGTACGCAAGCTTGAGGACAGCCGTGATCCTCAGAGATTTGCGGGAAATATCTATATGTCGATAATTCTTGAACTGCATGATAATATCTACGAAGAACCCCAGCTTAACTGGAATGCGGCGGATGAAGCTGAAAAGCTTCGTCTCAGTCAGTCATATTTTCAGCATATTTATAAGAAATATGTCGATGTAAGCTTTAATACGGATGTTATTTCAGCAAGGATAGCCCTTGCGGAAAGACTTCTTGTAAGCACTAACCTGAACGTATGTGAGGTCGCAGAAAAGTGCGGATATACAGAGCAGTCGTATTTTATGAAGCTTTTTAAAAATAAAACGGGAATGACCGCACTTGAGTATAAACGTAAAATATTGAATAAGAAATCATAAATATTGTTAATGCTATCAACTATATGTACGTATATCCATGAATATTGACATTAAAGAAGTGTTATGATATAATTAAAGTTGCTAACTATACATTTCTGATCATTCGCGCGGGGGTGACATTATTAAAAAAATAATGAAATATGCGTTGAATGTCGGTCTTATTCTTGTTATAACGTTTTTTACGCTCCATCTCATCTTTAAAGAGCAGGAGCTCCCCGAGATAATCCGCGATCTGAAAGGTGCAAAGCCGCGGTGGATCGCCTTGGGAGCTTGCGCTGCCGTACTGTTTGTTGCAGGTGAAGCGAGTATCATACATTATATGCTCAGGGTGCTCGAACAGAGAACGAGCTTTCTTAAATGCCTTAAATATTCGTTTATCGGTTTCTTTTTCAGTTATATCACGCCTTCGTCCACAGGCGGTCAGCCGATGCAGATGTATCATATGAAAAAAGACAAGATCAAGATCGGATATTCCACGCTTATCATGCTTCTTATTACTATAGCATATAAATCGGTCCTTGTTCTTATGGCGCTTGGATTTCTTGCGTTTAATTTTGATGTAGTGAGACAATACGCCGGAGATATGAAATGGCTGATCGTTCTCGGGTTTGTTCTTAATCTTTCGTTCATAGCTGCTCTTCTGCTGATATTTATAAAGCCCATTTGGGCAAGAGCTCTTGGCATAAAGGTCGTTGATCTGCTCACGAAGATCAGGATAATGAAAAGGAAAAACAAGGAAAAATATACCGAAAAGCTCATAAGGATATGTGATACCTATGCTATGGGAGCTGATTATATCAAGCGTAACCTTTCTGTTGTGTTCAAGGTCTTTCTTATCACAGCGGCGCAAAGGATTTGTCTTTTCAGTATTACGTGGATAGTTTACAGGGCATACGGACTGAGCAGTACGAGATTTATTGATATCCTGACACTCCAGATCCTTATTGGAGTTGCAGTGGAAATGCTTCCGCTCCCCGGGGCGGCAGGTATTTCTGAAGGCTGCTTCCTTCTGGCTTTTACCGATATATTTGGCGTCGAACTCGTAAAACCTGCGCTTCTCATCAGCCGAGGACTTACATTCTATCTGATACTTCTTCTCGGTGCTGGAGTTACCTTTGCAGTGCATATAATCAATATGAAAAGAGAAAAAAAGCAAACCGAATAAGCTCATTTTGCTCCGCTTTGGCGGAGTTTTTTATTGTTATTCGTAAAATATCTTGCATTTTGTTGTTTTATGCTGTATAATAGGAGATGAGGTGATATAATGAATATTATCGCAAAATTATTAAAAAGCATCATTTCATCTGACATGTATATATTGATTTTTGGCTTTATAACATTGTATGTTGTTTTAAAAGTTAATAAACTAAGAAATCTTGTTGATAATGATATATTTGATTGGGAAGAAAAAAGTGACGAATTATCAAATAATCCTGAAAAAAACAATAAAATATTCGATAGCTATAAACATTTAAACAGAAGTTATACAGTTTTTATAACCTTGATTTCTATTTTCCCTCTTTTAGGAATGTTTGGCACAGTTATTGCACTTCTTAGTATTGATATGAATGATACAGCGGCGATTAATGCTGCACAAAGTAGTTTTTTAGATGCTTTGACTTCGACAACATGGGGCATTATTTTTGCCGTTGGTTATAAAATTGTTAATGCTTATTATTTTGCTGATGTTGAGGATTTAATACAGAGACTTTTGTCTTTAAAGAAAAAACTTATTAAATATGGTATTGATGAATCACTTAAGAATAAATCAAGGTGGAGAATATGAAAATACGTGAGGTTATTCTTGATTTTACTTCTTTGCTTGACGTAATAATGATTATTCTTTTCTTTTTTGTTTTATACAGTACAATTGACACTGAGGAAGTAACTAATAAGGCCAAAAGAGCAGAAGCTTCGTATAATGAGCTTATTGAGGAAAACGAAAGAAAACAGCTTGAAAATGAAAAGGAACAAGAAGAATGGCGGGAAGAGGCTTCAAAGGAATGGAACCGAATAGAATCAATGGATGAAAATGCTGCTGCTAATCAGCAAGCATTGAATTCATTTGATAAAGGAGAGTATTTTGATTTCCGCCTTGAAGTTATCGATAAAAGTGATAACTGGAACTTAACTATTACGTATGGCAAAAAAATGCGTTGTGAAATTAATTCCAAAGAAACTGATGATATAAAAGGTTCAATCAAAGATATTTTGAAACAATCGGGATTTTCAACTGATGATACATATCTTTGTATTCTTTCATATAATGGCGAACAATACGGCACAGCAAAAGCTTTTAGAGCAATTGATGAAGCAATAGATGATATTCAGCGCGAATATCCTAATCTATATTTTTCAAATTTAAACAAGTGAGGTAATTTATATGAAAAAGTTTTTAGCAATAGTTTTAGTTGTAGCGTTAATAGCAGCCGCTATTTTGCTGCTATTACATTTTAAAGGATTTGGAGGCTTTGGAAAAAAATCAGAGAAAGGTGAGGAAAAAAATGATACAAGCGTATCAGAAGTAGCTGATAAGACCGAACCTATCACATCAGAAAAAGTAACAGAAAAGGAAACAGAAGGGAAAACAAATGCAGAGGTAATCAGTATATCAATTTCAAAGAATGAATATGTTTATAATAACAGTATGCTTTCTTTTGATGAACTTATAAAGGAAATATCTTCAAAAGAAAAAGATGTTCAGATTGAAGTAACAATTGACGATACCGCTGCAAAGAATACAGTGGACAAGCTTACGGACCGACTTGATGAGCTTGGCTACAAAAACTACAAAAAGATAGAAAAATAAGTGCAAAAAAGGCTGATACAATATGTATCAGCCTTAATTTTATGTAGTTTCTTTTCTGATAACAGTGCCTTTGGGGAAAACGAGATCAGATCTGAATGAAAACTTCATCATTGCATGGTTTGCAGTTTCGATCTCTTCGCCATTTTCATCATAAAGCTTGTCAAGTACAAGTTCAGCAGGCTTCTGTGAGGGAGCAAGTATTTCTACCTTATCTCCCGCGAAGAAACGGTTTCTCTGAGAACAGTATACAGTGCCGTTTTCACAGCTTTCAACTACCGCAACAACGTCATAATTGCGGATATAACCGCTGTTTTCGTAGTACTGTGATTCCTCTGGAACTCCGAAGAAGAATCCGTTGCAGTACTTCCTGTGACTCACTTTATATACTTCATCTCTAATCCAGTCAGGGAGAATGAAGTTATCAGGAGCCTTGTAATAATGATCGACTGCCATTCTGTACGCATTGGTTACAACAGCGACATAATATGCAGATTTCGCCCTGCCCTCGATCTTAAGACTTGTAACACCTGCCTTTGCAAGCTTGTCTATATGCTCTATCATGCACATATCCTTTGAATTAAGGATATATGTGCCTTTTTCATCTTCAAAAACAGGGAAGAACTCGTTCGGACGCTTTTCCTCCATAAGGTGGTAGCCCCACCTGCATGGCTGAGCACATTCACCGCGGTTCGCGTCCCTGTTCACAAGGTACTGTGACAATAAGCATCTTCCCGAAAATGAAACACACATTGCACCGTGCACGAAGGTCTCGATATCGAGATCGCTGCTTGTTTTAGCTCTAATTTCCGCAATTTCATCAAGCGAAAGCTCTCTTGCAAGAACTACTCTTTTCGCTCCCATATTGTATAATTCCCTTGCGGTAACGTAATTGACGATGCCGGTCTGAGTGGAAATATGAATCTCCATATCGGGAGCATATTTCTTTATCAGGGAAAGCAGACCGATATCAGCAACTATAAGCGCATCTACCTTAGCATCTACCGCCTCTTTTACGAACTGCTCAAATAAAGGGATCTCATTGTTCCTCGGGAGCGTATTACAGGTAAGGTATACTTTTATATTGCGGTCATGAGCAGTCTGTACAGCATTGCACAGCTGCTCATAATCGAAATTCATCGGTGAAGCGCGCATTCCGAACTGCTTTCGTCCGAGGTATACAGCGTCAGCTCCGTAGTCGATGGCGGCGTTAAAGCGTTCTTCATCGCCTGCGGGAGCAAGGACCTCAAGATTATTCAGCTGCATTAGCTTCCTCCTGTTCCTTGAGTATTGCCTGTTCAGCTTCGTATGCCGCTACAGCAGCCTTGACCTCTTCCTCCTTTGCATTGTGCTCATCAAGAGTCTTTGTGAAGAAGGTCTCACGTGTATAGATATTTGCAACGAAATAGAAATCGTCAGTCTGCATTTTCTGAAGAACAGCGTCAATAGCGTCAAGTCCGGGATTTGAGATAGCTCCCGGAGGAAGTCCCTTGCTTATATACGTATCGTAGGCATCGATCATTTCCTTGTTGGGAACTGCAAGGCGCGTTTTTATAACGTACTTGGAATAATTTGAAGTCGGGTCAGACTGGAGGAAGCCTGCTGTTTCGGCTTCTGGCTTTTCGAGACGATTCCAGAATACACCTGCTACATGGTTCATATCCTCACGGAACGGAGCTTCCTTCTGAACGATCGAAGCAAGAGTAATGAGCTGATCGAGTGACAATCCGAGTTCCTTCATTCTCTTGAGGCGGTTATTGTCGCTGATCTTTTGATTGAAGTTATAGTATATTTTCTGGCATACCTGTTCGGGCTCCATATCCACAGTGAATGTATAGGTATCGGGGAATAAGTAGCCTTCCATTCTGCCGTCCGCAAATTTCAGAGGATTGTGATCCTTTGGGAGTTCCTCTTCAAAATCAAATCCGTAACCGCCCGCATTGAAAGCGTATATGAAATCAGAGGCGTTGCAGACTCCCTGTTCCTGGAGCAGATCCGCAGCTTCAAAAATATTGATTCCTTCAACAAATGTAATGGTAACAGATTCCTTCTGCTCCTCGTCCTCATAAGTTGTAAGATTTTTTATTATAGTTTCGTATGCCATATTCGGGCTTACGAAATGCTCTCCTGCGAGATAATTGTCGGAATCGTTCCTTAATTTTGAGAAAAGACGGAAGCATTTGGGTGAATTGATGATACCCTCGTCGTAAAGGAGCTGCGAGACGTCGTCAGATGTGGCACCTTCGGGTATGGTTATCATTTTTGTGGAATCGTCCTTGCCTATTCCGAGCACATCCTTGCCGAATGCGATTATTACGAGCGAAAGGCAGATGGACAGACCGAAAATGAAAACAGTCAGGATGAGTACACCCGGAAGTCTGTTGCTGCTCTTTTTCTTCTTTTTCTTTTTGTGGTGAGCTGTATTGCGTTTTACAGCTGCAATATTGCGAACAGGAACGTCGTCGTTGCTGATGTGATATTGAGATCCCGGACGCTGAGACACCTGAGGTCTTTCGTGGGAGCCTTCCGAAGCGGCTCTGCCGACAGGACGAGGTGAGCTGCTTATATTTCGCCTTACGGGAGCAGGAGCTTCGCTTCTCCTTTCAGCGGCAGCAGCCGATATATCGGGAGTGTCGGCAAATTTTCTGCCGAAATCCTTTGTGTCCGAAAGCTGATCATCATTTTTTTCAGCGGTATCGGCAGCAGGATTTGCGTTATTATTTTCAGACTCTGCTTTTTCTTTGTCAAGCTGATTGAGTATGTCATTTATCATATCGTTATTATCAGTCATTGCAGAGCACCGTCCTTTCTTCTGTTACAATAAGATCGACCTTAAGGTCATGCTGCATGAGCGGCAGCTGCTCAACGATCAGTTCTTCATAAGAAAGCCCGATCGTATAAAGGTTCGGGTGAGCGAGGATAAATTCATCATAATATCCTCCGCCGTATCCGAGACGTCCGCCGTCCTCGGTAAAAGCAAGCCCCGGGATGATACATACGGTATCATTAGTCATTTCGGGCTGGGGAAGAGCACTGTCAGGCTCAGGGATACGGTACATACCCTCGTGAAGATCAGCGACCGAGCCAATCAGATGAAATGTCATAGAGCGCTCGGGACCGCATTTGGGGAGGGCAACATTTTTCCCTATTTCTATAAGCTTGTCTATCAGCAGATACGTGTCGACTTCCGAGCCGAACGAAGCGTAAAGCATTATGGTATCCGCTTCAAGTACTTTTTCTTCCTGCAGAAGACGCTCCGTGATATCCATATCCTTGGATACCTTATCGCGTATTTCCGCACGAAGATGTGAAAATTCTTTTCGTAATTCTTTTTTATTATCCATAATCAGTCACATAAGATAGCATTACGCTGTCGGCGGCTTTCTTCCTTTGAATGAACTTTTTCCACAAGCTTGAGACCGAAGTCCACAGCAACGCCTGCGCCTCTTGCGGTAATGAATATGCCGTCCTCGGCAACACCGCTGCTTCCGATGTTTGCACCCTCAAGCTGAGTTTCAAAGCCTTCGTAGCAGACAGCAGTCTTTCCTCTGAGGAGTCCCTTGTGTCCAAGTATTGATGGAGCAGCGCATATAGCACCGATATATTTTCCGTTTGAAACACAGTAATCTATGGCAGCCTGTACATAGTCAGACTTCTCAAGATTGAGAGTTCCCGGCATGCCACCCGGAAGAACTATCATTTCAAGCTCGTCTGTGAGAGGGGCTTCCTGAGCTATAGTATCAGTCACAACGGATATACCGTGTGAGCCCACAATAATATTGTCGCCTACGCCGACTGTTATTACCTTTTTCCCTGCGCGTCTGAGCAGATCAATAGGAGCGATAGCTTCCGTCTCTTCAAATCCGTTTGCGAGAAAAACATATATCATTTTATTTTTCCTTTCATTTAAAAGTAACTGTATATTTTTTGAGGAGAAAGGCGGGGTGATAGGACTGCTTTGCCTTTCGAAGACCCTCTATCCCGAGATCCTCTTCACGGTTAATATATTTATATCCGCTTGCCGCAGATCCTGCAAAGCAGTTGTTTATACCTGCGTATATACCGTTGAAGCGGGTATCGGCTTTTTCGATGTGTACGCAGAATGTATCGTTATTAAGTCTGTCTCCGATAGTAAATGCCGCGACATTTCCGTCAATACGGATAACACCGCCCTGAAGTCCGAGCTCTCCGAAATAATTGAAATATGTGTTGATGGCATACTGTTCGGCAACGAATGAATGGTCGGTTTCAGCAGATCTGCTGTTATATTCCAGAGTACTGAATGTGATACAGTCATCAAAGTCTCTCTCTGTCATAAAAGAGTAATCCGCACCAAGCTCATTGAATCTTGCAAGGTGATTTCGCTTGCTGTGATACTTTCTGCCGCGAAGTGTTATAAGATCATCGGAAAGGTAGATATAATCCCAGTCGCCGTCGTCTGTTTCCGTGTAAAATCTGTCAGGAAACAGCTCACTCAGCATATTCAGCGATGTATCTGTGATACCTGCGATCCTGAGCGGCTTTCCAAGAATTTCCGAATATTTCATCATTTCGTTTATGACATCTCTGTAGTCTCCGCTGCCTGACGGCAGAAAGAAACGGGGAACACCGTCATCGGAACGGAAGGAACAGCATATGTAAAAATCCTTATAAAAGGAGATCTGTGAATCACCAAGGCGTTTCCATGCCATATTGTTTGAGAAACTGTATTCACAGCCCATGAACTGAGAAGTATTCAGGGCGGCTGTAATACGTTCCTTGTCTGTAATGGCTATATCTCTGAATTCAAGCATTTTACTCAGGATATGTTCTCTTTCATAGCAGAGAAGTACTCTTTGACCTCGTTTATCTTCCCGCAGGTCATTTTGCCCTCGGGACATTTTCCGCTGACAACACATGACGGACCTGCATGAGCGAATATATGGGGAGCGACTTTTAGGCACTGCCTCAGCATCTCGTTGGCAACTTCTCTTATTTCCCACTGAGCACGGCTGCAGCAGCGGTGATTGAAGAAATTGAAAAGAGAGCGTATATTCATTGTCATAACGATCTTTGTTTCACAGGCGTTTGGCAGGACAAAACGTGCGTCCTCATTTGCGAGCTTTGAAGCTTTTGAACGGGCTGCTTTCTCATCCATGCCCTGTGCGGTGAATTCTGCAGTATGCTTTTCCGTAAGCAGAGCGGCAAGCTTCTCGTAGCTTTCGGTAATCTCTCCGATTATCCTGTCGAATTCGCTTTTAGCTTCGGGAATATCCGCGATAGACGGGGGAGTGATGAACTCAAAGCCCTTTTCGCTTACATAACGCTGGCTTTTCTGTGAATAAGAGGCGATACGATGTCTGACGAGCTGATGGCTGCAGGCTCTTGAAATACCTTCGATACCGAAAGTAAAGCTTACGTGCTCCATAACGCTTCCGTGACCGATAGAAACGATCATATCAATGAAGCTTTCGACCTTTTCATCTGTAAGACCGTCCCTCAGGGATTCGATGTCACTGCTCGAATAGCAGAGCTTTGCTGCCGTTGCCACAAGCTTTTCTGCGTCGGGAGTATATGATAAAAGTTTGACTTTCAAAACAGACACCTGCCTTATTAAGAATAATACACATATTAATATTGTATCATTTCAGAGCTGTTAAGTCAAGGAAATTACACAAAAAATATTTAATATAAATGTTTTAATAAGTTGAAATGGT
>NZ_CAMKRR010000008.1 GCF_946415235.1 uncultured Ruminococcus sp. | reverse complement strand
TATCACTCACGTCAGCTTGAAATGCGTATGGGCGTTAACGGCGGCAAGGGTCTTAACTACAGATCACCCTGTATCGACAAGGCAACTATAAGCAACGGCAAGATCACCTGCAACGGTTCACAGAATGGTGTGAGCCAGATCGATAACCTCAACGCATACGAGACTGTACAGGCTGAAACAATGTCCAACCAGTCCAAGAACATAAGCATAAGCGGTGTAGGCAACACAACTGTCAAGGCTAAGAAGGGCGACTGGATCAAGGTCAGCGGCGTTGACCTCAGCAACGGCGTATCTTCTATCACAGTCAAGGGCAGCGGCAACGCAGTAGTTAAGTTCTGTGTAGGCTCTGCAACAGGTACCTGCATCGGTTACGGCGAGCTCAACGGCAGCGAGAACGTACTCGCAGCTGCAGAGAACAACGTAACAGGCGTTAAGGATATCTACATGGTATTCAGCGGCGACTGCGAATTCGATTACTGGAAGCTCGCATAATCATAATTCCTTTTGATGTTGATCTGTGCGGTGCATCTGCACAACGCGCCGCACAGATTGATATAATCTAAAAACTGAATTGTAAGGGACAAATCAGAACAGGAAAACCGTACTTGAGCAGTACGGCTTTCTTGTTTTTGCAGGCTTGTTACCTCGCCTTACGGACATCATACAACCATAAAAATACAACACTGCGGGCGAACACTGTTCGCCCCTACAAAAAAGGAGTACCTCGCGGTACTCCTTTTGTTATACATCAAATATATCATCATAGCTGACGTTCAGCAGCTTTTTCAGCAGGATTATCTCATCGGGGTAAAGGTGGCGCTGTCCTACTTCTATCTTTGCAAGGGCGCTCCGAGTAATGTCGCAGCCGTTGACCTGCAGCCGCGCCGAGAGCTGTTCCTGCGTGATATCGGCTTTCTCACGAAGCCGCCTGATATTCGCTCCTACTGCCTTTTCCACCTCTTTATTCATAGTGCACAAATCCTCCGTTAAAATTTCTGCACTAAAATAAGTGCAAACCTGTTGATTTTATTATATCCATATGTTATAATAAAATTGCACCTAAATAGGTGCAAAATATGTAAAACCACCATTAAGGAGGATATGAATATGGCAAACAGAATAAGAAGATGCTCAACTAAAAAAGAATTAGAGCAGTTAGTCGACGACTACGTAACACAGGGGTACAAGATACAGTCGCAGGGCGAAAATAATGCTTTAGTCGTAAAAGAAAAGAAGAAAGATCATGTTAAAGTTGCTCTTTTGACTGTATGGTGGACTTGCGGCATTGGAAATCTTATCTATGCATTAATGCCTGCAAAAATTGAAGATGAAGTCATGATAAAAATCGAAAATTCCTAAAGGGAAAGTCGGCTGAGCCTTATGGTTCAGCCGATTTTCGTTTATAATACATAATATTAGCAACACTCGCGGACGCCCAAAGGGCGCCCCTACAATGTGTCATTTGCACCAACGGGACGTCGGAGACGCCGTCCCCTACAAACCATACATTACGGAGATTCGGGCGCACACTGTGCGCCCCTACACTAAGCACTAATCACTAACAACTAATCACTGAAAAAGGAGCAGCAAAAGCTGCTCCTTTTTCATAATATAAAGCAGATAAGCCCCGAACAGCCCTCGTTTATCACACGTTCCAACGTCTCCTGAAGCTTCATTCGCGCGTCCACAGGCATCTTGAACAGCTTGCTGTGAAGCCCCTCATTCACCAGCTCGTGGAGAGACTTCCCGAAAATGTTGCTCTCCCATATCTTCTTGGGATCGTCGTCAAAGCCGTCCAGCAAGTACATCACAAGCTCCTCGGACTGGCGCTCCGTGCCGACGATAGGACTGATAGTGGTATTGATGTTGGCTTTCATCAGGTGTATGGACGGTGCGGAAGCCTTGAGCTTTACGCCGTATTTGCCGCCCTGACGGATTATTTTCGGCTCCTCAAGGGACATTTCCTCCAGCTCGGGCATTACGATACCATAGCCCGTAGCTTCCACCTCCGCAAGGGCAGGCTCGATACGCTTGTACTTGCGGCGTATATCGTTGAGCTCCGACAGCAGGGGCATGAGGTCGCTTTCGCTCTCGATCTCGATACCTGTAGTTTCACCGAGAATACGGTAGAAAAGGCTGTTGTCAAGTTCAGCGGTTATGGTGACAGCTCCCTTGCCCAGGTCGATACCGCTTATCTCCGCCTTGACAACATCGGGACACTCGGCAATCGCGGAAGCCGCGTCCTCAGCCTCTCTGACGAGCTTTATATCCTTTGCCGCACTGCGTATACAGTCCAGTATCTCGGATTTCAGCCAGTGTCCCTTGCCAAGCGTGTTTATCCACCGCGCCGTGCGGATATTTATTTCCTTTATGGGGAAGGAGAAAAGTATCTCACGCATGATGCCGCGTATATCGTTTTCGTCAAGTTCAAGGCAGTTCACGGGAACTACCTTCGCGTCGTAGCGCTCCGTGAGACGTGCCGCAAGAGCCTTTGCGTCCGCGGAGTTCGGGTCAACGGTATTGAGTATGACCACAAAGGGCTTGCCGAGCTCTTTCAGCTCCCGGATAACTCTCTCCTCACATTCCTCGTACTCCTCACGGGGGATATCAGTCACAGAGCCGTCTGTAGTGATGACGAGCCCGATAGTGGAATGATCGGTGATGACCTTCTGTGTGCCTATCTCAGCCGCCATATTGAAGGGTATCTCCTCATCGAACCATGAGGTCATCACCATACGGGGCTGCTCGTTCTCGATATAGCCGAGAGAGCTGGGAACTATATATCCCACGCAGTCAATGAGACGCACATTGAAGGCTGCGCTGTCCCCGAGGTCGATACGGACAGCTTCCTCGGGTATGAACTTCGGCTCGGTAGTCATAATGGTCTTTCCCGCAGCAGACTGAGGCAGCTCGTCGAGTGCCCGTTCCCTCTTGAATTCGCTGCTTATATTGGGTATCACCAGCGACTCCATGAACCTCTTGATAAAGGTGGATTTTCCCGTCCGTACAGGTCCGACAACGCCTATGTAGATATCGCCGCCTGTACGTTCAGCGATATCGCTGTATATATCTTTAGCCATAATTTTCTCCTTTTTTCAGAACTAAGATCTAAGAACCAATATCTGCAAACCAAGATTTCTTAGCTCTTAGTTCTAAGTTCTTAGCTCTAATATTTCAAGATACTATCGGTATCAGCAGCATACCGCCGCTTTCAAGCCTCTCACCCGTCAGCTCGTTTTCTTCCATTACTGCGGAAACACTTGTGCTGTAGCGCTTTGCAATATCCCATACGCTCTCGTTTTCAGTGCCGAAATACAGCTTTATTGCGTAATCGCCGTCCCTCTCCTTCCGTGAGCTGTCATCGACAGATATATCCGTCACGGCTTTAATGGAGTCCGAGCTGTACACGGACAGCTTAACAGCCAAGTCCGCCTTTGCCGTAAGGACTCCCTCAGCGGAGATATCGTATGAGGTCTCCCTGACCCTGACCTCGGCAGTCACCTCAGAGCTGCCGATATTATCGGGAAGTCCGATAGTTTCCTCAAAGGCTTCCTCGCGGTCGGGCATTATCATGCTCCCCGTTCTGTCCTTTGCTGCCATGGAGTATACGAGCATACCGCTGATAACTACCGAATGTCCGTCGTCGCCTATATGGGCGTTGATATTCTTCGGCTCGCTCCACATGGCGTATATATTCTGCGGAACATCCTCACCGCCTGCAAGACGGGCGCTGTTACGGAAGCTCTCATCGTATATCACTGGTATCTGCTCGGCTTTTATCTCCGATATTTCAGCATTGCAGGGGTACACTGTCGAAAAAGCGTCCTCGGCTATCAGCACCGTAGCCGTCCGCACAGCCCTGCATGATATCCTCAGCTCAGCCTCACAACGCAGGACACGGTTATCACCGTCCCTGCCGCCTATTACACTTATATCGCAGCTCACCACCTCGGGAGCTACCGTGCAGTCGAAGCTGTCATCAAGACCGTCAACGTCTATTATCTGACTGTAACCCAGTGAAAAGCTCATGGGCTCCACGGTCATGGTATCGCCGCTGCCTCCTGCGTAGAGGAGCTCAACCTCGGCTTCGCCCTTTGCAAGCAGCTTGCCTGATATGAGCTTTGTCTCGCAGCCCGACGCACTGCATCTGCAGCTTATGATGCCCGAAATATCTGGCTGAGCCGCCGTGAGCTCTATCTCCTCCTCGATATGCACGTTTTTTACTGCATTGAGCCTCTGTGCGGCATACTTCACGGGTACCTTCTTAAGCTGTATATTCAGCCCCTCGGCATCGGATATGACCTCCTGCTGATGCTGTCCCGCAACGCTTATCTTTACGGAAACAGCTCCCCGCAGATCAATGCGGCGCTTGTTGACAGCTCGGAAGTTCACATGACCTGTCTTTGCAGATATCCTCACCTCGGGCGACTCAACGCTTTTTCCCAGCTCGGCAGTTCGTGTGAAGCTCCGCTGCTGATCGACGGACTGCACCGTGCTCCCGTCCTCGCCGCAGTAGAGGATATGTATATCGCACCTGAGCTCATACGTGAGCTTATCGCCGCTCACTGCCCATTCAGTGATAACGGGTAAAGCCTCGCAGCGCACAAGGCGGAAAATGTCGGGACAGTAATCGGGGAGAATATAATCAAGCTCGACGGGCTGTTCCTGCAAGCCGTCATAGATCATCTCCGCAGCAGGAACTGTCTCTTTCGTAAGTTTCAGATCCATAAAGGTCGACCTCCTCAAAGATTGGTTTATGTAATCATATTCAGAAAAATAATTATTTAGAACGAGCAGCTTAACAACCGTTTATGATAAAATTCATTACAAATTTACAAAGTCAGGTATAGACAAAATAGACAAAATATGCTATAATAATTGTGAACTACATAAAAAAGCAGCATTGTATTTATGGACTGCTTTTATTCTGCCCCAAAAACAGGGGCAAGAAAGGATAATATATGCTTCACGAGAAATCATGCGGCGCGATTGTCTACAGGAAATACCATGGCAATACGGAAATTCTGCTGATAAAGCATATCAACAGCGGTCACTGGTCCTTTCCGAAAGGTCACGTAGAAAAGGGCGAGACCGAAATTGAGACTGCTCGTCGTGAGATAATGGAAGAGACCTCGATCGACGTAATTATTGACCCGACATTCAGAGAAACAGTGACATACTCACCGAAAAAGGACACCGTAAAGGTGGTCGTTTACTTCCTTGCAAAAGCAAAAAATGTTGATTTTTCGCCGCAGGAGGGAGAGATAGCGGAGATACGCTGGGTGGATATATCCTATGCGTGCAATATCCTGTCCTATGAGAACGACCGCACTATTGTTGCCAAGGCAAAGGCAGCTATCAAGGAAAATCATTAAAAAAGGAGACCCTAATGGTCTCCTTTTTTATCTGTAGGGGACGGCGTCCCCTACGTCCCATTATTTAGCGTCCCTTAATCACGCATTATGCATTATAGTGTGACAGGCAGTCCGTTTATCTCGATAGTCGGGTCGTCAATGTCTATAAGCAGGCAGCGTCTGCCGTCAACAACGCTGGTACGCACCTTATCCGCCGCCGAGGGCTTGATGTTCACGGTTATTCCCGGAGCTGCAAGGACTGTCTTTGTCTCCACAAGATTTGCCGCCGTAAGAGGAGCTGTTCCGCATACCTTTTCGTATACGGGCTCTACCATATTCACACGCTCCTCGGGAAGTCCCACATCAACGAGGATATCCTTGAGCTTTGCATTGTCGATGACAACTCTGTCCGTATCGTCCTTGTTGTCCTCAACTACCTCCTGTATCTTCTCATTTACGGTCTTTATGAGCATATAGTCAAGATCGTCGCCCACAACATTCTTAAGTATGCTCTGGAAGCTGTTCTTTTCGCTCTCTGCCGACATAACGAAACTGCAGCCCAGCACATTCTCAACTACCGAAACATTTGGAGATTTCACATTCTTCGTGTAGTACATAACATGGTTTATATCGGAGCTCCTGTTGCTGAAAACAGGGTAAAGGAAGCCGTCTGAGGGAGCCTTGCTTATGATGAGCTCGGTATTTACCTTCTTTGTTATCTCGTTGCCAACGCTGTCAAAGATAAATCCGTCCTTGCTGGTGTTCACAGGGCATATGGCCGTAAGGAGATAGCGGTATATCTCGTCCTCTCCCTCTGCAAACTCGTCGTTCTTGTCCTTTTTGCGGATAGTGTATGTACAGTAAGAGGTTATCACCGCAAAAGGACCTGTATATGCTATATTGTTTGCGATATGGTTGAGGAACTCCTCGCAGGCGATATCGTCCTTAAGCTCTGAGGTTAGGAGAGTATAGAGTATATTCTGCGGCTGTCCCTCATCGTAGGCTTCATTTGGGAACTCATACTCCACAAAAGCCTTGCCCACATTGGTATTGAGAACCTTTTTCAGTGTCTCGTCGTATACGTCATGCTCCTCGGCAGGCATGGTAAGGCATGAGCTCACATTGTGGTAGCGCAGGTTCTTTTCCGCGTCGATAAAGGCTGTGAGTACTCTCTCCATAATGAAAAAGCCGCTCTTATCGGAGAAGTTCTTTTTTATTTCAGCTGTTTCCTTTTTATTCATTGTTATCGTCCTTTCATGCGTAAAATGGAGCTGCCGCACTCATGCGCCGCAGCTCCGTATGATCATCTTACTGTAATGCTTCCGCCCTGTAAATGCTCGAACGTGTACTTCTCATAGGAGAGATCATCGTCAGCATTCCTGAACATATCCGTATCCATGAAGAAGTAGCCGAGGTCGTATACTGTTCCCGGCTTTGCATCGTCGGGGATCTTGAAGTAAAATGTGGCTATATCGCCGTCAGTACCTGTTGTATCCCAGAATAAGGCCGTAAAGAACAGTGAACGGTTATGATTTCTTATTAGCTCCTCGTCAAGGTTATCCTGCCATTCCATAGCAACAAAGCCCGAATTCTTCTTTATTGCCGCACCCGGCTCGTACTTTGCATCCCTTGTCTCCTCGTCTTCGAGCTGACAAACGAGAACGTCTGGGAAGGTTATATGGATACCGCAGTTGTTCCACTTGTCCTCGGTTCCCGATACCGATACCGTAACGGCAGCTATTTCTCCCGGTCTTGCGGTAACGTCAGCTATTTTTATCACAGGGCCGCTTTCTATCTCGGGAACATCTGCGAACTTGAGCCTCATGAGCTCCATGCTCTCTGTAATTTCGCCGCTGACCGTGGCTGTGTTGTTGCCGCTGTTTTCGTCATTTGCTGTATTTTCGCCGGCAGCTGTAGCCGCAGTGGTCTTTTCTTTCTCTGTTTTGGAAGATGAATTATCGGAAAGACATCCTGTCATAGATGATGCAATGACCGCTGCAAGCAGTACTGCTGAAAACTTAAGCTTCATTTTCTGTATTCTCCTTTCTGCCCTCAACGGCAAAAGCGCCGTCCCTGACAGATATAACTATTTTATTTATGCTCGATGCCTTTTCAATAATGATATCGGCGATGCTGTCTTCTATCTCCTGACGGATAACGCGGCGGATATCTCTTGCGCCGTAGGACTTGCCGAAAGCCTTTTCCGCAATAAGCTCAAGAGCTTCCCTTGTATACTCAAGGGATATGTTCTTTTCCGCAAGAGGCTCTTTCATCTCGTCGAGAGTAAGAGCTGCGATATCGGCATAGTTCTCCTTGTTGAGGTCTCTGAATACAACTATCTCGTCGATACGGCTGATGAACTCGGGACGGAGGAAATCCCTCAGACCCTTCATTGCCTTTTCGCGTGTTATCTCGTTCTCTGTACGGTTGAAGCCAACACCTATGCTCTTGTCAGTCGAGCCTGCGTTGGAGGTCATGCATATGATAGTGTTCGCAAAGTTTACCGTTCTTCCGTGAGCGTCGTCCACCTTGCCCTCGTCAAGTATCTGCATGAGTATATTCATTACGTCAGGGTGAGCCTTTTCGATCTCGTCGAAAAGTATTACCGAATAAGGCTTGCGGCGTACCTTTTCCGTAAGCTGTCCCGCCTCGTCATAGCCGACATAGCCGGGAGGCGAACCTATCATTCGCGCTACCGAGTGCTTTTCCATATACTCCGTCATATCAAGTCTGATAAGCGGATCGGGAGAATCAAAGAGCTCCTCCGCAAGTACCTTTACGAGCTCCGTCTTGCCGACACCCGTAGGTCCTACGAATATGAATGAAGCAGGTCTGCGGCGCTTGCTGAGCTGTACTCTTGTGCGCTTTATAGCCTTTGTAAGGACGCTTACAGCCTCCTCCTGACCCACTACCCTCTTTTTCAGGGCTTCGTCCAGCCTTGCGATCTTGAGGAATTCGTTCTCCGCTATCTTGCTTGCGGGGATACCTGTCCAGCGCTCTACGACCTTGGTAATGTCGGACTCCTCAACATTGACATTCTCTGCCTTTTTCTTCAGCTCCTCCTCGTCCTCGCGAAGGTGTATGAGCTTGCCCTTGACCTCTGCAAGAGCCTTGTAGTCTATTTCTTCCTGTTCGGAGATGGAGGCTTCCATCTCCTCCATTACCTTTATTTCCTTTTTAAGCTTCTCGTAATCACCTATCTCGGGTGAACGTATGGAAGCGTATGCACAGCTCTCATCAAGGAGATCTATGGCTTTATCGGGCAGGAAACGGTCTGTGATGTATCTCTCGGAGAGCACAGCGCAGACTCTTACAAGGTAATCGGATATGTGTACCCTGTGGAAATCCTCGTAGTACTGCTTTATACCCACAAGGACACTGACTGTATCCTCGATAGTGGGCTCGTTTACGGTAACGGGCTGGAAACGTCTTTCAAGGGCAGAGTCCTTTTCGATGTACTTTCTGTACTCGCCGAAGGTAGTCGCGCCTATTACCTGTACCTCGCCTCTCGAAAGGGCGGGCTTAAGGATATTTGCAGCGTTCATTGAGCCCTCGGAGTCTCCTGCGCCCACAAGGTTATGCACCTCGTCGATGAAGAGTATGATATTGCCCTCGCGCTTTACCTCGTCAACAAGTCCTTTTACACGGCTCTCGAACTGTCCGCGGAACTGAGTACCCGCAACGAGAGCTGTAAGGTCGAGAAGATAGAGCTTCTTATCTGCAAGGTTGAAGGGAACATTTCCCTCGTTTATACGCAGAGCTATTCCCTCTGCGATAGCCGTCTTGCCTACGCCCGGTTCACCGATAAGGCAGGGATTGTTCTTTGTACGTCTTGAAAGTATCTGTATAACCCGGTCTATCTCCATATCTCTTCCGATGATACGGTCGAGCTTTCCGTCGGCAGCCTTCTGTGAAAGGTTGGTGCAGTAGCTTCCGAGGAACTTGGGCTCTTTCTGCTTTTTATCCTTGCTGCGTCCGAAGGGACTGCTCTTTCTGTCCTTGTTGTCCGAAAAACTGTCATCTTCTGATTTCTTGCCGCCGAAAAGGCTTCTCGGATCAAATCCGCCCTTCTCGCCGCCGTCGTTTTCTGAGTCACTGCCGCCGAACATATTTGTGATAAAATCGGGAAGCACGCCCGAGCCGCCCATTTCAAAGCTGTCTCCGTCGAGCATTCCGAGCATCTGATCCGAGAGCTGGTCGAGCTCCTCGTCGGTGATGCCGAGCTTATCCATATATTCCTTTATCTGCGGGATATTCTGCGCCCTCGCACATGAAAGGCAGAGTCCCTCATTTTTCTTTTCGCTGCCCTGAACAGAGGTGATGAACACCACCGCAGGTCTTTTTTTGCATTTACTGCACATTATCATCAGGCAGTTCCTCCTGTAGTTAATTATTACCGCTCATTCCCCGGATACGGGACAGGCGATATATTTATGCTTTACCATGTCTTGATAAAGTTATAGAAATATTTAAAGACATATGTCCTGTCAATAGCCTCATGGTTAAAGAACAGCATCTTGTCATTGCCTGTTATGACGTTTAGTCTTATAATAACGGCAATTGCAAGCACTATAGCCGCGGCCTTTCCGATACCGACTATTATTCTCAGTGATACCGTCATAAAGCCGTTTTCCGTATGGTCGTTCCTGCTAACGCTGACAGATACGGCAAGTAATATCAGCAGAAGCAGTACAAATGATATGATGTATATTATAAGTCTTACCAGCGTGGTGTAGGGCTGCTGTATATAATTCTTTACAAGGAATTCGGCAGCGGGACGCTTTGAGTCCTGATCGTCCATAAGCTTAAGGAACTGCCAGAATTTCTGCGGATCCTTTCTAATCTGCTCGGCAGCATATTCCGCCGCATACGGACTGAGCTTCCTGGATATGAAATTGCTTGCGGATACTGCATAGCAGTCATGCAGCTTTACAAGGAACGTATCCTCGTCATCAAGGTTCTTGCTGTTCATATGCCGGATATATTGGTATATTCCATGGTCGACGTCCTCTTCCTTGACATAGATCTTCTCAATCTTGTCACGGTTAACGGTTATATAATATCCCATGCTGTTGATCTGCGAGCAGAGCTCTGCCGCATAATCGTTTTCCGTCAGAGTAAAATTGAGCTTTTTCACATTGCTTCCGTACAATGTGTTGTCGGCTACCTTTCCCGCAATAGATGTGCACAGCATAAAGCTCAGGAAAACGGCAAAAATATAACCGACTATGGATGCCGAGGCTCTGAGGAGCCCCTTTCTGAGAGTAAAAAATACACATATAAGGACCACTGCAGCTACGATGACGTCGTAGAACCACCAAAACTGTTCTCCCATATGTTTCGCGCCGTTGCGGAATACCGCAGGCGCTGCCTCCTTTCGGGTAATTAATTGATCATTGATCAGAATCAGCTCTCATAATCTATACGATCTATTTTATTATATCCCTTCAGGAAAATATGATCATCACTGCGTACAAAGCCTGTGTATGAATCGCTTACGCCCGCAACGGAACGAAGCCCGCCGCTGAAATCATAAGCCATTATCTTTCCCTGGCACATTACGTACGCAAGATCTTCATATATGGTTACATCGATGGAAGGCTCCTCAAGCTCTATAACAAGAGCCTCGGCGTCAGCGCCGCTGAAAAGAGCCATAACATATTTTCTTCTGTCTTCGTTGTTAACTATTACTGCTGAATTTCCGTTCTCACTTGCGCCGCTGACGAATTCGCCGTCATATGAGTAATACGAGCTTATCTGACCGCTGCCGTCAACATATCCGCAGGCGTCCATTCCGAGTACGAATGCCCCGTTTTCGTAGCCGCAGACGCTGAGACCGAAAGTGTTCAATCCGGGGGATGTCCATTGTTCGTCTTTTTCACTGAAGCTGATCTTCTGAACTTTGGTAACGAGCTGGCCGTTCTCCGCTGAGATATAACTCAGCACACAGCCCTTGCTTCCGTCAATGAAGCTAAGGTCGCTGACCATTTCGATACACTGTCTTGTGTATATGACCTCACCCCTTTTGTCATATACGACCAGTTCACAGCTGTAATTTTCAGAAGTAGTTACTACTGCTGTATATCCTTCTTCGCTGAGTCTTGCAAAGAAGATCTGGTTTTTTGCGAAAGTCTTGGTATAGAAGACCTGATCCTCGTTTTCAACGCTGAGATCATTTCCGCCCTGTTCATAAAGCAGGGAACGTCCTCCCGAGGTACGCAGCACCGTATTCGTATATGTATGCTGACGCCTCTTTAAAAGTCCGCCGTCAGTATCATAGTAATAGGTGTACGTATCGCTGAGCAGTATCATCCTTTTGCCCGAAAGGCAAAGCTGATAATCCGCGCCGCCGCTGACCTCTATAGGGAAGTTTCCCTCTGCCAGCTGACCCGAGTTGACGATAGTCCTGTACTGTTCTCCTATGCCCCTTAATTTATTATACCACTTATCGCGAGTAAAATAAAGACCTACTCCGATAATTGCTGCCAGCAGTATGCAAATAAACTGCCGCTGTCGCTTTCGCCGCTTCATCCGATTTTTCTGATCGACGATATCTTCGGCGTCGTAAACCTTCGGCAAGCTGGCACCTCCTTTTTTGTTCTTGATCCTATGTCTCTTTCATAAGCTCTTCCTCGCTGTAGAACACGCGGTTCAGGTACAGTCCGTGAGCCATAGCCGTTCTGCCCGCCCTGAGGCGGTCCTTTGCGGCAAGTATATCAGGTATATCGTCGGGAGCTATCCTTTTTTCGCTTACGTCCATAAGAGTGCCTGCGATTATCCTAATCATATTATACAAAAAACCGTTGCCTTTTACAAGCATTATCACAGAATCTCCACTATTTTCTATTTTGAAAGAATAAATAGTCCTTACTGTGGTTGAAACATTTGTACAGTCAGCACAAAACGACGAAAAATCGTGAGTTCCCACCAGATAACCTGCTGCTTTCCGCGCAGCCTCAATGTCGAATTTTCTCCTGTAATGCAGCATAAGATCTGCCGCAAAGGGGTTTTTCGACTCGCTGCAGTGCATTTTATAGATATACTCCTTTCCCTTGCAGTCATATCTTGCATGAAAATCAAGGGGAGCATCCTCGCAGCTGAGAATGGATATATCATCGGGGAGCTCCCCATTCACGCCCCTGCAAAAGCCGAGACAGTTTATTTTGCTCTCGGTCTTAACATTGAAACAGAACATATTCGCGTGTACTCCCGTGTCTGTCCTTGAACAGCCGATCACCGTCACAGGCTCGTTGAGCACCTTCGAGAGCTTGCTCTCAAGCACCTCCTGCACCGTCAGGGCATTGCTCTGACGCTGAAAGCCGTGATACCTTGTGCCTCTGTAGGCTGCTGTTACTTTAAGGTTCCGCATCTCCCGCCCCCTTTTCAGCCGTATCCCTGCCGTCGTAAAGAACTATCTCAGAGTCCTCGACTCTGCCGATATGGTCCTCGGGTCTCGGGATACCGAACTGGTCGTATATGGCAGCTCCCTGCCTGTAGGTCGAAGCCGCGTCATCATCCGCAGCTTCACGCTGCAATGCTGCCGCCTGCTCTCTTCTCAGCAGTCTGCGCTTTCTTTCGGCAAGTACGAAAAATATCACAAGCGCCGCGCTGAGAAATGTTATTGTAACCCCAAGAGCAAAGCCCTCGGGAGTATACTCTATCCTGATATTATGCTCACCGCTGTCCACCTTTACGCCGAGCATTGCCTGCAATACCTTGAAGGTCTCGGCTCTTTCGCCGTCGATATACACTTTCCAGCCCTTTTCGTAGGGTATCGACAGATAGAGCACTCCGTCCTTCTTTGCATTGACCCTGCCTTTTATCTTTCGGTCGCTGAATTCGGTTATATCAAGCTGCTCGTCGGCAAGCTCGCTGTAGAACTCCTCAAAGCGTTCCTTTTTAACAGAATATACCATGAGCTTGAAGTTTCCCGACTTGTGCTTCTCACTGGAGGTTATTTTTACAGTGGATTCGTCTCCTGCCTGTCCGTTGCCCATGGGGAATACAATAGGGTAGCTTTCGATGAGCTTTCCCGAGTCGATGGTATCCTCGCCGCACTTTATCTCAAGGTGGTCGCAGGTACCGCCCGAACCGTTGGCGTAGCCGTAGATATAGCTGCCGTCGATGCAATCGTAGGTATATGTGACGCTTCCCGTTGCCTCCTCCGTATTGTTCTGGAAGGTATAGTTGCCGTAGCCGTTCTTGGATACGTCAAGGCCGTCGTACTCTGCAAGAGCCACGGGCTGCGGCACGAAGAACTCACCGTCCATGCCTGTAAGGCAGCGGACAAGGCTGTTCTGATACTCAAAGGGATTTGCCGAATTGCTGTCCTCCATATTGAGCACTTCATCGCTAACCATAAAGCCGAGAGACAGCGGATAGCGGTTTTTGTAAAGCGTTGAGCTTCCCGAGGTGTGAATGTCCTCGAACACCCAGTCCTCGGAATTGAGCACTCCGCCCTTTTTGACAAGGTATTTTATGCCGAAAATGGAATTCACAACAGGCGTTGATGTTCTGTAGTAGTAACGGTTTCCCGCCTCTGAGGCGTAAAGCCCCAGTCTCTTGCACAATGTGGTCACAGATACGTTTGCCGCCGATGAGAACTGTGAAAGTCCGTAGTAGCCGTACAGCGCACTGTCATTGAGAGTATATGTCTGTGTCATTTCCGTCCTGTAGAACGGCGACTTGTCATTTTTCCTCTCGTAGCCGAGAAGAGCCTCGACCTCGTCATAGGTGGCAGGATAATCGCTGTAGCTTGTGGTATCCACTGTCTGGACGCCTATCTGTGCATTGCTTATGAACTCGCTGAACATTGCCGCCGCAAGCACAAAGGTCATCATGATGTTCCTTATCCTCTGGCTTTTGAACGGGAACATCTTCGCCGCCACGAATATCAGCCAGAACGCTCCCGCAATGATAGCCGAGCTCTTTATGGCGCCCTCGAATTTATAGTCAACGCCCTGAGATATTTTATACAGCACAAAGACAGCCGAAGGCGCAATGAGCATGAGTACAAGATGATATATCTTTACGCCCCGTTTCAGTATGACGTCATAGGCTCTGAACGCTGCCGCAGCAAGCACAAAGCTGAATATGAACGCGAAACGGTAGGGTATCTGATTGGTGAAATGGAAGCCGTGCCATATGTAATTGAGGATGTTCATATTACAGCTCACGGCTATGACGCCAAGCATTATCACAGCGGCTATCTTTTCCCTTATCTTTATGCCGAATGCGAAGATGAACACTCCGAAGAGCATCACCGCCAGCATTCCGCAGGCAAAGTTGGGAAGTCCGTCCACCTTCGTGGGCTCGTTATACGAGAGCAGATTTCCGAATATCTTCTTCCAGTCCTCATAGAAGGATATTTCCTTCGGCATGGTGTTGTTTACGCTGTAGGTCAGTTTCAGACCGAAATATGCAGGAAGCAGCATGAAAGCTCCCAGACCTATTCCGAGCGCCGATGAACGTATCATCAGCAGAAGCTTTCTGAACCAGTCCTTTATGCCCCTGCATTCGATTATGCCTGCCGCCGCAAACATAAGTATGGAGAATAAGCAGGTGAAATAGCCGATATAATAATTGGCGATCAGCGAAAGCGCCAGTGAAAAGGTGAATACCTTCCACCTGCCCTCGCGGCACAGCATCACTATGCCGAGCATTGCCAGCGGGAACAGCGCCACTGTATCGAACCACATTACGTTCCAGTAATACCCAAGAGTATAGCTGCAAAGGGCATATGCCACGGAGAACATACATAAGGAGAAATCCCTGCGCCTGTAGGTATATCTCAGGAAGGTGCTGAAAAACGCTCCCGCAAAGCCTATCTTTGCCGCAAGTATGAATGTGAGCGCGTCCCTTTCTCCGCCGTTTCCGAAGAATACCGACAGCCAGTTCAGCGGACTTGCCGCATAGTAGGATATCAGCGACAGGAAGTTGGTGCCCAGTCCGTTTTCCCATGAATACAGGAACGAGCCGCCGCTTACCAGCTTCTCGTGGACTACCCTGAAAAAGGGGTAGTACTGATGCCACAGATCGACTACGAGTATCTGTCTGTTTCCAAAGGGGTGTACCCCGAACATACCGAATGCGTAAAGCATTACGGAAAACGGGATAAGAAACGAAAGTATAAAGTACAGCACACCCTTTTCGTACATTATACGGTAAAATTTGCCTTTTCTGAACCGCTCCAGCTTAAGTCGCGCAGCGGCCCGTCTTTCTTCTTTGTTCATTGTTTTCCTCTCTGTGATCCGCTCAGATGATCCTGCCAAGTACGATAACTCCCACAAGGAAAAGTACCGTCACGGCAAGAGCTATATAGTCTCTCGGAGCGGACTTGAGCTGTCTCAGTCTTGTTCTTCCCTCTCCGCCGTGATAGCAGCGGCACTCCATAGCTGTTGCCAGCTCGTCCGCACGTCTGAATGCGGATATGAACAGCGGGACAAGTATGGATATGAGGTTCTTTGCTCTCACTGCGAAGCTTCCTGTATCTATTTCAGCTCCGCGGGCTTTCTGTGCGGACATTATCTTGTCGGTCTCCTCAATGAGCGTAGGTATGAATCTGAGTGCTATGGACATCATCATCGCAAGCTCATGCACGGGAAACTTTATTTTCTTCAGCGGCGAGAGCAGCCGCTCTATAGCGTCCGTAAGGGTTATAGGTGAAGTTGTGTATGTCAGGAGAGATGTTCCCATAATGAGGAGTACTATCCTTATGACCATGAATACGCTGGTGTTAAGTCCGTCCTCGGTTATCCTGAGGAATTTCCACTTCCACAGCACCTCTCCGCTGCTCATGAGCAGAAGATTGAGGACCGCCGTGATCACAAGGAACGGGAGAAGCGGCTTTACGCTCTTCCAGAACATCTTAACGGGTATGCGGGAAAGCAGTATAGCGCCGAAGGTGTATACGGCTCCCACAATAAGGCACACGTAATTGCCGCCCGAAAACAGCATAACTATGTAAATAAGCGTGATAACTATCTTGAATCTCGGGTCGAGCCTGTGTATGATACTGTTCCCGGGGAAGAACTGTCCGATGGTGATATCTCTCAGCATTCAGAGCACCTTCCTTTCGTTCAGGTGTTTCAGCAGAAGATCGCGCGCGTATCCCACCGTGAATACTTCCTTGCCGAAATCGAGGCCTCTGCGCCTGAGCTCTCCGAAGACCTTTGTGATCTGCGGTACGTCAAGACCTATCTCCGATATCTCATCGGCTCTTGCGAAAACATTTACCGTTTCGTCGCAGCAGAAGAGCTTCGCCCTGCTCATTACAAGTATCTTGTCCGCAAATGATGCTATATCCTCCATACTGTGCGAAACGATGAGTATGGTATTCTTTGTGCGCTCATGATAGCGCCTGATGTGTTCGAGTATCTTGTCTCTGCCCGCAGGATCAAGACCTGCGGTGGGCTCGTCGAGTATGAGCACTCTCGGCTCCATAGCCATAACGCCCGCAATGGCAACGCGGCGCTTCTGACCGCCCGAGAGCTCAAAGGGGGAGCGTTCGAGCAGCTCCTCGGAAAGTCCGATATCATGGGCTGTTTCAAGGACGCGGCGCTTTATCTCGGCTTCATCGAGGCCCATATTCTTCGGGCCGAAGGCGATGTCCTTGAAAACCGTCTCCTCGAATATCTGGTATTCGGGATACTGGAAAACAAGTCCCACCTTGAAGCGGACGTCACGTATTTTGTCCTTATCCTCCCATATATCCTTTCCGTCAAGGAGCACCTTTCCCGACGTAGGCTTCAGAAGTCCGTTGAAGTGCTGTATGAGCGTGGACTTTCCAGAGCCTGTATGTCCCATAACGCCTATCATTTCGCCCTCATCTATCTTAAGGCTCACATGGTCTACAGCAGTTTTTTCAAAAGGCGTTCCTATGCTGTATGTGTATGTAAGTTCCTGTGTTTCAAGGATAGCCAATTCTATTCTCCTTTACTTATCTGCATCGTCAGACCTGTCGGTCTGCGAACAGCTTTTCTATTGCCGCAGCACATTCCTCCTCAGAGATTATCTCGGGAGATATGTCGCAGCCTGCCTTTCTCAGCTCCCATGCCAGCTCTGTCACCTGCGGGACGTCAAGCCCTATGGCTTTCAGCTTTTCCACCTGTGAGAATACCTTCTCGGGAGCATCGTCGAGGACTACCATTCCCTTGTCCATGACCACAACGCGGTCACAGTCCGCAGCCTCGTCCATATAGTGTGTGATAAGCACTATGGTTATGCCCTGCTCGCGGTTCATGCGGTGTATGGTGGCAAGAACTTCCTTTCGTCCCTGCGGGTCGAGCATCGCAGTAGGCTCGTCGAGTATGATACACTTGGGCTGCATGGCGATTATGCCTGCAATAGCCACACGCTGCTTCTGTCCGCCCGAGAGCTGACTTGGCGAGTGCAGCCTGTACTCGTACATTCCCACGGCTTTGAGGCTCTCGTCAACACGCCTGCGCATCTCCTCATAGGGCACACCGAGGTTTTCGAGGGCAAATGCCACGTCCTCCTCGACTATAGACGAAACTATCTGATTATCGGGGTTCTGGAATACCATTCCCGCTCTCTGACGGAGCTCGAAGAGCTTTCCATCGTCCTTTGTGTCTATGCCGTCCACCGTTACCGTTCCCTCTGTCGGGAGCAGTATAGCGTTCAGGTGCTTTGCAAGGGTGGATTTTCCGCAGCCGTTGTGCCCCAGCACCGCTACGAACTCACCCTGCTTTATGTCAAGGTCTATGCCTTTGAGTACCTCGACGGGCTTCTTTTCCTCGTCGTCGGACTCATAAGAAAAGTGCAGACCTTTTATTTCGATTATATTTTCCATATTTATCCCTGTTCTTCAGCAAAAGTCACTGTTGAGCATATCTTCAGCGCTTCCTCCTGTGATCTTGCACTGACCATGAGCGTATACTCAGTATTGCTGTCAGTGTTTTTTTCATATTCTATCCTTATTTATTGTTATTTACGGACGACCAATGGTCGTCCCTACAAGTTTTCATTTCACGGGCGGAGGAACGCCGCCCCTACAAGCTAAAGGCTAACGGCTAAGGGCTATTTCTGCCAGATGGCGGTAGAACCGCATGGAAGCGTCATTCCCGTTGACTTTACGGGGAGCCCTATCTCGTCAAAGCTCACATTGCCGCCGAATTTATCCGTGAGGACAGTCCCCAGTATATATCCCATTACCGAGGGAGAAAGTCCCGTGGTATAGCTGTTTATCAGGAAGAACAGCGGATCGTCGGAGAGAACTCCCGAGCAGAGCTTCACAAGGTCGTAAACGCAGTTCTCAAGCTTCCATACCTCGCCCCCCGGACCTCTGCCGTAGCTTGGAGGATCCATTATCACGGCGTCGTACTTTCGTCCGCGGCGTATCTCACGGGCGATGAATTTCTCGCAGTCGTCCACTATCCAGCGTATGGGCTTATCGGAAAGTCCCGAAGCCGCCGCGTTGTCTCTCGCCCACTGCACCATGCCCTTTGAGGCGTCAACATGACACACAGAAGCACCTGCCGCCGCACAGGCAAGAGTTGCTCCGCCCGTGTAGGCAAACAGGTTCAGTACATTTATTTCCCTGCCTGCACTGCGTATCTTATCCGCCATGAAGTCCCAGTTGACAGCCTGCTCTGGGAAAAGCCCCGTATGCTTGAAACCTGTGGGACGGATATTGAAGGTAAGATCGCCGTAGCTGATATTCCATGACTCGGGGAGCCTTTTGCGGAACTCCCATTTGCCGCCGCCCTGATTTGAACGGTGATAGTGACCGTCCGCATTCTTCCACAGAGGGTCTGTGCGCTCGGTCTTCCATATTATCTGCGGATCGGGGCGCACAAGACTGATATTGCCCCATGTTTCCAGTTTTTCTCCGTCAGACGTATCTATTATCCTGTAATCCTTCCAGTTGTTTGCTGTTCTCAAAATAAATGCTCCTTATATTTTATCGGCACTCATTCGTCTGCCGCACATTTTTCCTTTATATGCTGCGCTATATCAACAGCCATATCGTTTATCCTGCCGAAGTCATTGCCCTCGGCCATTATGCGTATTATTGGTTCTTTTCCGCTTTCGCGCACCATTATCCTGCCGTCCTCACCGAGCTCCTTTTCAAAGCTCTCGATAAGCTCCGTTATGCTCTTCTCGTTTTTCCAGAGCTCCTTGAACTTCGGCGAAATCTTGACATTGAGCTTGACCTGCGGATAAGCGGGGATATCCTCCGTGAGCTCGCTGAGTTTAAGTCCGCTGCGCTTCATGATACCCATGAGCCTTGCGCCTGCAAGCTGTCCGTCACCCGTTCCGCTGTCGCCCAGGAAAATGATATGTCCGTTGGGCTCACCGCCCAGCTTATAGCCGCCCTCCAGCATACGCTCAAGCACATACCGTGCTCCCGCGCCCGAGCTGACGAGCCTGATATCATTTTCAGCCGCATATTTCCGCAGTCCGAGACTGCTCATTGCGGTTATTACGGCAGTATCCTTGTCAAGGATACCCTGCTCCTTCATGCTGCGGGCAAATATGGCGAGCTGCCTGTCTCCGTCTATCATATTGCCCTTCTCGTCAACTGCTATGCAGCGGTCCGCGTCGCCGTCAAAGGCAAGTCCGCAGTCACATCTGTTTTTCAGCACACGTTCTATAAGACGGTTGATATGTGTACTTCCGCAGTCCTTGTTTATGTTGTTGCCGTCGGGCTTGTCAAACAATACCACAGTCTGAGCTCCGAGGGCGGTAAACAGCTTTTTCGCCGTATATGCCGCGCAGCCGTTGGCGCAGTCCACGGCGACCCTGAATCCGCTGAGGCTTATGCCGACAGCTTCCTTTACGTGCTCTATGTACTCATGCACAGCCGTTTTCTCGGAGTGTATGATGCGTCCCATATTCTCGTTGGAACAGGGCTTCATCTCCCCGGGAGCATAAAGCACGAGCCTTTCTATCTCGTCCTCGGCTTCCTCCATGACCTTGTGGCCTCTGCCGCAGAATATTTTAAGTCCGCTGAATTCGGCACTGTTATGGCTTCCCGATATCATAATGCCGCCGTCGGCTTCATGAGTGCTTATCAGATGCGTCACCGCAGGAGTGGGAACTATCCCTAAAAGCTCTGCGTCCGCACCGACTGAGCATATACCTGCACACACCGCAGCTTCAAGGGCGTCCGAGGAGCGCCTTGTATCCTTGCCGATGAGTATTTTCGTTTTTCCGCCCTTTTTCGCAAGCACTGTGGCAGCAGCTCTTCCCGTCTGCATTGCCAGCTCGCAGGTAAGGTCGGTCACCGCAATACCTCTCGGACCGTCAGTACCGAACAATTTTGCCATTGAAAATCTCCTTAGTTTCAGTTGAGAGTTGAGAATTGAGAGTTATGAGCTGCTCACATAAATCAAAATTTTGCTTTGCAAATTTTTGATTTGAGCTGTTAGCCATTAGCCGATAGCCCATTGTAGGGGCGGCGTTCCGCCGCCCGTGTCATAATTGATATTTGTTTTTTGCGGGCGGATGATATCCGCCCCTACAGCGAACAGGATCATAATAATTCTATAATCCGTCAGCGTAAGCCGACACAATTAATTACGCATTACAATTATGAATTACGAATTGAATTTATCCGAGCAGCACACTTCATAAAAGGGAATTTGATTTGACGCATAAAACTCTCTTCCTTCCTTCCTTCGTTCATTTTTAACAAAAGCATTCATTGCAATTTGTGCATAACAACGAAGGAAGGAAGGAAGGGAGGGGAATAATGTTCATCCACTTTCAACTCTCCGCTCTCAACTTATCCTGTATATCGCTATTATGCAGCGTTTACCCGCTATCTCGTCAGCGCTGCGGCATATCTCCGCAGTACACACGTTGTTGTAGCGGTTGTAGACCTTTATAACGCCTGCCTCCCTCACGCAGAATACAGTGTGAATCATGGAAAGGAAAGGGCGTCTCGTCCAGAAAGTTATGATAAATGCCTTTGCGTCATCGACGCTTCTTATGCGGGTATATCCTGCCCCGAAGTGTTCAAGGGCTTTTCCGAGCCTGAAGGCGTTGCAGCCGAAAAATCCCAAAAGCACGCGGAAGCGCTCCATATAGAAGGCGATATCCTTAAGCGGCTGAGGCTTCCCGAGATACACAAGGGCATTGTGTACCGCTATGACCTCGCAGCCGTTGAAGCTCATGGGGCATATACCGTATCTAAGCGCAGATACGCGGCCTTTTGCCTGTCCGTTTATCATCTTGCCGAATTCGGGCTGCTCGGCTCTCTCGCTGTTATGTCTGAGATTATATCTCCTTGAACCTTTTATCAGCATTTTCTACCTCTCTCCCTTTCGGGGAGCATCGTCAGAAGCTCATCTGTCCTTCATCGGCGGCCGCAGTCTGCTCGGGCGGCGCTATGCCGAGATGCTCGTAGGCAAGGCGCGTCGCGACTCTTCCGCGGGGAGTCCTTCCGAGAAATCCAAGCTGCATAAGGAAGGGCTCGCATATATCCTCAAGGGTAACGCTCTCCTCATTTATGGCGGAAGCAAGAGTTTCCAGTCCCACAGGTCCGCCGCCGTAGCCCTTTATTATCATTTCGAGCATACGTCTGTCAAGTCCGTCAAGTCCGAGTGCGTCGATATCAAGACGGCTGAGGGCTATGGAAGCTATCTCCTGCGTTATCTGACCGTTGCCCATAACATCGGCAAAGTCGCGGACTCTTTTCAGCAGGCGGTTGGCTATACGCGGCGTACCGCGGGCTCTGCCCGCTATCTCCGCAGCTCCGTCGGAGGTGCAGGGGATACCGAGTATCATTGAGCTTCTTCTCACGATGTCCGTGAGCTGTTCTTTTGTATATAGCTCAAGGCGCTGTATAACGCCGAAGCGGTCACGGAGCGGAGCGGAAAGCTGTCCTGCTCTCGTGGTAGCGCCTATGAGCGTGAACGGCTTCAGGTCCATGCGTATAGAACGTGCAGAAGGACCTTTGCCTATGATGATATCTATTACTCTGTCCTCAAGTGCGGGGTAGAGTATCTCCTCAACCGCACGGGAAAGCCTGTGAATCTCGTCAATGAAAAGCACATCATTGTCGGAAAGACTGGTCAGCAGCGATACGAGGTCGCCGGGCTTTTCAATGGCAGGACCTGTGGTAACGCGGAGATTAACTCCCAGCTCATGAGCTATTATCGACGAAAGGGTAGTCTTTCCGAGACCCGGAGGGCCGTACAGCAGCACATGGTCGAGAGGCTCGCTTCTGCGCTTTGCCGCCTCAATGTATATGGCGAGGTTTTCCTTCACCTTTTCCTGTCCGATATACTCATGGAGGGTCTGCGGCCGGAGACTGAGCTCCCCGTCGCTGTCCTCGGTGGTATTCTCGGGAGAGATTATCCTCGGAGCGAACTCCATATCCTCTGTCTGTATCAAATAAACACCTCTGAATTATTTCTCGAAAAATCTCTTTTTGCGGACATAGAAGGGCTCTACGGTCGCCGCAGCCTTCTTGCCCATATCCTGTTCATAGCTTATAAAGCACAGATGCTCGTTTGCCTTGACTATCTTTGACAGATACTTTGAGAGCGGCACGAAGAGCTTTCTCGTACTTCCCATCATATCCAGCACAAGGAGTATCTGCGGCTTTTCACAGCCCTTTATCATCTCCATGATGAAGGCTCTGTCAACATTGGGCTGCTTTGAAAGGAACTTGCTCGCAGCTCTCGTGATATGGCTGACTGAGTGCTCTACCGCGCGGTAGCTTATGATATCCGCTTCGTTGTATGAGATAGCCTTGATCTTGAGATTGCGGGCTATCATGAGTATGCTCTTTATCTCCTGCGACGAGAACTCCTTGCCGTAGGAATTGGGATTGAGTACTGCCGATACCGACTGTATAAGGTCGAAAAGTCTCAGGCAGTTTATCTTATAGCAGTCAACATATCTCTTTGCAAACTGCTGGAGCGCACGGTAGCTTGTGAAAAACGGTATGAATACCTCACCGTCGGGGTTCTGGGTGGTTATCAGTTCGAGCTGTACGCCGCCTTCGGCGCGGTCGCGCTCCTGCTTGACAGGGTTCTTGCATATAACGTAAACGTCGCTCTTTATCAGCGTCTGTAAGAACAGTGAACGCTGTGAGGGGTCTTTTATTGCCGCTTTCAGCAATTCGTCAAGATTCATCATAACAGTAACCTTCCTTGATAGTATATTTTCAGCGCATATTTTTTGCCGCCATTAGTCTGAGTGTTTCTTTTATAAGCTCCTGAGTGCTGAGTGAGGGATCGAGCTTCCCGAGTATGGGAGCTGTTTCTCCCTGTGTATATCCGAGGACCATAAGGGCTTCGAGAGCCTCCGATACCGCGGAGGAAGTCTCGCCCGAAGCAATACTCGCAAAGGCTGCGGCATCGCTGCTTATGCTTCCGCTTATGGACTCCGACGATATCTTGTCCTTCAGCTCAAGGACGAGCCTCTGAGCCGTCTTTGCACCTATTCCCTTTGTCTTTGTGAACGCCTTGCTGTCTCCCGAAGCCACGAGGAGAGCGAACTTCTCGGGTGTGACGTCGGAAAGTATAGCCGTAGCCGCCTTCGGTCCTACGCCCGATACGGATATGAGCAGCTTGAAGCAGCTCAGCTCCTGCAATGTGGCAAAGCCGAACAGCTCCACCACATCCTCCCTGACATAGAGGTATGTGTACAGCTTCGCCTCGCTGCCGATATCCCCCAGCTGAGAGACCGTATTGTATGAGGTACGGCAGCCGTAGCCCACTCCGCCGCATTCAATGACCGCGAAGCCAAGCTCCTTGACCGTAAGTGTTCCTTTTACACTGTATATCATTTTTCCTTGTCCTTTATCTGAAATCAAATCTTGTGCTGTGCCCGTGACATATGGCTATGGCAAGCGCATCGGCGGCATCGTCGGGCTTCGGTATCTGTGCAAGGCCGAGAAGCTGTCTCGTCATTTCCATTACCTGCTTCTTTTCAGCCTTTCCGTAGCCGACCACAGACTGTTTTACCTGCAAGGGAGTATACTCCGAAACGGGGATATCCCTTTTTGCGGCAGAAAGCACGGTTATTCCCCTTGCCTGCGCCACATCTATGGCAGTTTTCTGGTTTGTGGTGAAGTAAAGCCTCTCTATTGCCATACATTCGGGTGAGAATTTGTCGAATATGTACTCTATATCCTCATGTATAGCCCTTAAACGCTCGGGGAAGGGCGTTCCCGCGTCTGTCAGCACAGCTCCGTACTCTATGGGCGTGAACCTTATGCCATCGTAATCGAGGACTCCGAATCCGACTATGGCATAGCCCGGGTCAATGCCCAGTATTCTGACTTTTTTCAATGTTTTTTACCTGTTTTTTGATTTTATCTTCATGTGAATATAGTTACTCACTATATACTGTATTATTATAACATAAAACAAGTACCCTTTGCAATATATTTATCCCTTTTTTATTGATTTCTACAAAAAAAAATGCTATAATATGTGATGTATATCAATGAGCCTTTGGCATCATCCTTTATCTGTCAGCTTTCAGCCTTTGAGAGCTGACGGCTAAGGTCTGAAAGCCAACGGCTAATATCGGAGGTATTTTTTATGGATCTTAAACAGCTTCGCGACGGTATAGATGAGATCGACAGCGAGATCCTCTCCCTTTTTATGAAGCGTATGGAGCTTTGCGGAGAGGTAGCAGACTACAAAAAGGAGCATAAAATGCCCGTCTTTCAGGGCGGACGTGAACAGGAGATCATCGACCGTATCAAAAAGCTGACGGCAAACGAAAAGCTTGAAAACGGCACTACCGCCCTTTTCACCAACATAATGGACATAAGCAAGATATTACAGAACCGCACCATACTTACCGATTCTCACGATTACAGCTATACCGCTCCCGATTTTGAGGGCGCGAAGAAGATAGGCTGTCAGGGCACATCGGGCGCAAATTCCGAAGCTGCCGCCATAAAGGTGTTCGGCAAGAGGGATTTCACATTTTATCCCTCGTTTGAGGACGTTTTCAAGGCTGTACAGGCAGGGGAAGTGGACTACGGCGTTCTTCCCGTTCAGAATTCCACCGCAGGCTCTGTGGACAGCACCTACGACCTCATGGCAAAATACCCTTTCTATATCGTGAAAATGGTAACTCTTGAGATAGATCACTGCCTCGCAGCAAAAAAAGGCACTAAAATAGAGGACATCACCTGCGTTTACTCTCACAGGCAGGCGCTCTCACAGTGCGAGGTGTTCCTCAGCAGAACAAGGCTGAAAAAGCACGAGTACAGCAACACCGCCACAGCTGCGGAAAAGGTGCTCGGCAGCAGCGAGCCCATTGCAGCTATATGCTCCACATCATGCGCCGAAAAGCTTGGACTTGAAATTCTTGCAAGAGATATCGCGGACTGCACCATAAACCGCACTCAGTTCATAATAATTTCCAAAGACTTACAGGTAGCGGAGGAGTCTGACGCAGTCTCCGTAATGCTCACTATCCCCCATAAGGAAGGTAGTCTTTACCGTCTGCTGACAAAATTCTTTGTAAACGGCATGAACCTTCTCAGGATCGAGAACCGTCCCATACGCGACGGAAGCTTCGACGTAATGTTCTTCCTCGATTTCAGCGGAAAGCTCTCAGACCCAAGCGTTAAAGCCGTTCTCCGCGATCTTGAGGAAAACCTCAGCAATTTCAGATGTATCGGCACATTCAGATCACAATAAGGAACAAAGGAGATAAATATGTCCCAAAACTTCTATTCCCTGCTTGAAAACAACAGCTTCGTGTTCCTCGACGGCGGCATGGGCACCATGCTTCAGGCTCACGGCATAAAGACGGAGCACGTTCCCGAGCTGCTGAACATAACCGATCCCGAGGCTATAATGAAGATACACCGCCTTTACGTTGAAAGCGGTGCGGATATAATCTATGCCAATACCTTCGGCGCTAACCGCTTCAAGCTGGCGAAAAGCGGCCATACAGTGGAGGAAGTGGTCTCAGCAGGCGTTGCCAACGCCCGAAAAGCTGCGGCAGGAAAGGCTCTTGTGGCTCTCGATCTCGGCCCTATAGGACAGCTCCTCGAACCTGCGGGAACTCTTAAATTCGAGGACGCTTATGACGTTTATCGGGAGCTCGTTCTGGCAGGAAAGGACGCGGACCTTATAGTTATCGAGACAATGACCGATCTTTACGAGGTAAAAGCCGCTGTTCTCGCCGCAAAGGAGAACTCCGACAAGCCTGTTCTCGTGACTATGACCTTTGAGGAGAATATGCGTACCTTCACGGGCGTATCTCCCGAATGTATGGTAGCTGTGCTGGAAGGTCTCGGCGCTGACGCCATAGGAGTCAACTGCTCCCTCGGTCCCGAGGAGCTCTTCCCCGTTCTCGACAGGATATGCGCTCTTACGACGCTTCCCGTCATTGCAAAGCCCAATGCAGGACTTCCCGACCCTGTTACCAACGAGTACAACGTAGACCCTCAGGACTTCGCAGAAAGCGCGGTAAAGCTTGCAAACGCAGGCGTTACCGTATTCGGCGGCTGCTGCGGAACTACTCCCGAGCATATTTCCGCTATGATAGAAGCTCTTTCGGGCACGGAAAGGCAGACGAGAAAGATAGTCCGCGCAAGCATCGCCTGTTCAGCCGTGAACTGCGTGACCATAAATCAGCCCCGTGTTATCGGTGAACGTATCAATCCTACGGGCAAAAAGCGCTTCAAGGAAGCTCTCCTTGCTCATGATGTGGACTATATCCTCGGTCAGGCAGTTGAGCAGATTTACGCAGGTGCGGAGATACTGGACGTAAACGTAGGTCTCCCGGGTATCGACGAAAAGGAAATGATGGTGACGGCGGTAAAGGCAATACAGAGCGTCTGTGATACGCCCTTGCAGCTTGATTCCACTATTCCCGAGGTTTTGGAGGCAGGTCTCCGCGTATACAACGGCAAGCCCATAGTAAACTCCGTAAACGGCGAGGACGACTCCCTCGAAGCCATACTCCCCCTTGTTAAAAAGTACGGAGCTTCCGTGGTGGGACTTGCTCTCGACAAGGGCGGCATACCCAAAACTGCCGACGGACGCTTTGCCATCGCGGAAAAGATACTCCGCCGCGCTATGGAGTACGGCATACCCAAAGAGGACGTATTCATAGACTGCCTTACCCTTACGGCTTCAGCAGAACAGGACGGAGTTATGGAAACTCTCAACGCTCTCCACAGGGTAAAGACCGAGCTGGGACTCAACACCGTTCTCGGTGTATCGAATATCTCCTTCGGACTGCCCAACCGCGAGCTCATAACACGTACATTCCTTACAATGGCGCTCCACAGCGGTCTTACTCTCCCTATCATCAATCCCAATATCGAGGGCATAATCGGAGCTGTAAGAGCTTACCGCCTGCTTGCGGGAATAGACCGCAATTCCGCGGATTTCATTAGTATATACGCACAGGACGACAATGCGCCTAAGGCTCCTGCCCCCGCACAGGACAAGGGAGCTCCCGATATAATGTACTCGGTGGAGAACGGCCTGAAAAACCAAGCCGTGAAAGCTGCCGAGGAGCTCATGAACACTGTGGATCCCATGGAGATAATCAACAGCTACCTTATCCCCGCACTTGACAACGCAGGAGCTAAATTTGAAAAGGGAAAGATATTCCTGCCGCAGCTCATACTCACCGCAGAAGCCGCTCAGGCTTGCTTTGAGGTCATAAAGACCAAGCTCTCCGCAGCAAACAGCGAGAGCGTATCCAAGGGCAAGGTAGTGCTTGCCACGGTACACGGAGATATACACGATATCGGCAAGAATATCGTAAAGGTGCTCCTTGACAGCTACGGCTTCACGGTCATAGACCTCGGCAAGGACGTACCGCCCGAAACTATCGTAAATGCGGCTATAGAGAACAAGGTCAGCCTTGTGGGACTTTCCGCCCTCATGACCACTACTCTCGGCGCTATGGCAGAGACTATAAAGCAGCTCAACGAGAAGTACCCCGAGTGCAGGACCGTGGTGGGCGGAGCTGTTCTTACTGCTTCCTATGCGGAGCAGATACACGCTGATTTCTACGCCAAGGACGCAAAGCAGACCGTGGATATAGCCTCAAAAGTTTATAATGCTTAATTCGGAATTAGGAATTAGGAATTATTTTGTAAGGGACGGCGTCTTCGACGTCCCGCAAATTGTTAAAAATATCCGCTCGAAGAGAAAAGCAGCCCACTGGGCTGCTTTTTTGCTTTCGGGTATATTTCACGGGCGGCTGAACGCCGCCCCTACTACTATCTACTCACTGCTTACTACTCACTGTGGAGCGCCGAGGACGGCGTTCCCTACAGGCTAACGGCTGTCGGCTTAGCTTTGGCGTATATCCTGCCAATGATAAATGCCGCAATATCCGCAAATACCGAAGCTAACCGCATCACCAGCACAAACAGTACTATCCTGTCGGAACAGCTCCCGCCGCATACGAATATCATTACGCCCTCGCGTATACCGATACCCCCCGGAGCTCCCGGAGTAACAAAGCCGATTATCCACGCAAACATGAAAGCTCCCGTGAGCACGACAGGTTCCTTTGCCCCTGCCTGCGGTATTATAAGCGTAAGGCAGACGAAGTACATCGCCGCCGATACTGCGTTCTGCAAGAAATAATAGAAAGCTCCCCTGAGAAGCATGGGACGCTTCTCCTTTTCAAAGGCTTTTGAATAGCGGGAGATGCAGCTTATGAACCTCTCGCGGAACTTCAGTCTGCACAGGACTGCCGCCGCAGCGATAACAGCCGCGCCGACTATTGCCGCTATGATAAGTCCCCTGCCGTACCTGTGAAAAAGCTCAGCTATCCTTCCACCGAGAAGCAAAGCTGATATAACGGCAGTCCACAGCACACAGAAGAATATATCCATGACCGTGGCGCAGGCAACATCCACATGGCTTATGTCCATATCAGCCGCAAGCTTGTTCCGTCCCACGTACTGGAATACATTTCCGGGGAGGTACTTATACAGATTGGACCGCGTATATACGGGCATTGCCGCCGAAAAGGGTATGCTCCTGCCCGAAAGTACTCTCGTGAATACGAGCCACGGGTAACATGAAAATATTATTATTACCGTCTGGATCACAAAGCATATCCCCATTGACAGCATAACTCTGCCGTCCCTCAGGTCGGAAAGCTTTATATCCATGTCCAGAAGCTTCTTTATCACAAAGGCAAGGGCGGCTGCCATTATGATATTGCCGATGATCTTTATTACTTTTTTAGGCTTCATTTTTTATCTTTCCCAAGCATTTTCTCAAAAAGGCACACGTATTTTTCGCATACCGAGCTCCAAGAGTAGTTTTCCCGTGTGTATATGCTGTACTCAGCCGCCTTTCTGCGGTAGTCCTCACGGTTCGCGCAGAGATCCTTTATGCGCTCTGCGTACTGCGCCGCATTTCCGCTTTCCATTGCCCAGCCGTTTTTTCCGTCAATGACTGCGTCACGTATACCCTCAATGCCCGAGGCAAACACTGCAAGTCCCGCAAGTCCCGCCTCGACCGCAACCAGCCCGAAGCCCTCCATATCGCCGTCTACATGGATATTCGGCATTATGAATGCATCTGCGTGGGTATATACCGCATTAAGCTCGGCATTGTCAACTCTTCCAAGCATTTTCACTTTATCGCCGAGACCGTGTTCCTTTATGCTCTCCGCAATATTCCCGCGTTCCTCGCCGTCTCCGATGATGAGATATTTCACCTTTTCGTCCCTGAGCAGCGGCATTACATTGCTGACGAACCATTCAGCGCCCTTGCGCTTTACAAGTCTGCCCACCGTCACAAGAACGATATCGTCCTTGCCTATGCCGTTTCTGCGGCATATTTCCTCATAGTCCGCACATTCACCGCTGAACTGTTCGGTATCGACTCCGCAGCTTATAACGCAGGAACGCTTGCCGCCCCTTTTTTTGAAAGCCTTTTCGGTCTCGCTGCTGATAGCGATATACTTGTCGAACCTGTTGTAAAAGAGCTTCAGATACAGCTGATAGAGCCTGTTCCTGAATGTTATATCGAGTCCGAATACGTTAACGACTGTCTTTTTCTTCGGGTAAAGGAGCTTTGTGAAAAAGCCGATACTGCTGAGGAGTGCGTCCCCGATAAAAACGATATCGTATTTCCGCGCCTTTATCAGTGTTTTTATCAAGGCATACGGCAGGAACCATACAAGGTTTTTCTGCGGCTTTCCAAGGGCGATTATATCCTTTTCGACCTTTTCCGCGTCAAAGCCGCTGTAGAGGTTATAGCTGAAATTCTCCATTCCTCCCACAGCGGGAGGATACTTCCTTGTGACGTAAAGGAGCTTAATTTTCTTCATGCTTTTTTTCCTCATCGCTCTTGCCGCATTCCATTTTTCTCACTCTGTACTGCACATCCTCAAGGAGCTTTCTGTTAGCCGAGATAGTGTCGCCGAGAAGCCCTATGGTAATGGTCTGAAATCCCATCATCGCCAGTATAGCCGTAAGGATAAGGGACTGTATATGTCCGTTTCCGTCGCCCATAGCCATGAGTATAAGGAACCTTATACCGAGAACAGCTCCCAGCAGAAGAAGTACAAAGCCGATAGCCGTGAAGAATTTAAGCGGCTTGTACATCACGAAAGAGCGGGTTATCACAGCGGAGGAGCGCTTCATATAGCGCCACATACTTGAAAACAAACGCGAGGGTCTTGTTTCGGGATTAGTCCTTATGGGAACAGACATCATGGCAGTTTTATTGTTTCCTGCCTGTATTATAGTCTCAAGAGTGTATGTATACTCGTTCACCACATTCAGTCTCAGCGCCGCATCCCGCGAATAGGCTCTGAAGCCGCTGGGCGCATCGGGTATATCCGTTCCCGAAGCAACTCGTACCACCCAGCTTCCGAGGTGCTGGAACTTCTTCTTTTTCCATGAAAAATGCTCTGTTTCATCAATAGGGCGCTCGCCTATGACGATATCCGCCTTTTCTTCGAGTATAGGACGGACTATCTTCTCGATATCCGCGCCGCAGTACTGATTGTCCGCGTCGGTATTGACAATGATATCAGCTCCGAGGTGCAGACAGGCGTCTATTCCTGCCATAAAGCCCTTTGCAAGTCCCTTGTTCTGCTTGAAGGAGACGATATGATGAAATCCGAGCTCTCTTGCACGCTTGACTGTCCCGTCTTTGCTTCCGTCGTTTATTATGAGATATTCTATGGTATCGACACCGTCTATATGCCTCGGAAGGTCGTTATACGCAAGTTCGAGCGTCTCCTCCTCGTTATAGCAGGGTATCTGTATGATAAGCTTCATATTATTCTTCCTTTCATCGTGAAACAGGAGTAAAACGGACACTTCTTATAGGTATGCCGATCTTTTCGGAATATATGGGATTAAGGTAGAATCTTCCGTATCCGTCAAAATGAAGAGGCAGCTTTGATGTATCGGATATATCCATGAGCCCTGCCTGCCATAAGCTGCCGCTGATGCACAGCTCATTTTCTCCGTCATTCATGAAATGGCTGTTTACGCTGAAATGCAGTGCTTTGCCGTTGTTTTCGGGAGTTATGGTACTTTTTCCGATCTCATTACCGTTAAGCAACACCTTTATCTCGTTCTTTCCGCTTTTTATCCTGTCCAAAGGTATCTCACAGCCTAATTCAACAGTGAGCTCATAATCATCTGCCGGCAGACTGCACCTTATACCGGCAGTTTCTTCGTTTGTCCAGCAGAGATCACCGACCGTCTCTGTTACACCGTCCATTTTCCCATGATCCTTTACCGCTGTATAAAGATACCGGTTTTTATCATAGGAATAAAGTCTCACATCTTCGGTCTCTTTAAAAAAGCTCTTTGGTAACGGCAGGAGCTTCCCCATATCTGTGAATTCATCATTGCTTATATGATTTTTGTTCATATAGACAGGTGAAAATCCGTCATTCAGTTTTTCCCTTGTCAGTACGTCAACACACCCATAACGTGCCGCGAGCCTGTCAAGCTGACCGCTGTCATCATTATCCATGGGATATAATCCGGCACCTGTCATATTTCTGAGTACCAGCCACAGTCTCTTTGAATAATCATCGGATATTACCACGCAGTCCTTCTCACTTATGTTATCTGCAAGGTCCTCGATAATGCTCCATTCGACAAGGGTATCATCCTTATTCAGCATGAGGTTCTTATCAAAGCCCGCCACACACAGAAGGCTGACCGCAGCTGCCGGCACAGTAAGCCTGATGCCGTGTTTATCGAGCGCCGCCGCAGCATAGATCACTGCTACAGATACATACGGCGTGATATACCTTGCATAGTAGTAATAATACGGCATATCCCTGCGTAAAAATGCCGAGTAGATCAGCACACAGTAAAAAAACATTATGAATAACACCAGACGGGAAGTGCTTTCCGCAAAATACTTCACATTCTTTACGGAAACAAGAAAACCAAGTATAAAAAATGCAGTTCCTGCGTTTATTACAAATCCGAACAGTGATGAATAGGCTGCCTGCTTAAAATCGGTATTTATAATGAATACACCAACTATGGATATACAGGGGATCATCAGCATTATCCTGAGCAAAAGCAGGAATTTGCCCGAATCCGAGATCTTTCTCAAAAAAACTTCTTTGCTGAAATCACCTTTCGTTCGTTTGCCTATGAACACAGCAAAACCCGTCACAGCGATCAATGCCGCAGCCGAGACCGCAAGCACCAGTGTGCTGACATTATAGATACTGATACCGCCGACATATAGAGGATCATAGTTCTTCAATACATAAACGGGCTGTATATGCCTCATAATCAGGAAGCTCACAGCATAAAAAGCTGTTATAACAGGCATAAATACCGCATATCGCTTTTCCCGCGTAAATACATACATCCCTCCGTATATCAGTATGAACATCGGCAGCACAGTATAGAACGAAACATGGAAGCAGCCAAACACAAATACAGGTATAACCGATAACCCCTTGTTTGCAGGCGCATCATCATCGGTAATAAAATAAAGGAACACCGCAGGTATCATGGCAAGCATCATTTCTGTGAGCGCAGACTTTGCCGACCATATAACTATGGGCGAAAATGCCGTAACAGCACAAGCACACACCGAAGCTGACTTTTTCAGTTTAAGATGCCCGCATATGAAGTAAACAAGAAAGATAAGGCATATGAATAATACGGTCTCAAAATCCTGCATATGTGAAAGACCGAAAAGCTTTCCGCACAATGCAAGTAAAGCCGTGTATGCAGGTATACCGTGAAATATTCCCGAAACCTTCCCGACATTCTTATCATAAGACGTTTCGGGATAGTCTTCAGGCGGGATATCATAACCGATATTTACCGAACGCATAGCTTCTTCATAGAAATCACGCTCGTGATCGGTCTCCAGCTCATAATACTCCGACATATCCTTCTGTCTTTTGGTGTCTCCGTTTATAAAATAAACAGCCTGTATCTGGTAGACGCCCTGATCCTGTCCCATACCGAAGAATTCGTTTTTTTGCAGGACAAAAGGGAGTGCAAGGATGCTTATTATTATCGGGATCAGCATCTCGTTCAAGGAAAAGCTGACGCCAAAAAGCTTCTTTTCCCGTGATACTGCTCTCCTTTGTACATACAGTGCGGCAGCCATTGCTGACGCGCTGATGACCATTGCTCCGAATGCAGCACGGATAATATTATACTCGTCAACGGCAAAAAGTACCATACTCGCAAAAATATGCGTAAAAAACCAAAATACTATGCCGATAACAGCAGCTTCGATAACATTCTTTCCTCTCAGCCATATAACAGAACCAAAGAGAGCAAATAAAACTCCCGCAAAGCAAAACGCCGGCAATAACATCCCTTTTCTCACTCCCCCCTGATTGTTTTTATTACAATAACTAACGGCTATTTTTCTGTTTTATCAGATAAACATCAAGCCTGTCCGAATTATCCACTTTCTGACAGCCTTCAAATCTTTCCGCATCCTCGCTCCGTGCAAACAGATATCCCTCGCCGTCGATATCCTCAGCCGTGTCCGCAAGCTCCACACGGACGTCCTTCATTTCATACTGCAAAAATGCTATGAAATTGCCTGCGTCCGACGTAACATATATTGTTTTTTCGGGCAGCTCCCTGACTCTGTCACAGAGGGCCCTGTCCCCCTCATAATTACGCTGGAATACGTATATAGCTTCCCTTGCACTCGGAGTATTCATGCTGAAAATCACCGCACATACTGCCGAGCAGAAGTATATGCTCAGCTTTTTCCACTTGAAAAGGCATGATACGATCATAAACGCAAAGAACCATGACACCGCATAGTTGAAGTACGCATGGAAGTTTATGCCGTTGTTCTCGAAAAGCTGACAAAGCGGCGGAGCACATACCTTATTGAAGGTAGGGTCGCTGAGTATGGTCATCATGTAGTTTGCTTTGCCGACACATACCCTCATTATGAGCGGTACGAACATTGCCGCGATAATATCGCTCTTTTCCGCCTCAAAAAGGAAGCATATGCCGATCATTATGAGTATTCCCGACAGGATATCGAAATACCGCGTATAGATGATATGGTCTATGCGCTCGAAGCCGAGCATGAATATGCTGCTTATGAGGTAAGTTGAAACAAAGGCGCAGAAAATAAACAGGAACACCAGATATCTGCTGTCAGCAGCTTCCGAAAGCTTTTTTCCGCCCTTTACGGCTTTTTTTGCTTTATAAAGTCCAACAGCGCCCCTTCTTGCCATAATGACAAGGGCGAACAGAACAAGGCAGAAAGTACTTGCCGTGATTGCAAAGAGCTGTCCCGACATTACTCCTATGAGCTTTCGCAGCTCCTCACCCGAGGTAAGTGCTCCTTTGAGCTTTCCCAGCACACTGTCAGCGTCGTTGCCTTCCGCACCGTTGCTCCAGAAAACCTTTTCCAGATGCGCTTTTATGAGCCTGTCAGCAATGAAGCCGGCTGCAAGTACAGCTGCAAATAAACCGAAGTTTTTTAGCGTGAGCTTTTTGCAGACAACAGCAATCAGTATAACAAATACCACGGAAGCGACTATGCCGACGGTCCTGTTATGGACCATGTACATATAAGCGGTGAACAGTCCGAGGCAGCCCATATTAAGGCAGGTCGGCTTTTCAAGCGCCCTTGCCATGAGCAGTACGACTATGGTGACAGCCATGAGAAGAGCGGTCTCCGACCAAGCAATGCCCGAGTTGAACTGATAGGAGGTATAGAGTATACCTGCCGCCGCAGCCGCGCTTGCAGGCAGCACCTCAAGCTTCGGGAAAAGCTTCCTGATTATGTAAACGAACATGAAATAGCAGGCGACGACCATGACTACGTTGAGCACCAGCGCCGCACGGTAAAGCGTTACCGCATCCGAAAATATCCTTATAAGCGGTGCGAGCAGCAGGCTGTAGCCATAGGAATACCACCCAACGGTTTCCGACACGCCGCTCCAGTCAAGACCTGCGAACTCCGCCGCGTGCATCCAGTAGCCCATTTCGTCGTTGAAAACGAAAGGGCTGTAGCACTCCTTGATAATGCCGCAGTTGAGGAATGCAACAACTGCCGCCAGTATCAGCGTAACAATGTACTGCGGCTCAAAGGCAGGCAGTCTGCGCTTCTTCTTTTCCTGACTCATATGCTGTCGATGACCTCCTTAAAGCCGTTCATGATAACGTCCCAGCGGTAGTTCTTTTCGATGTACTCCTTTGCGTTGCTGCACATTATCCCGTACTCCCTTTCGTGGGAGAAGATATAGTCCAGTATGCCTTCAAACTCGAAATAGCGCGTGTAGTACAGTCCGCCGTTGCTCTTTATGCAGTGGCCCTTCAGCACCTCGCACACGCCGTTGACAATAACGGGTACGGAAAGTGTCATAGCTTCGAGGACGGATATGGAAAGGCTCTCGAAATTTGAGGGCAGCCACAGGCATTTCGCACCTGAAATGCCGCTGAATTTGTCCTCCTCGCTGACAAAGCCGAGGCTTATTATATCCTTGTCCTTGGGGATATCGCAGACCTGCTTTCCCATGAGGACCAGCTTAAGGCCGCTTTCGGGGCGGCGCTTCTTGTATTCAAGGAAGTATCTGAACATGGCAGGGCAGTTCTTTCCCTCGTCGATACGTCCCACATATATCACATAGTCTCCGTCAATGCCGAACTTCTTTCTGAAAGCCGCCGCATCGGGCTTGCAGGGTATCTCAACTCCCGTACCCATTACTCGGCAGGGAATGTCCTCACAGCGAAAAAGTCCCTGCACCAATGCTTTTTCCTCGTCGGTAAGAAAGATATAAGCTCTCGGGAGCGTGAAAAGCTTCTCAAAGGTCTTGAAATGGATATAGGGTTCTTCGTGAGCTGTAGGTATCAGCACCGCCTTGTCAGCCACCTCGGGAAGTCCCGTCACCGTAAGGTAATAAAGGTAGGTAACGAAGATAAATACGTCGTATCGGTCCTTGTTTTCGCGGATATAGTCTACAGCCGCGGGACAGTAGGGCCCCTGCTTCTCGAACCATACCTTTTCCGTTTCTGTATTATATTTTTTCGCGCGGAGATACTTTTTATTATACCTGCCGAAGTGCTTTGCGCGTTTCTTTGCAACAGGAAAACGGAGCACTCTTACTCCGTTTATCATTTCCTCGTCTTTTTCGTAGTAGTCTTCCCATGTTGTATATTCAAGAGCCTTTGTGGTTATCACATCGACCTCATAGCTGTCCGTGAGCCTTTCCGCGATGAGCCGCGTGTAGTACTCCGAGCCGCCGTTCACCTCAAGTCCGTACCTCTGATTGACAAGAGCTATCCTTTTCATTATTCCTTATCACCGCTTACTTCTCTGAAAAACTTCATATATTTATCGACTATAACATCCCATGCAAAATTGCTGCGGACATAGTTCCTGCCGTTATCGCCCATCTGTGCTGCTTTTTCCTTATTGTTCAGGAACCAGTCCGTACAGCCCTCAAACTCGAAATAGTCTTCAAAGTACAAGCCGCCGTTTGACTCGGAAGCGAAATTCTTCGTTACAGCGCAGCCGCTGTTTACAAGGACAGGTCTGCCGCAGAGCCAGCTTTCCATGATAACAAGGGAAAAGCTCTCGTTCCTTGAGGGCTGGCAGAGGAATTCCGCCGCCGCCTGAGCGTTGTACTTGTCCTGCAGGTCTATGAAGCCGAGGTCGATTATCCTCTTCTGCCTTACAAGGTCGGCAGGGAGTTCTATATTGCCGCCGCCGATGAGTATGAGCTTAAGATCGCTGTCACGGCGCTTTACGTATTCCGAGAAATACTTCACAAGGGTGTGGACGTTCTTTCCCTCGTCCTTTCGTCCCGCGTATATCACAAAGGGACTGTCTATGCCGAATTTGCTCCTGAAATCAGCGGCATTGCTTGTGAGCTCGGTGTATACTCCCTCCCCGAGACAGCCCTGCTTTACGCGGCTCATGTCAAAAACGCGGTTAGCGAGCTCGTACTCGGGCTGTGCATGGTAGATGATGCCGCCTATGTTCTCGAAAACGGGCTTGAATATGTCCATATACACATAGGGCTCGTCGTGAAAGCATGGTATGAGCACCGATTTTTCGGGGCATACCTGCAAGCCGTGAAAGGTAGTTCCGAACATATAGGGTATGAACACAAAAAGGCTGTACTCATCGCTGTGGGTCCTTATATACTCGCACAGGTCGGGGCTGTTCACCATTTCCTCAGTGTATATGCGCTGCTCGTCGGGAGAAACGGGCAGATTTTTCATAAGCTTTGCGTTTACCGCGTCAAAAGCCTTTGTATTGCGCTTTCTCACCTTGAAGCGCCTTATGGTGAAGCCGTGTACAGTGTCCGTGCCCTCGCTGAAATAGTTCTCGTTCCAGTCTGCGGAGAACTCCTTTACACAAGTGCTGAGCATCTCTATCTCTATCCCTGCTTCGTGAAGATGAGTCGTAAGCCCGCGGAGCTCCATTTCCGCTCCGCCGGGTATCTTTTCACTGTACCATGGGATAACAAATCCTATCTTTTTCATTTCCTGATCCTTTATATGCTGTCTTTTCTGCCCTCTATGAAGCCTCTGAGCTCCTTTTCAAACACAGCTCTCACGCGCTCGTAGGAAAAGTCCTCAAGGCGTCTGCGCTGTCCTGCGATAATGCTTTCGCGGAGCTTTTCGTCTGTGAGCACCCTGTCAATTACCGCCGCCGCAAATTCGGGGGAGTTATCGTCAAGGAGCACTCCGCTGCCGCCGAGGGTGTCGGATATAGCACTGGTATCGTATGCTATTATTGGTATATCGAAAAACATGGCTTCCACAAGAGGTACGCAGAACCCCTCATGCTCGCTCATGCAGACAAATGCGTCCGCAACATGATAATAAGCCAGTATCTCGCTGAATTTTATATGTCCCGGGAAGATTACGTCGTCCCCTATGCCGAGAGCCTTTGCGTACTTCACAAGGCGCTCGTGATAGTTCTCCATGCCCCTTGAAGAACCCACAAGTATGAGCCTTGACTCGGGGTTGAGCTTCTTGTAGCAGTAAAATGCTCTTATGATATTTTCCTGCTTCTTGTTCGGAGCTATACGTCCCACAAAGACAAGGTTTTTTTTGCCGTCGCGGTATTTTTTTACCGCAGCTTCGTCGGGCGTCTGCCTGTAGTCCTCAAACTTTATGAGTATGGGGCGGACATCTATGGGACAGGTATATCCTCTCTTAAGAAGCTCATTCTTATTGAATGACGAGTCCGCCATAACGTAGTCCACCTTATCCCGCAGAAAGTCTACGCCCTTGTAGCCCAGCTCTGTGAGCTGTGTTGCGGGTATGCTGTAGGAGCGGAAAAACTCGGAAGGCGTTATATTGTGGTATACCATTATCCTGCGGCACTTGTACCCTTCTATCTTAAAAGTGAGGTCTGTGCCCGTGGACTTGTGATATATGAGAACATCGTCTTTTTTCAGGTCGCGGAGCTTATCCGTTTTCCTTGCTATGTCCTCGGGGAGCCTTTTGTCGATATTCTCGGCGTATATTTCCGTGGCATAGCCCATCTCCTTTATAACGTCCCTGAGGGCGATGGTATCATTGCCTATGGCGTCGCCGAAGGAGAGAGTGGGAAGGAGCTGTACTACGCGCATTACGACTGCCCCTTTGCGATAATGCTGCGGAGCTCTTGGTTTTCACGCTCCAGCCTGTCAAGGCGCTTCATGAGCTCCTTGTTCACTATTTCGAGGGTATCCACTCTGCTGCACATATCCTTTGACTTGTCCTCGGATATCGCCTTTATTATCGTGGCAGTATTTGCGTTGAAGTCATTCTGCTCCATGACTATGGGTTCCACATAGAACCTCATGATCCTGCGTACAGCCCTTTTGAAGAATGTCTTTACGCGATTGCCCTTGAACTCCTTATTTGGCTGCACATAGTAATGAGCGGTCACATAGTCGAGAGCCTCCGCAGGCGAGCCGCCCTGAGCTGTCTTTTTGTAGGGGATGTCCTCAAAACTGAGCATATCCGGTGTAAGGCCCTTTTCCCTTATCTCCTTCTTGATATCAGCCATTATCTGTTCTATATTGATGCTATTGTCCATTCATTTTATCCTTTCGGTCGCTTTTGCTTTATTATCCACATTATCGTCAAGCAGAAAGCTGTGTTTTATCCTTGCCACTCCGACGTCGCCCACACTCGACAGAATCTCTATCTTGTATATATGACGGCAGTAATCGACGGGTATGCCGTCGCCGCACTCTATGGTGAAATCAAGGGTATAGACATCGGGCAGCAGCGGCACGTTCTCCAGAACTATCTCCGTCGTACCGTCCTTTGAGATATCATATATGCCGAAGCGGTCTATCCTCGTGTTGGTGCCGTAGCAGGATACGCCATTGCTGTTGAACACTCCGAGACCGAATACCGCGTCCTCCACCTTTTCCCTGACGCTGTAGTCGATTTTGAAAACTATGCTCTCTCCTGTGCGGAAAACTGTCTGTTCCTCGCCCTCAGAGCTGAATGATGAGACCTTTTCGATACGAGCATTGCCGTTGCCGTGTCGTTCCGTCTCGCACTCGCCCATTGAATTGCCAGTATTCATGGTCTTCTGCATTTCAAGGCTCATAAAGTCAAGATATTCAAGGTCAACGTCCTTAGGGGCGCCCTCTGAGCGGATAAGACCGTCATATATCCATATGGAGCGGTCGCATATCTGCTCTATCTGACTGAGAGCGTGGGAAACGATGACTATGGTAGTTCCCTGTTTTTTTATCTCCTTGAGCTTTGCGAAGCATTTCGCCTGAAAGTTTGCGTCGCCCACTGCAAGTATCTCGTCAATGAGGAGTATATCCGCGTCCACGTTTATGGCTACGGAGAAAGCCAGACGCATATACATACCCGAGGAATAGGTGCGGACAGGATTATCAATGTACCGCTCCAGCTCGGAGAACTCGATTATATCGTTAAGTCTCGCGTCTATTTCCTTTTTTGTAAGTCCGAATATGGAAGCATTGGTGTAGATGTTCTCCCTGCCGCTCATATCGGGGTGGAAGCCCGCACCGAGCTCGATAAGGCTGGAAACTCTTCCGTTCAGCTTAATCGTTCCCGAATCGGGATACATTATCCTCGTGAGGAGCTTTAGAGTTGTGCTCTTTCCGCAGCCGTTCCTGCCTATAAGACCGATAGCCTCGCCCTTATTCACCTTAAAGCTGATGCCCCTGAGCACCCTGCGCTCCTCATATCTGTTTCTTTTGAAGGAAAGGAGCCTTTCCTTGAGCTGTGAACCCTTGTCAAGGTATACCTTGAAGCTCTTGGTCACGTCTTTTACTTCTATTGCAATTTCATTTCCTGCCATCAGAGTTCCTCCGCAAAATGCCTTTGAAGCTTGTTGAATACCATTGCGCCGAATATAAGGAAGAATACTCCCAGTCCTGCCGCCAGCAGAAGAGTGGATAGGTCGGGTACCTGCTTATTGTAGAGCACTGTCCTGTAGCATTCGATTATATGTGTCATGGGGTTGAGCCTGAAATACTTTTCATACTGCGGAGGCACTGTATACACGATAGGAGTCATGTACATCCACGCCATAGCCACAATACTGAGGATATGCTCGAGGTCCCTGAAATAAACGGTGACAGCCGAGGTCAGCAGGGACATTCCCAGCGCAAAGATATATTCCACTATCATAATTACAGGAAGCGTAAGCAGTGCAAGGAAGTTGAAGCCTGTTCCCGTTACGATTATGACCGCAAATACCACTATGAAGCTCAGCAGCATATTCACAAAGCAGCTGGTCACATAGGATATGGGTATTACCATTCTCGGGAAGTATATCTTCTTAACAAGTTCCTTCTGTGCCAGAACGGAAGCTGCTCCCGTTGTTATGGCAGAGGAGAAGAATATCCACGGTATCAGCGCAACAAACAGGTAAAGGTAATACTTATCCACAGTGGCATCAAGTATATGCTCGAAAACTATAGTGTAGACTATCAGCTGAAAAAGAGGATTGATGAAGGTCCACATGAAGCCCAGCACCGAGCCCTTGTAGCGTCCGCGCAGGTCCTTTTTCACAAGGCTGATTATCATTTGTCTGTATGCGTACAGCTCTTTTATCGTACTCATTTAATTCTCCTTAAAGCGCTTACAGACGGTCTTTACCGTCAAAAGCGCATAAAATTCCATAGTATCTTTTAATTATATCACAAGCCATTTATGCTGTCAAGTAGAATACTGCCCGTTCTCCGATACAAAGCCAAAACAGGCATTTTCAACTCTCCACTAAAAAAGGCAGCCGAGCTGCCCTTTCAACTATTTATGGTATTTCCCGCCCTCCGCTATCTGGAAAGCGCGGTATATCTGCTCAAGGAGCATGACCCTTGCCAGCTGGTGAGGGAAAGTCATTTTCGACATGGAGAGCTTTATCGCTCCCATATCCTTTATCTCGGGATCGAGTCCGAACGAGCTGCCGATAATGAAAGTGACCGTACTCTGTCCGCTGACGCCTGCACCCGTTATCTTCTCCGAAAGCTCGGGGCTTGAAAGCTGCTTACCCTCGATACACATGGGGACTATCATGCCCTTTGCATACTTCTTTATCTGCTCGGCTTCCTTTTTAAGCGCAGCCGCTATCTCCTTGTCCGAGGGAGACTCGCTAAGGCGGCACTCGTCCAGCTCATGGAGCTCAAAGGTGCAGTATCTCCCCAGTCTCTTGATGTATTCCCCGCAGGCGCTGCGGAGATAGTCCTCTTTAAGTTTGCCTATAACTATAAGATTTATATTCATCAGAAGATCACCGCTCCTCCCTGTGTTTCAACGGGAGCAACTCCCATGAGGTAGTCTTTGCCCCTTGCGAAGCGTTCAAGTCCGCGCTGAACTGTTTCGTCCGCTATTCTCGGGTGATTGTTGTCCTGACTAAGATGCCCGAGGAGTATATGTGTAGTTCCCCGCTCTATGAGCTTCCCTGCCTGTACCGCGCAGTCATCGTTTGAAAGGTGTCCGTTCTGAGAGAGTATGCGCTCCTTCAGGTACAGCGGATAAGGACCTGTCCTGAGCATATAGTCATCGTAATTAGCCTCTATCAGCACCATACGGCAGCCTGTAAGAGCTTCGTCCACCTCGGGAGTAACGTGTCCGAGGTCGGTGCATACGGCGCAGTACTTATCGTCCGAGGTATGTATGCGGTAGCCGCAGCTCTGTATGGCGTCGTGAGGCGTATTGAAGCAGCTCACCTCGCTGCCGCCGCAGCTTATGGTCTTTCCCGTTATGTCTATGACATGAGAGTTTACCGCTATTTTTTTGTCGTCGCAGAGCCTTTGCAGGGTGCGCTTCTGTCCGTAGACGGGTATACCCGTTTTCTTTGTGAGCATAGCAAGCCCTGCAACGTGATCGGAGTGCTCATGGGTAATGAACACTCCCTGCACCGCGCTAAGCGGGATATTATTCAGTTCAAGGGCGTCCGAGAGCCGCTTGAAGCTGACGCCGCAGTCTATGAGTATGCCGCCCTTTTCATTGCCGATAAAGTGTGAATTGCCCTTGCTGGAGCTGAAAAGGGGATAAAGTCGTGCCATCGGGATTCTCCGTTCTGTTTGTTTATGATATGAGACTTGTAGGGGCGGATATTATCCGCCCGCGATATAACAATAAAACCAACGGGGCGATGTGGGCATCGCCCCCTACAAAATAAATTTTTAATTTCGGGCGGCGGAACGCCGCCCCTACCCACCGCTTACTGAATTTTATTTATCTCCGTGCCCTGTCTCGTTTCCTTGACCTCATAGCCGAGAGCCGCTATCTTGTCGCGGAGCTCGTCTGCAAGTGCGAAATTCTTATCCTTACGTGCAGCCTTGCGCTGTTCAACAAGCTCCATAACTTCATTCGGGACGTCGAGGACGCTGTCCCCCACAGGATTTGCTGCTTCCTTGGCATTTGCGATAAGGTCAAGTCCCATTACCTTGTCGAACTCGTTTATGAGGGCAAGCTTTGTAGCCGCATTTGCCTTTGATTTCAGAACGTCATAAATAACGGTTATGCCCATAGCTGTGTTTATATCGTTGCCGAGAGCGTCATTGAAAGCGCCCATAAGGCGGTCGTATTCAGCCTTGTCGATATCGCCAACCTTCTCCTTTGTGAGAGGAGCTATCTTCTCCACAAGCTTATTGTAAGCAACTACAGCATTGTCGAGGTTCTCCCATGAGAATACCAGCGACTTCCTGTAATGTGACTGCAAGCAGAAGAAGCGGTATACCACAGGCTTGTAGCCCTTTTCTTCAAGGAGGGATACCGTCAGGAACTCACCCTTGCTTTTGCTCATCTTGCCGCTGTTTGTGTTGAGGTGGAGCACATGAAACCAGTAATTGCACCACTTATGTCCGAGGTAAGCTTCGGACTGTGCTATCTCGTTGGTATGGTGAGGGAAGGCGTTGTCGATACCGCCGCAGTGTATGTCAAGGTACTCGCCGTTGTTCTTCATGCTTATGCATGAGCACTCGATATGCCATCCGGGGTAGCCGACGCCCCACGGGCTGTCCCATTTAAGCTCCTGATCGTCGAATTTTGACTTTGTGAACCAGAGTACGAAGTCGGCCTTGTTGCGCTTGTTCTCGTCAGCCTCAACGCCCTCACGGACGCCTACTGCAAGGTCCTCCTCGTTGAAATCGTTAAAAACATAGTACTTTTCGAGCTTTGAGGTATCGAAGTAGATGTTGCCGCCCGCCTCATAAGCGTAGCCCTTGTCCATAAGGGTGCTGATAACGCGGATGAACTCGTCGATATAGGTCGTTGCGGGAACAACTGTATCGGGCTTTCTGATATTGAGCTTTTTGCAGTCCTCAAAGAAAGCGTCCGTATAGAACTTAGCTATCTCCATGACCGTTTTGTGCTCGCGCTTTGCCCCCTTGAGCATCTTGTCGTCGCCTGTATCGCCGTCGCTGGTAAGATGTCCCACATCGGTGATATTCATAACGCGGTTCACGTCATAGCCCGTGAAGCGCAGGTACTTTTCGAGGATATCCTCCATGATGTAGCTTCTGAGGTTTCCTATGTGAGCAAAGTGGTACACAGTAGGACCGCAGGTGTACATATTTACTTTCCCCTCGGTATGGGGCACGAATTCCTCTTTCTTATGTGACAGTGAATTATATAACTGCATTTTTATTCCTCCGAAATATTTTATTTTGTATGGGCGCACATTGTGCGCCCATACATATTAATTATCGTTCATGCAATAATTACGCATTAAAATTCCCATATCTCAGGGGGCGGGTTCTTTATTTTCAGCTTAGAGAAATAGCCGAACATCACAAGGAACTCTGGCAGTATCCGCAGTCCGTCGCGGTAGTAAGCTCCCATGCGCTCCTTTTCCTCGGTGATACCATTATAGCTCCGCGGACATGAGAATGTCCAGTCGGCAGTAAGGCTGTCGAAGCTGAGCCTGAAAAAGCCCGAGGGGCTCTCCTCGCCGAAGCTTTCAAGGAGAGCGATATGGTCTCCCGCGTCGTCAGCCGCGCCCACATAAGCCATGCTTCCGTCAAGGCTTACAGCCGCAAGGAACCTGCTGTCGTTCTTTACAGCTTCGTTTACTGCCTCGTCCGAGGGATACTTTATTATATTCATATGAGCCTCCTTACAATAACAAACGCCCCCGAGGCAATACCTCGGAGGCGCAGATGCACGTTTCCACTCCGTTTTAACTCATCATATCCTTAACGCGGACGAAACGCCGGCAGCTACACACATACCGCTTCACTGCCGAAGCTGACAGCCGCACTTCACTTGACCCGACTGTGTGCTCGCACCTGCCGCACACTCTCTGAAAGTCCGCAGAAAAGCTACTCTGACTGCTACGCCTTTTATTAAGAACTAAGACCTCAGAACTAAGATCTTAGAATTTAATTGTATAATATGAGCTCTAAGCTCTAAAAATAATTATATACCAAAGTACAGGGTTTTGTCAAGACGAATTATGGAAAGCTAAATATGAACAAATTGTAAACATTTCTTCTTTCCCTTGACTTTGACCCCGTAAAAGTTATATACTTGTTTTAGCACTCTAAGAGATAGAGTGCTAATTTCACTATGGAGATGTTTTTTATGGAAACCAAACAGTTCAAAGCAGAGTCCAAAAGACTGCTTGATATGATGATCCACTCGATCTATACTCATAAGGAGATCTTTCTCCGTGAGCTTATCTCCAATGCAAGCGACGCTATAGATAAGCTTTATTTCAAATCTCTCACCGACGACAAGGTCGGTCTTAATAAAGACGACTTCGCAATATGGATATCCGCCGATAAGGACAGCCGTACCCTCAAGATCACCGATAACGGTATCGGCATGACCGAGGAAGAGCTCGAAAACAACCTCGGTACTATTGCAAACAGCGGTTCATTCAAGTTCAAGAACGAGAACAAGCTCGAAGAAGACAACCAGATAATCGGACAGTTCGGCGTAGGCTTCTACTCAGCATTCATGGTTGCAAAGAAGGTCACGGTAATATCCAAGGCTTACGGCAGCGACAAGGCTTATCAGTGGGAGTCCGAGGGCGTTGACGGCTATACTATCACCGAAGCCGACAAAAAGAACACAGGCACCGAGATAATCCTCGAAATGCTTGACGATACCGAGGACGAGAACTACGGCGAGTTCCTCGACCAGTACAGGATAAAGTCACTTATCAGCAAGTATTCCGACTATATCCGCTTCCCTATCAAAATGGAAGTATCCCACAGCCGTCCAAAGGAGCAGACCGAGGAGGAAAAGGAGAAGAATTTCCCTGTTGAGTACGAGGACTACATCGAGGTAGAGACACTCAACAGCATGACACCTCTCTGGAAGAAGAACAAGAACGAGCTCAAGGAGGAGGACTACAAGCACTTCTACACAGAGAAGTTCTATGATTACAACGCTCCTCTGAAATATTCGCATATAAGCAACGAAATGCCCGCATACAACGCCCTGCTGTATATCCCGTCGAAGGCTCCGTTTGACTATTACTCAAAGGAGTACGAAAAGGGCCTGCAGCTCTACTCAAACGGCGTTCTCATCATGGACAAGTGTGCGGACCTTCTCCCCGATTATTTCAGCTTCGTAAAGGGACTTGTTGACAGCGAGGATCTGTCGCTGAATATCTCCCGTGAGATGCTCCAGCACGACAGACAGCTCAAAGCCATTGCAAAGAGCATAGAAAAGACCATCAGCAACGAGCTGAAAAAAATGCTCAAGAACGAGCGTGAGAAGTATGAGGAGTTCTGGAAAGCCTTCGGCTTGCAGCTCAAATACGGTATCTACAGCGACTTTGGCATGAACAAGGAAAAGCTTCAGGATCTTCTCCTGTTCACATCCTCAAACGGGCAGAAGCTGGTAACTCTTGACGAGTACGTAACAGGTATGCGCGAGGATCAGAAGTACATCTACTACGCTACAGGCGAGAGCGCAGCACGTATCGAGCAGCTCCCGCAGACAGAGCTTGTAAAGGACAACGGCTTCGAGATACTTTACCTCACGGATAATATCGACGAGTTTGCGGTAAAGTCGCTGATGAAGTACAAGGAGAAGGAATTCAAGTCTGTATCCGCAGACGACCTGGGACTCGATTCCCCCGAAAAGAAGGAAGAGATCAAGGCTAAGGAAGAGGAAAGCGCCGACCTTCTCAAGGAGCTTCAGGAAGCTCTCAACGGCAAGGTAACAAAGGTAGCTATCTCACAGAGACTTAAGTCCCACCCCGTATGCCTTACCAGCGAGGGCGAGATATCCCTTGAAATGGAAAAGGTGCTCAATTCAATGCCTACAGACCAGAAGGTACACGCACAGAGAGTACTTGAGCTCAATGCCGATCATGCTATATTCGGCAAGCTGAAAGCTCTAAGCGAGAGCGGCGACAAGGAAAAGCTGGGCAAGTACGCACAGCTCCTCTACGATCAGGCTCTTCTTATCGAGGGCATGAGCATTGAGAACCCCGTTGAGTTCTCCAACCTCATCTGCGAGCTTATGTGATAAATGCTGTGAAATATGATTACGGGCGCACAATGTGCGCCCCTACAGATACATCAAGCCCCGAGGCATCGCCTCGGGGCTCGTCTTTATGCTCCTTTTTTCTTAAGAGTACGCCTTATGAGCACTTTTACGCGCTCGCAGGTATCCTGCGGGAACTCCGTGATGAACTTTATTGCCTGCTCGTGGGCTTCCTCATGCGGGAGCTTCAAAAACCTGCGGAAGAAAGCATATACCTCGTCAAATGAAGAAAAAAGCCTTTCCACGGTCTCCTCTCCCTCGGGAGTGAGCACCACGCTGTTGCAGAAGTCCTCATAGACCAGTCCGCAGTTTGCAAGGCACCTGAGCATTTTGCTGACGCTGGGCCTTGATACCCCAAGATGACGGGCAATACCAACGCAGCGGACAGTATCCTCTTTTTCCGATAATTCCTTTATTGCTGCCAGGTATTTTACCTGACCTGCACAGTGTTTCATTTTATTCTCCTTTCAAAGAGACATGATATTACTTATCCGAGTCGATAAGGTTCCAGTAGCCTTTAAGGTAAACAACTCCCGAAATGACTGTAAGAACGACTGCTATCCAGATAAGTACGGGGATAAGCACATTATCCACAGCATTCCTGAACGTCTCGGGGAAACCGATACTGAGATCAAAGCAGAGACTGAGCCATAAGAGTATCGCTACGATAGCTATCATGGTAAAGGCAGTTTTAAGCTTGCCCCATATGCCCGCCGCAACGACGATACCGCTGTTTGCGGCAAGAAGCCTCAGTCCCGAGACCATGAATTCTCTTGCGGTTATGATAATGAAGGGAACAGCGCCCACCCTTATCTCGGGGAGCTCCACAAATACAGCAAGTGCAGCGATAACGAGCACCTTATCTGCCAGCGGATCGAGGAATTTTCCGAAATTTGTCACAAGATTTCTCGATCTTGCGATCTTTCCGTCAAGAGCGTCTGTTATAGAAGCAGCTCCGAATATGACCAGCGCTATTGCATAATGGAATGGTACGTCTAAATACATGAACAAAAGAAAAAACGGAATAAGAAGGACTCTCAGAAGAGTCAGCTTATTTGGCAGGTTCATTGGTCTATCACCTCTCCTATAAGATCGTAATCAAGGGTATCGGTTATCCTTATTTTAACATGATCTCCGATACCAAGGGGCTTTTCGGAAGTAAAGAATACTTTTCCGTCTATATCGGGAGCATCGAGCTGCGTTCTGCCGAACCAGCACTCGCCGAACTTGTCAAATCCCTCGACTGCGGCTTCAAGCTCTGCACCCATGAGCTTTTCGTTATTCTCGCAGCTTATCAGCATCTGCTGCTCCATAATTATATCCGCACGGTGAGCGGCTGTTTCCTCGTCTATCTGATCGGGGAATTCATACGCCTTCGTGCCCTCCTCGCGGGAATAGGCAAAGCAGCCCAGCCTGTCAAAGCGGACTCTCTTCACGAACTCCGCAAGCTCCTCAAACTGCTCCTCGGTCTCTCCGGGGAAGCCTGTTATGAGAGTTGTCCTTAGTATTATATCAGGGACCTTCTCGCGTATATGCCTGAACAGGGCTTCAAGCTTTTCCGTATCGCCCCAGCGGTTCATACGCCTGAGTATATCACCGTTACAGTGCTGTATAGGTATCTCAAGGTACTTAACGAGCTTGTCCTCACGGGCGATAACATCGAGGAGCTCGTCCGTTATTCGCTCTGGATAGCAGTAGAGAGTGCGTATCCAGCGCAGACCGTCTATTTTGCACAGCTCTGTGAGGAGCTCCGCAAGCTTCGGTTCGCCGTAGAGGTCCTTGCCGTAGAGCGCTGTGTCCTGAGCGATGACGACCAGCTCGGTAACGCCGTTTGCCGCAAGGAATTTCGCTTCCTCTATTACCTTTTCCATGGGAACGCTGCGGAATTTGCCTCTTATCATGGGTATAGCGCAGTATGTGCAGCAGTTCGAGCAGCCCTCCGCGATCTTCAGATAAGTAAAGAAGGGCAGAGTCGATATCACTCTTTCGCCGCAGAGCTCAGCTTCGAGCTTCGGTGCAAAGCGCACAACGTGCTCGTCGGCAAGGACATGGTCGAGTATATCGACAATATCCTTCGTATCGCCTATGCCTATGACAGCGTCCGCCTCGGGGAACTGCTCCGCAGCCTCTTCCTTGTATCTTTCCACAAGACAGCCTGTTATTATAATCTTTTTGAGGCTGCCCTCCTCCTTGAGCTTTCCAAGCTCGAGGATAGTTTCAATAGCTTCTTCCTTTGCAGCCTTTATGAAGCCGCAGGTGTTGACTACCGCAACGTCCGCAAGCCCCGGTTCTGTGACCAGCTTGTAGCCGTGCTTTCTGAGCTTATACAGCATACGCTCAGAGTCAACGAGATTTTTCGAGCAGCCAAGGGACACCATGCCCACCTTGATCGCCATATCAGTTTTCCTCCTCAAGGCCGTCCGCACATTCAAAATACTCCTTTACGGCACGGTTTATCTCTGTAAAGTCATATCCGTACCGCACAAGTGCGCTTTTGACCTTTTCTATTGATTTTCTGTCCTCACGGTCCGTAAGATAACGGGAATGTTTCGTTTTCAGGAGCTCTGCGAGGTTCTCCTCAAAGGCTTCTCCGTATTGCGCAAGAGCATCCTCTGCGATGAACTGACTTATGCCCTTCTGCATGAGCTCTCTCCTGCATCTGCGGTAGCCGAAGCGCTTTATTTCCACAAGCTTCCGCGCCATACGCTCCGCATAGCGCACATCGTCTATGAAGCCGTGCTCGGTGAGCCTTTTCATTACCGCCGTGCAAAGCGGTTCGCTCTTGTAGTTCTCAACGAGCTTCCCGAACATTTCCGAATAGGTATAGTCTCTGTAGTCCAGCAGGTAAAGCGCCCGCTGATAGGCTCTGCGGAAGTTGGAAGCGTAGACTATTTTCCGTAGTGTATCGCGGTCGGTCTCCATACCTGCGCGTATGCCGAAATCGGTGATGATATCGGCATGGAGGTAGAGCTTCCGCCCGTCGTCCAGCTCAGCCTCATAGGTCGAGCCCTTATACCGTGTGACAGATATTATCTTCATTATTCCTCAGCGGGAGTGAACTCCTCAAAGTTCTCGTCAAAGCTTGCAAGAACGTCCTCCTCGGAAGCGCCTCCCTCAGCCTCGGGCTTCTCCGCGTCAGCCGCAGGCTTCTCGGCGGCAGGCTTGCTCTTCTTTGGAGCGGCGGAATTCAGCTCGTCCTTTCTTGCCAGTATCTGCTCCTCTATTTCCTTCATGAGCTTTTCGTCGTTCTGGAGAAGCTCCTTGACGTTATCGCGTCCCTGTCCCAGCTTCTGATCCTTGTAGCTGAACCACGAGCCGCCCTTCTTTATGATATCAAGATCAACGGCAAGGTCAAGCACCTCACCTGTACGGGAGATTCCGCTGCCGTACATAAGGTCGAATTCGCACTCCTTGAAAGGCGGAGCTACCTTGTTCTTTACTATCTTGCAGCGTGTGCAGGCGCCTATAACGTCCGTGCCCGACTTGAGCACCTCGCCCTTTCTTACTTCTATACGCACCGACGAATAGAATTTGAGAGCGCGGCCTCCGGGGGTAGTCTCGGGATTTCCGTACATAACGCCTATCTTTTCGCGTATCTGATTGATGAATATGGCAACGCAGTTTGACTTTGATATAGCCGCCGTGAGCTTTCTCATAGCCTGCGACATAAGTCTTGCCAGCTGACCTACATGGAGGTCGCCCATTTCGCCGTCAATTTCAGCTCTTGTGGTCATAGCAGCGATAGAGTCGAGAACTATAACGTCGATAGCGCCCGAACGGATAAGAGCTTCCGCTATTTCGAGAGCCTGTTCGCCGCTGTCGGGCTGCGAAACGAGGAGATTGTCGATATTTACTCCGAGAGCCTTTGCGTAAACAGGGTCGAGAGCGTGTTCAACGTCGATGAATGCGGCTTCTCCGCCTGCCTTCTGTGCCTGAGCGACAATAGACAGCGCAACTGTGGTCTTACCCGAGCTCTCGGGACCGTATATCTCAACGATACGTCCTCTCGGAACGCCGCCTATGCCAAGCGCCATATCAAGTGTCATGGAGCCTGTGGGGATAGCGTCCACGTTAAGGGTCTTTGTCTGTCCGAGGCGCATTACCGCGCCTGCGCCGTACTTCTTTTCTATCTGCTTGAGAGCGCCGTCAAGAGCAGCCTTCTTGTCCTCTACAGCGGTAACTCTTACAACTGTAGGCTTTTTTGCAAGTTCCTTCTTTGCCATTGGTATTTCCTCCGTACTATTTATAATATATAAAGCTTTAAATTTTCTGAAAAACCGTTTATTTCCGCCGTCTTTTCATGCAATGCCGATATGCTCAAAGCGGACAGAGTCATCATTGACTTCGATAAGAAGCCATGAAGCTCCCTCTAAGCCCGAAGCTGAAACAGAGACCACATTCCCTTTTACGAAATTCTGATGACAGTGACCGATAACTGCAAGGTCGTATTTCGTTACGTTTTCGCCCTCGCAAGCCCTGTCGAAGGAGCCGTCCCTGAGACTTGACAGCGGTAAAAACGGATAGGGCTTTTCAATATCAAGAAACAGGAAGTGTGAAAAATGCAGTTTGTGTCCGTGACATTCGGTCTCATAGAAAAGCGGCATCTGCCTTATGAACTGCATCTGCTCCTCTGTGAGCCTGCTTCTTATGCCGTCGTAATAGCTCCTCAGATGCTCCACATCGGGATCAACATCCACTCCGTGCTCCGCATAGAGCTCGCAGTTTCCCTTTAAGCAGACCACACCGCTGTTTTTCAGCAGTTCGAGACATTCAAATTCTTCATTTCCGCGCTGGAAGATATCTCCTAAAAACACTGTCAGGTCTGCGTTCTTTTCCCTTATCTGTTCAAGAACAGCTTTCAGAGCCTTGATATTTCCGTGAATATCTGAAAATACCGCTATTTTCATGGCTTATCCTTTCTTTTTTGACTGCATTTAAAGGGACACTTTACCGACGCCCGTTAAGGGACGTCGGGGACTCCCAACAGGAGCCGCGACCCTCTGTCCTTCGGACATCTACCTATACCATAGGGAGTCACCGTCCCCTACAAACATAAACTTATGCTTTTACAGCGGCGGCTGTTCTGATTATTCCCCCGCCGTCACGCCGAAGCTCAACGTCGGTGAAGCCGTTCCTTTCGAGTATATCCTTCACGGCGTCATGCTGCCCGAGACCGAACTCATAGGCGATATATCCGCCGTCCTTTACAGAAGCTTTCCACAGCTCCGTAAGGGCTCTGTAGAAGCCGAGACCGTCCTCGCCGCCGAAAAGCGCCGATTCGGGCTCGTATCTCACCTCTGTCATGAGTTCCCTCATATCCTGCGAGGTAAGGTAAGGGGGATTGCTCACAAGTATATCAAGTCCCGTTATCTGACGGGCAGTTTCACTTTTCAGCACATCGCCGCTTATTATTTTTATATCGCCGCAGCCGTTGAGCTCTGTGTTCTGTCTGAGATAATAAAGAGCCTTTTCCGACAGCTCCACGGCGCAGACCTCCGCTTCGGGAAGCTCCTTTTTCAGAGCTACGGCTATACAGCCGCTGCCGCTGCAAAGATCGGCTATCTTAGGTGCTGTGAGATGTTCGCGGCGGCAGATGTCAAGCACCTGCTCCACAAGGGTCTCGGTATCGGGACGTGGTATGAGAACGCCCTCGCCCACCTTGAAATTGCAGCCCCAGAATTCCCACTGTCCCAGCAGATACTGCAGGGGGTAGCCCTCGGAGCGGCGCTTTGCAAGAGAAATTATCTCCTCCGCCTTATCATCGGGGACAGGCTCTTTCGGAGCGAACATGGGGAACTTCTCCCCAAGCATATCCTGAAAGATACAGGTGGTGTCAAAGTCCGCGGACTCCTCATCGCGCAGGGCTATGAGCCCGCGGCACCGAGCAAAAAGCTCGCCTCGGCTTACCACTTGTCCTCCTCCTTGTCACTTGGTATACAAGGAGTCATTGCAGCAATAGCTATCTCTATCATACTGTCGTCGGGCTCGCGGGTGGTTATGCGCTGCATTGCAAGTCCGGGAGCAGAAAGGATACGTGTGAAGAGGTTGTCGTTATTTCCCGCAAGGCGTATGCACTCGTAGGAGATGCCCACAACAAGGGGCAGGAGCACCAGTGAAGCCACGATGCGCTGCCACGTTACCGTGAAAGGCACGAAGCACATCACGAATATGCTGACGATAAGAACTATGAATATGAAGCTCGTACCGCAGCGCTTGTGGAAACGGCTCTGCTTGCGGATATTCTCAACAGTCAGCGGGAGCTCTGCCTCATGGCAGGCAATGGTCTTGTGCTCTGCGCCGTGGTACATGAACTGTCTGCGTATATCCTTCATAAGGCTCGTAAGGTACATATATACAACGAAAAGGGTTATCTTTACCAGTCCCTCAAGAAGCGAGCGCAGGAAGCGGTGCTCCCTGACCGAGGGCATGAGTCCCACTATCCATTTCGGGAGCATGACGAAAAGTCCTATGGCCATGACTACGCCGAAAAGTATGCCGAGATACATGAATATATCGTAGCCCGAGCCCTCTTTCTTCTTATCAGCCGTTTCACTGCTTTCGGCAGCAGCCTCTGCTGCGGGCTCGTCATTCTTTTTCTTGTCCTTTTCTTCCTCCTCGTCCTCGGGCATCTGCTTCTCGGCAGACTTCATCATGTACTTATAGCCCTTGACAAGGGATATGGCGAAACCCGTACAGCCTCTTACCAGCGGTACCTTCCTGTACCAAGGGGCGTTCTTTCCGTTGTTCTCGTCCCATGTTTCCAGGTCTACAGTGCCATCGGGGAGCCTGCACGCCATTGCGCCCTTATTCGGTCCCAGCATCATTATGCCCTCGATAAGAGCCTGACCGCCTATCTTTGATTTGAATTTTTCCTGTGTATTATCACTTTTTCCCATGTTTTCACCTTATTGAATCATTTATTGTATCCGTCCTACTGCTTTACCGCAGGGAGGGTTATTATTACCGTAGTACCCTTGCCTTCGCCCTCACTGGTTATGTCCATGCTGCCGCCGTGCATACTGATTATCTCGTCTGCAACGGCAAGACCTATTCCCGAGCCTCGGCGGGTATGATTTGCCTTGTAGAACTTGGTCTTGACCTTTGCAAGGTCGGATTTCTTGATGCCGCAGCCCGTATCAGCCACGCTTATTATGACATTTCCGCCCTTTTCATAAGCCATTATGGTAACAGTATCCCCTGCCGAGGAGTACTTCACCGCATTGTCGATAACATTGATGAACACCTGACGTATACGGTTCTTGTCGCCGTACACAAAGGGGAGCATCTCGGGCTCGCTGTAGATTATCTCCTTTTCCTCACGCCGTGCCTTGTCGCTGTAGATGAGAACCGCGTCGCCAAGCTCCGCAAGAACGTCCATATTCGCATTCTGCAATGTAAAATGACCGTTCTGCATACGTGAGAAGTCAAGGAGCTCCTCAACCATCTGCGAAAGTCGCTCTGTCTCGTTGACGATGACACCGACGCCTTTTTTCATGGTATCGGGGCTGCCGCCTCCGTCTATCATAAGAGTTTCCGCCCAGCCCTTTATGGCGGTAAGGGGAGTTCTCAGCTCATGAGACACCGAGGATATGAACTCGTTCTTCATAGCCTCTGTGGCAGAGAGCTCGTCAGCCATATTGTTTATAGCCGTGCAGAGGTCGCCTATCTCGTCGTCGCTGTCGTTGTCGATACGTGTTGAGAAGTCGCCCAGCGCAAATTTACGGGCGATACCGCTTATCTGCTGTATCGGCTTAACGATAGAGCCCGCGAAGTACAGACCTGTTACTATGATTATAAGTATTATGGCTATGCACACCACCGAAGCGGCAAGCGCATAATTCTTGATAGTCTCGTCTATGGCTGTCAGCGATGTGACCATTCTTACGGCGCTGTACTCGTTGCTCATGGAGCCTATGGGAACAGATACGGCAAGTATCTTTTCGCCGCCCCTGAGCCTGTACACATGGTCGCCCTCGCTTTTTTCGAGAGCTTCGTCGTAGTCGGGCATGGGGTCGTCGGCATCGGGAGAAAAGCCCGAAGAGGTAAGGACTACCCTGCCCTTGGAGTTTATCGCCATAAGCTCTATCTTGTCCTTCTCGTTGAAGGTCTCGAGCATTTTCCTCATCTCTGCGGAGAAGTTTGACGAGCTGTCCTGAGAATGCATACTCAGCACGCTCGTTACGGCATTGAGCTTTGATACGAGGTACTGCTTTGCAGAGTTGTAGAAATAATTCTGTATCGCATAGATGATCGCCATATCTATGACAAGGAGCGCAAGCACGACAACTCCGAGATTGTTGACTATCCAGCGCCTTGTGATACTCTTTTTAGCCATTACTGAACGTCATTCCATTTATAGCCGTATCCCCAAATGGTAATGATATACTTGGGGTTTGAAGGCTCTTCCTCTATCTTCATGCGTATGCGCCTTATATTAACGTCAACTATCTTATCGTCGCCGTAATAGCTCTCGCCCCATATATGGTTGAGTATGCTTGCACGGTCAAGAGCGGTATTTTTATTGTTCATGAAGAACTCGAGTATCTGATACTCTACCTGTGTGAGCTCTATGGGCTCGCCGTCCTTTGTGACTGTACGGCTCTTGAGGTTGAGTACAAAAGGACCGCTCTCTATGACGGACTGCTTCTCGTTCTTTATGGAGCTCATGCACACGCGCCTGTATATGGCGTCAACGCGGGCAGTGAGCTCGGACGGTGAAAAGGGCTTGGTGATATAATCGTCGGCGCCTATCATAAGACCGCTGACCTTGTCCATTTCCTGAGTCCTTGCAGTGAGCATTATTATGCCTATGGTAGAGCTTTTTTCACGTATCTTCTTGCATACCGTGAAGCCGTCTATGCCCGGCATCATTATATCCAGCAGGACTACCTCGAATTTGCCGTGCTCCGCCTCAAAGGTCTTGAGGGCGTCCTCGCCGCAGTTCACATCGACTACGTCATAGCCTGCGCGCTTGAGGTTTATGACAACGAATTCGCGTATTGTATCCTCGTCCTCGCATATAAGTATACGTTTCATGAGAGTATCACTCCTTTATGTATATTTCTCAGCTTATATCCAAGCTGCGTATCAGTCCCTTGTCCTGAAGCCTACAGCAGCTTCTCCTGCGGTTATGCAGAGCCCGTCGCCCTCGGGATCGGGATCGCCGGGGATCACGGCAAGGTAAGACGAATCTCCCTTTGTGCACATCAGCATATACTCGTTGGATATCCTGTCATCCCGCGAAGGAGCATCGTCCGCGCAGGCTATCCTGAGAAGCTCGCGCCCCATGTTCCCGTTCTTGTACTTGCAGAAAACTATCTCGTCGTTGACTATATCACGCCTTACAGTCACATTGTCCACCCATCTTTCGGGGAAAATGAATATATATCCGTCATTGAGACTGTAATAGGAGATATACCGCCTTTTCAGGTTCATAAGCCTGTCGAGCTTGTTCCACTCGGTAAGGCTGAGCCTTTCGCCCTCGGCTGCCGACTCATAGCCCGCAGCGGTTATCTGGAACGGTATCTCGAGGCTTCCGTCGGAATCCACATCAAAGGAGCTGTAGCCCGCAGGTCTGCTTTTATTCATGTCATCGTCGTTAGTAACGGTGACGCTGTTAAGTGCGCTGCCTTCCATATATATGACATCGGAACGGATATTGCCCGTTCCCGAGGATTCGTCGATATACAGACCGAGCCTGCCGTCGGGGAGACTTCCGTAGCTTATGTCGAACTCGCTTATGTTATCTCCCAGTTCAAGCTTTGACCTGTGGTACATACCGTTCTCGTCGAGCTTATACACCTCTGCAAGGGCGGGCTCTTCGCTTGAAGCCTTTGTAAGTCTCAGGAGCTCGTTATCGCTGTCCATATCCAGATCCTTTACATCAATGAATGAATACGGCACAGAGAACTTCGTACCCTGTAATCTGCCCTCCGAGTAAATGTATATGGTGACATTCTTCTCCGAGCGGTTGATGATACTTGTTCCGACGATGATATTCACACGGTCATTGGTGCCCAGCCGCGAGATCATGACCTCTTCTATCTCGCTGCCGACTGCCGAAAGGTCGTCCACAGAGCGCCAGTGGTCGCCCTCCTTGTCGAGGACGTTTATCCTCAGGGCATTTTCATCGGGAGCACGGTTGTTCCTCTCATAGAACACGAGAGCTTCATCGCCGCCGTCGCCGTCTATATCCTCGATTATGAATGCCGAAAGGTATTTTCCCGATTTCGGGTACTTAAGGCTTATTGCTGTTCCTTCCGCATTGGTCAGGGCAGAGTATATCTGTTCCTGTTCAACGCTGAGCTTCGGCGGAGCCATGAGAGTATCTATGCTTGCGCCGAAGGTACAGCCCGTAAGCGCAGCCCCCGTAAAGAGGGCTGTTATGATAGCTGAAAATATTTTCATATGCTTTTGCGGCTCATTCGCGCTCGGAGAGCTTTACGTATTCCTTTTCCTTTGCGATCGCCTTGTAAGCGGGACGGATTATCCTTCCGCCCGTGAGTATCTCTTCCATACGGTGTGCAGCCCAGCCTGCCATACGCGCAATGGCGAACAGCGGAGTGAACAGCTCGTCGGGGATACCCAGCATCCTGTATACGAGTCCCGAATACATATCCACATTCGCGCACATTACCTTTGTGCTGCCCTTCATTTCCCTGAATATCTCGGGAGTAAGGCGCTCGATAGTCTCGAGGAGGCGGAATTCCGCTTCTATGTCCTTGCCCTTTGCAAGCTCGAAGGCTTTCTTTTTGAGTATCATGGCACGGGGGTCGGAGATAGTGTATACAGCGTGGCCCATACCGTAGATAAGACCCGAGTGGTCGTTTGTCTCTTTGAGTATGGTCTTACGCATATAGTCAGCGACTTCTCCTTCGTCCTCCCAGTTCTTTATGTTCGCCTTGAAGTTGTCCAGCATATTTATTACCTGAAGATTAGCGCCGCCGTGACGGGGGCCCTTCAGTGAGCATATAGCCGAGGAATAAGCGGAATAGGGATCTGTTCCCGAGGAAGTGAGTACACGGCAGGTAAATGTTGAGTTATTGCCGCCGCCGTGCTCTGCCTGCAGCATGAGGAGGCGGTCAAGCATCTGTGCCTCGTCCTTGGTGTACTTCCTGTCGGGGCGGAGCAGCGAAAGTATGCACTGCGCCGTGTTTTCCTCATAATTTATGGGATGCATTATCATGCTCTGGTTGTCGAATACCCTGCGCTTAACCTGATAAGCGTTCGCCATGATGACAGGCATTTTGGCGATAAGGCTCACCGCGGTACGCATTTCGTTTTCAAGTCCCTTGTTCTCGCACTCGTCGTCGTAGGAATACAGAGCCAGCACCGAACGTGCAAGCTTGTTCATGATGTTCTTTGACGGAGCCTTGAGTATCATATCCTCAACGAAGCCGTTTGGCAGGTCTCTCTTGACGGATATGTATGAGCTGAAGGTCTTGAGCTCCTTTACGTTGGGCAGATGGCCGAAGAGCAGAAGGAAAGCAGTTTCCTCATAGCCGAAGCGGTCGTCCTTTTCAACATTCTCAACAAGGTCGTTTATATTATAGCCTCTGTATATGAGCTGTCCGGGGATAGGTTCTCTTTCGCCCTCGTTCATAACATAGCCGTGGACGTTGCATATATTGGTAATACCCGCCATTACGCCTGTACCGTCGCTGTTGCGGAGTCCTCTCTTCACATGATATTTTTCATAAAGCTTTGGATCTATTGCGGTATTATCCGCTAACCTGCTGCATAAATCTGTAATGTTAGCGCCCGAAATAAATGACGGCATCATGATCACTCTCCTAAAACATATTCATTATTAATTATACACCATTTATTATTTAATGTCAAACATTTTCTTATTTACAGGGAGCCGTCACAGATCGGAGATCAGCAGACAAGGAGAATAAGTATGAGAAAAAACGCCGCAGCAGCTCTGCTGCTCATTCTTTCGGTACTGGTAATACCCGCAGTTCCCGCGTGTATATCGGGAAAAGCAGACAGCTCCGGGAACAGCACCGTAAAGCTTGAAGAATACATTTTCGACAGTGAGGACACGGACAGTACTACAGTCTATGACCCCGAGCCCTACAAGGTACTCGACATTTACAGCGGAAAGGTCCTCGAAGTACCCGTCCGCGATTACGTCATAGGCGCAGTATGCGCGGAAATGCCTGCGAATTTCGGCATAGAAGCCCTGAAAGCACAGGCTGTGGCAGCCCATACCTACGCCGAGCGCCGCCGCATAAGCGAAAGAAGCTCCCCCAACGGTGAGCTGAAAGGTGCGGATTTCTCCAACGATACCTCAAAATATCAGGGCTATTTCACGACCGAACGCGCAAGGGAGTGCTTCGGAGATAAATTTGACGAGAATTACGCAAAGATAGCCTCTGCCGTTGACGAAGTCCTCCCCTGCATAATCACCTACGAGAACGCACCTATCATCGCCGCTTTCCACTCCATGTCGGGAGGCTTCACGGAGAGCGCCGAGAACGCATGGGGAGCTCCCGTGGACTATCTTGTGGAGGTGGACAGCCGTTCGGACATGACAGCTCCCCATTTCCGAGAAAAGGTGAAATTCAGCCGTGATGAGCTGAAAACCGCCCTTGAAGCCGCTTTTCCCGAAGCAGAGCTGGGCAGTGATATGAAGGAATGGCTCAGGGTGCTGACCGTTTCCGACGCGGGAACAGTCCTTACCGCTTCCGTCGGTGATACTGCCGCATCGGGCGGCGAGATAAGGGACGCCCTCGGACTGCGCTCCGCAAGCTTCGAGGTCAGCATATACGGAGATGAAGCGGAAATAACCACAAAGGGCTTCGGACACGGCGTAGGCATGAGCCAGTACGGCGCGAACGCCATGGCTGCCGAGGGCAAGAGCTGGCGGGAGATAATCGAACATTACTACCCGAACTGCATCATATCCGAGGGCTGACATTTTTGTGCAAAGCGCAATAATCACTTTCCATTTTTTGCCGAATATGTCAATTGATATTGACATAACCATGATGATTTGCTATAATTATTTTGTGTCGTTATTTGCGGCACAATAGAAGAAAAACAAAACGAATCAAGAAGGAGACATCGTCCGTCTCGGCAACGGAAAAGGATCATGAAAAAAAATAAAGACCTTTATAAAAGATTTGTTACCTTTATATCGGGAGTCCTGCTTCTTGCCATGATAACAGGGCTTTTTGCCTTTGTATGGTACAGGAATTACAGTGCGGAAATAGTTCTCCCGTACTACAGACGAGGAAACTGGGTGCTCATCGCTATCTACTGCCTGATAGTATGGCTGTTTTTCAGAGCCTACGGCGGTCTTAAGCTGGGCTACCTGAAAAAGACCGATATGTTCTATGCACAGATGATATCCATGCTGTGCGTGAATACGGTCTCGTACTTCCTTATAAGCCTTATCGGCAGACACTTCATGCCCGCGATGCCGATAGTGCTCATGTCCTGCATGGATCTGGGCATACTGGCGCTGTGGACACTGCTTACGGGAAAGCTGTACTTCATGATATACCCGCCCCGAAAGCTGGTCATCATCTACGGAAGCCACCGTGCGGCGTCGCTTGTGCTGAAAATGAGCCAGCGCGTGGACAAGTACATGATATGCGAGTCCATAAGCATAAACGAGCCCGCCGAAAAGGTAAAGGAACTCATAATGAAATACGAGGGTGCTATAGTCTGCGATATCCCCGCAGAGCAGCGAAACGACTATCTCAAATTCTGCTTTGCACACTCGAAACGCGCGTATATAGCCCCAAAGGTTTCGGATATTATAATAAGAGGCGCAGACGATATCCGTCTGTTCGATACACCTCTCATGCTCTGCCGCAATTACGGCCTCGATTTCGAGCAGCAGCTCGTAAAGCGCACCTTTGACGTACTGTTCTCGGTGATAGCCCTCATACCCGCCGCTCCGTTCATGATAATATCGGCGCTGGCAGTAAAGCTTTACGACCGCGGTCCCGTATTCTACAAGCAGAAGCGACTTACCCTCAACGGCAAAGAATTCTACGTTTACAAGTTCCGCAGCATGATAGTTGACGCGGAAAAGGACGGCAAGCCCCGTCTCGCAACGGAAGAGGACGACAGGATAACTCCCGTTGGAAAGGTGCTCAGGAAATTCCGCGTGGACGAGTTCCCGCAGCTCTTCAATATACTCAGGGGCGATATGTCCGTTGTAGGCCCGCGTCCCGAGAGACCCGAGCTCACAAAGGAGTACGAGGAGGAAATGCCCGAATTTGAATTCCGCCTTAAAGTCAAGGCGGGACTTACGGGCTATGCACAGGTAACGGGAGCTTACGACACCACTCCCTACGACAAGCTGAAAATGGATCTTATGTATATCGAGAATTACTCAATACGACTTGATCTTCAGATAATACTAATGACACTTAAAACGATGTTCTTCCCGCCAAAGAATAATGCAGAAACAGCAGAAGCACTCATCATGCCGAAGAACACAGAAAGGAAGGAAAACGCAAAATGAAAATAACAGCAGTCATCATGGCAGGCGGCCGCGGTGAGCGTTTCTGGCCGAAGAGCCGAAACACTAACCCGAAGCAGTTCCTCTCCCTCACAAAGGACGGAGAGACCATGATACAGAAGACCGTAAAGCGCCTCAGACCTCTTGTCGAGAACGAGGACATCTACATCGTCACAAACGCCGCCTACAAGGAGCTCGTATTCGGCCAGCTCCCCGATATACCGAAGGAGAATGTTCTCCTTGAACCCTGTGCAAGGAACACAGCCCCCTGTATCGCATTTGCAGCCGCTGTGATAAACAGGAAGTACGAGGACGCCGTAATGCTGGTGCTCCCCTCGGATCACCTCATCGGCTACGAGGATATATACATAAACACGCTGAAAAAGGCTATCAAGGCTGCCGAGAGCGGCAAGCGCCTTGTGACTATAGGCATCACTCCCGAATATCCCGAAACAGGCTACGGCTATATCAACTTCGGTGAGGCAAAGGAGGACGTATACTCAGTAGAGCGCTTCGTTGAGAAGCCCGACCTCCCTACCGCAAAGGAATATCTTGCTTCGGGCAAGTACCTCTGGAACAGTGGTATGTTCGTATGGAAGATTTCCTCCGTAATGCTCAATATCAAGACCTTCATGCCTGATATTTACGAGGGAGCCCTCCGTATAGGACAGGCATTCGGCACACCTGAATTCAGCGAAGTCCTTGTTAAGGAATTCACAGCTTTCAGGAGCGAGTCCATAGACTTCGGCATTATGGAAAAGGCAAAGCACATCTACACTATCCCGGGAAGCTTCGGCTGGGACGATGTTGGAAGCTGGCTCGCTGTTGAGCGCATAAACGAGACCGACGACGACAAGAATTATATCGACGGCGACGTTGTCACAGTCGATACACAGCGCACCACCATATGCGGAGGCAAGCGCCTTATCGCCGCTATCGGCACAAGAGACATAATCATCGTCGATACCGACGATGTGCTCCTTGTATGCTCTAAGAACAACACTCAGGACGTCAAAAAGGTCATAGCACAGCTCAAGGAACAGAACAGAAACGAGTTCGTCTGATATGCAGGCGAAATGATATAAAAAGGAGTAAAAACTAATGAAGAACGCACTTATCACAGGAATAACAGGTCAGGACGGCTCATACCTTGCAGAGCTCCTTCTCGAAAAGGGCTACAATGTATACGGTATCTGGAGAAGAAAGGCTACTGCCGATTACGGCAACATCGCTCACCTCAAGGACAAGGTAACTCTTATCTACGCGGATATGACCGACCCTATCTCACTTATTTCCGCAATGAAGATATCACAGGCTGACGAGGTATACAACCTTGCCGCACAGTCATTCGTTGCAACAAGCTGGGATACTCCCCTCGGCACAGCAGACATCGACGCTATAGGTGTTACGAATATGCTGGAGGCTATCCGCACCGTAAAGCCCGGGGCTCGCTTCTATCAGGCTTCCACATCGGAAATGTTCGGACTTGTACAGGAGATACCTCAGAAGGAGACTACTCCCTTCTATCCCAGAAGCCCATACGGAGTTGCAAAGCTCTACGGCCACTGGATAACAAAGAACTACCGCGAAAGCTACAACCTCTTCGCCTGCTCGGGAATACTCTTCAACCACGAGTCCGAGCGCAGAGGAATAGAGTTCGTTACACGTAAGATAACAGACGCAGTCGCACGTATCAAGCTTGGCGTACAGGACTGTGTAGAGCTGGGAAATATGGACTCAAAGCGCGACTGGGGCCACTCAAAGGACTATGTCAAGGCTATGTGGCTCATGCTCCAGCAGGACAAGCCCGACGACTATGTAATAGCTACCAACGAGACAAGAACTGTCCGCGAATTCGTTGAGACTGCTTTCGGCCACGTCGGCATCGACATCGAGTGGAAGGGCACAGGCGTTGACGAGATCGGCATAAACAAGGCAAACGGCAAGACCATTGTAAAGGTCAACAAGAAGTTCTTCCGCCCCGCAGAGGTTGATATACTCCTCGGAGACCCCTCAAAGGCTGAAAAGGCTCTCGGCTGGAAGCGCGAGATCGACTTCTCACAGCTGGTTGAACGCATGGTAAAGAACGACCTCGCTCTCGTTGAGAAGGAGATAAAAATAAAGAGCATCACAGGCTGAGTATGAGCAACCTGTTAGACGATCCCATTATGTCCGAGCCCGGCACACTTAAAAGCGAGAACGGCGGCTATGTCAAAAAGGACGTTCTCGCCAAGATAGACGCCTATCGCTGTCTTATCGCCGAGATCGACAAAATGATGATATCCGACGCAGCTATAAACGCACAGCTTCTCAAGATAAGGCATATGCCGCTGAGGAAGGCGAAGCTGCTGTTCATTCCCGCCAATGGCTTTTCCGTAAGTCAGACGGACATCCTTATTGCTGAGCTTGAAAGGAAAATAGCAAATAAAGTCATGCTCTGAGAGGTAAATATGAAGATAACCTTCGACGCTGTACCCATATGCAGCGAAAAAATGACGGGTATAGGCTGGTGCGAGCTTGGTCAGACGCAGAACCTTGCAGAGCTTTATCCCGAAAACAAATACGAATACAGCTTCTTCACAAGCGGTGACAAGGAGCGCGTGAAGCGTGTGCAGAAATTCGCAGGCAAGCACATAAAGCTCAATACTTCGGGATTTTCGGGCTTTGTCTACAGAGCTGTCAGCACCTTCCTGCCTGTTCCCTATTCGTTTTTCTTCGGCAGGAAGTCCGATATCACCCATTTTTTCAACTACATCGTTCCCCCCTTCGTACACGGAAAAAAGGTAGTCACCGTCCATGATATGGTGTACAAATCCTTCCCCGACACGGTAAGGGGCAGAACGAAATATATGCTCGATATAGGTCTGAAACGCTCAATGAAGCGCGCAGACCTTATCGTTACCGACTCGGAATTCTCAAAAAAAGAGATAATAAAGTACTTTCCGCAGCATGAGAGCAGGATAAGGGTAGTTCCCTGCGGAGTTGATCTTGAACGCTTTCACCCCTGCGATGACCCCGAGCGTATCCCCGAGGTAAAGAAGTCCCTTGAAATAGAGGGGGATTACTTCCTCTACGTGGGTACTATCGAGCCCCGAAAGAACCTTGAACGCCTTATCACGGCATATGCCGCCTTTGTTAAAAAGGTGGGCAGCAGCTCTCCGAAGCTGGTGCTGGCAGGCGGAAAGGGCTGGCTCGATCAGGGGATATACAGCCGCGTTGAAAAGCTCGGCATGAAAGAGAACGTGATATTCACGAAATACGTACCGTCCGAGGACATGAATCCTCTCATGTGCGGCGCACTTGCATTTGTATTCCCGTCCCTTTACGAGGGCTTCGGTATGCCTCCGCTCGAGGCTATGGCCTGCGGAGTTCCCGTACTTTCTTCGGGGGAGGCATCTCTCCCCGAGGTCACAGGCGACTGCGCCGTGATATGCGACGCTTACGATACAAAAAGCATAGCCGAGGGTATGTACAGGCTCTACAGCAGTGAGGAGCTCCGCAAAGAGCTGAGCCGAAAGGGACTTCAGCGCGCACAGGGCTTCACATGGAAGCGCTCGGCGGAGATGCTCATGGAAGTATACAGGGAGCTTGCAAAATGAAGAAAAAGCTTAACATACTTGAAGTGAACAAGGCTTATTTCCCGCATATCGGCGGCATAGAGACCCTTATAAGGCAGTACTCCGAGGAGCTCGGCAGACTTGACGGTGTAAGTGTAAAAACGCTTGTATGCCGCGACGGACGAGGCAGAACTATCCGCGAGAAGATATGCGGCGTGGACATAACCCGTGCAGGAAGCTTCGGCACGTATTTCAAATGTCCCATCTCCCTTTCGTTCTTCGTTTACCTGAGAAAAATGGCTAAGAAAGCCGATGTTGTCCATATCCATGTACCGTTCCCCCTTGCGGACGCGGCACTCATGCTGTCGGGCTTCAAAGGTAAGGTGGCAGTTTCATGGCACAGCGACATCGTAAAGCAGAAGAAGCTGATGATATTCTACAAACCCTTCATGCGCTATCTTCTGAAAAGGGCTGACGTTATACTCACAGCTACGGAGGGACACGTAAAGCACTCCCTCTATCTTCCCGAATTCAGGAGCAAATGCAGGGTGCTGCCCTACGGCATAGTCCCCGAGGACTACCTCTCCGTAGAGCGCGTTCCCTTTCTTACGGAAAAGGCTGCCGACAAAAGCAGCATAAAGGTCTTTTTCACAGGCAGGCTCGTCTATTACAAGGGCGTGGAAGTCCTGCTGAAAGCCTTTGAAAGCGTAAAGGGCTGCGAGCTTTTCATTGCAGGCACGGGTGACCTCGGCGACAAGCTGAAACACTTCGTTTCGACCCGCAATATGGGAGACAGGGTACATTTTCTCGGATTTCTTCCCGACGAACAGCTGAGGCAGGCTTATGCCGACTGCGATATATTCGTACTTCCGTCCGTAGCTACAAGCGAAGCTTTCGGCATCGTGCAGCTTGAAGCCATGATATACGGCAAGCCCGTCATAAATACGGCTCTCAGGTCGGGAGTACCCTACGTGAGTCTCAACGGAAAAACAGGCATCACCGTGCCGCCGTCGGACCCTAAAGCTCTTGCAAAGGCGATAAATACCCTTGCAGAGAACAGGGAGCTCCGCGAAAAGTACGGAAAGGCTGCCGCCGAGAGAGTACAGAGCAGCTTCAACGAAAAGAATATACTGAAAGAGCTTTATGATATACTGAAATAACACAAAAACGGAGGGCAGACACTTGAAAGCATTGATAATTGGTGCAGCAGGCTTTGTGGGAGGCTATCTCATACGCGAGCTCAGCTCCGCAGGCTGGGAGGTCCACGCAACTTGTCTGCCGAATGAAGAAATAAAGGAAGAATGTCATATCCACAGGCTGGATATCATGAAAAAGGACGAGATATCGCAGATACTCGGCGAAACTGTCCCCGATATCGTTTATCATCTTGCCGCTCAGAGCTCCGTTTCCGTATCATGGAAAAGACCTCAGCTCACAGCGGAAATAAATGTTGTTGGAACCATAAACGTCCTTGAAGCCCTGCGCGAAGCCGAAAAAAAGGACACAAGAGTGCTCCTCATAGGCTCGGGTGAGGAATACGGCTATATCCGCGAGGGAGCCTGTCCCCTTTCCGAGTCCGAACCGCTCAATCCCGGAAATATCTACGCCGCAACAAAGGCGTGTCAGGGAATGCTGGGCGAGATATACGCCCGCGCCTACAAAATGGACATCATCATGGTACGCGCCTTCAACCACTCGGGCCCCCGTCAGAGCGAGATATTCGTCATCTCCGACTTCTGCAGGCAGATAGCGGAGATAGAAAAGGGTATAAGAGAGCCCGTTATCAGTGTGGGAAATCTCTCCGCCAAGCGCGATTTCACCGACGTCCGCGACGTTGTGAGAGCCTACAGGCTTCTCGGTGAAAAAGGAAAGAGCGGCACTGTATACAATATCGGCAGAGGAAAAGCCGTAAATATACAGTTTATCCTTGATACAGCCCTGTCCTTTGCAAAGTGCTCCATAGAGGTAAAGCAGGATCCCGACCGTATGAGAGCTTCGGACATACCTCTCATAGAGCCTGATGTTTCGCGTATCCTTGCGGATACGGGCTGGCGTGCGGAGATAAGCATGGAGCAGACCATCGAGGATACCCTGAACTTCTGGAGAGAGAAGCTCATGGCTTACGGCTTGTCACTGGGAAACAGCAATTAAGCCACAAAGATAAGGAGTGAACAAAATGTCTGATATGAAGCTGACAAAAGACAGAATGCTTACATTCAGCGGACATGAAAAGATAAGTACCCTGAAGGCGGGAGAAAAGCTGACCGAATTCGGCGACAGGCAGAATAACGCCAACGAGCTACTTGCCGCAAATATAAACGACCTGATAAAAAGAGTGTGCGTCCTTGAGGATCAGCAGGTAAAGACCGCGGAGGTCATGCGCCGCATAGCCGACGAGCTCACAGCCTTCAAAAAGGAGCTCGACCGCATACGCCTTGCCGAAAAACTCAACTCGGGAGCCATAGAACGCCTTGACCGCGCCATAAAGCTCTCGGAGGGCGACGGGAAATAAGTACTCTGATGTGTTAATTTTTTTCTCAAACTCTTGACATCAGACCTTTTTTGTTATATTATATATTAAGCGGACAGCAGATGCCCCGAAGAGAAAAGTCCTGCGGACGCATATCTGTACCCTTTCAAGACTCGATCAACGGAGATTTGTGCAATTGCAGTCTCCGTTTTACTATTTCAGCGAAAACACTAACAGAAAGAAGGTGCTATAATGGAGGATCTTATGGAAGAGCTGGAAGCCAAGACCGCTTTTACCATACCCATTTTCGGTGGGATACCTGTTGCCGAATCATGTGTGGTCACATGGATAATAATGGGCGCCTTAGTCATCCTTTCCATAATACTCACACACAGACTTAAGAAAGTGCCTACGGGCTCTCAGTGCATACTCGAGAGCATAATGGACTGGCTGGATAATTTCTTCACGGGGATACTCGGACACAAGGGAAAGAAGTATCTGCCTTTCCTTGAGACGCTGATAATCTACATAGCCTTTGCCAATATCATAGGTCTGTTCGGCTTCGTTCCGCCCACAAAGGACGTAAACGTCACGGCAGCTCTGGCAGGCATAGCTATAATCTTTGTCCAGCTGTCATTCATAATAGAAAAGGGTCCGCTCAAATGGCTAAAGAGCTTTCTTAACCCTATAAATCTGCTTGATCTTGTGACAAGACCGCTGTCGCTTTGTATGCGACTTTTCGGTAACGTCCTCGGAGCCTTCGTCGTTATGGAGCTTGTAAAAAAAGGTATCGCCGCAATAGGCGTACCCGTCATCGCAAGCGCTTACTTCGATATTTTCGACGGACTTCTTCAGGCTTATGTATTCGTATTCCTTACTTCTCTTTATATGGCGGAAGCCATAGAGGAAGAATAAACTCAACTTCACGGAGGTATAAATTATGGGACTCATCGCACTTGGCGCTGCTATCGCCGTTCTTACGGGTGCAGGCGCAGGTATAGGCATAGGCATCGCTACTGCCAAGGCTACGGAATCTATAGCCCGTCAGCCCGAGGCTAAGGGCGACATCAGAACAGCTCTCCTGCTTGGCTGTGCCCTCGCAGAGGCTACCGCTATCTACGGTTTCGTTATTGCTATCATGATAATCGGCAAAGCATAATACATACAGGGAGGATATTATTATGGGACTCATCGCACTTGGCGCCGCTATCGCCGTTCTTACGGGTGCAGGCGCAGGTATAGGAATAGGTATCGCTACTGCTAAGGCTACGGAATCCATCGCCCGTCAGCCCGAGGCTAAGGGCGACATCAGAACAGCTCTCCTGCTTGGCTGTGCTCTCGCAGAGGCTACCGCTATCTACGGTTTTGTTATTGCGATAATGATAATAGGCAAAGCATAATGAGCAACTAAACCTAAGGAGGGCATATAATGCTTAAATTTGAATTCTGGAGCATTTTCGAGGCTGTTGCCAACGTCCTGATACTGTTTGTGCTCCTGAGGATATTCCTTTTCAAGCCCTTGAACAAGATCAGGGACGAGCGTACCCGTATCGTACAGGATAACCTTGATTCCGCCGAAAAGGCGAAAACAGAGGCTGAGGAGCTCCGTCAGCAGTATGAGGACTCTATCAGCGAGGCTAAGGAAA
>NZ_CAMKRR010000007.1 GCF_946415235.1 uncultured Ruminococcus sp. | reverse complement strand
GCTCTTACGCATATTTACGTTGTCAAAGTAATCGCGTACATAGGTGCTGTGTTTTTCAAATCCGAGAGAATTAAGTACAGCTCTCATATCATACCCCCCTTGAAATGAAATTAAAAAAATCATTTCAAAATTATTCTAACATAGTTACTGCTTTATATCAATAGATATAATATGAATATAGAGATTTTTACTATAAAAAATAAAAACATTTTTAACTAACAACAGCAAATATGACTGCTTGAAAGAAAGGCTGTCTTATGGTATAATAAAAATACAATATTGCTTAAAATTGAACTTGCAGCATCGGGAAAGGAGGGAGTATTATCAGGAAATCGGCAATAAAAAATATAGCTTTGTCAGCGAGAAATATGCTGTCGGAAGCCTTTTGCGGCAAAAATAGTGATGATCGGGCGTTTGAAGCCTTTTTCAGAGCTGCGGCTTCATTGTATATGACGGAAAACGGACTTTCCCGTGAAGCTGATATAAAAATGCTCCCACAGCTTATCCCATGTGCTTTCAGTGTTTTAGCGGCAGAAAATGATATCATAAAGGCTGCAAATGACGTTAAAGGGCTGTTTTCGGATATACCCGCCGAAATGTGGAAGGACAATGTCCAGCTCATAGGACAGCTGTATCAGTATTACAACAGTGAGAAAAAGCGCAGTATACTTGGCGGCCTCAGGAACAATACAAAAGTTGAAACTGAAAACATGGCGGCAGCTACTCAGATATTCACTCCCGACTGGATAGTGCGGTACATGACCGAAAATACTCTCGGTCGGCTTTTTGTTTCATGCTGCGGATATGACACAAGTGAAATGGAGTACTGTATACCCCGTGATACGGACAGCAAACAAGCTTCACCTGAAGAAATAACGCTCCTTGACCCATGTGCGGGCAGCGGCAATATACTTGTTTACGCCTTTGATATGTTCATGAAGCTTTATTCGTCAAGGGGCACAGCTTCGTCTGACGCAGTCAGGCTGATACTTTCGGAAAATCTTTTCGGACTTGATATTGACAGCAAGGTATGCAGGATAGCGCGTTTTGCTCTTATTATGAAAGCTGCGCGTTACTGTGAAAATGTGATTTATAACAATATCGTCCCGCAGATATATGATATGGAAGAGATGAGGGGGGGCGGCTTTGAGGGCTCAGAGCTTTTCGGGAGCCTTATGCGTCCCGATACAGCTCCGAAGAAGCAGAACAGCAGGGAAGCGGCGGTATACAGGCTGCTGAGCAGGAAATACAGCGCTGTTGTAACAAATCCGCCGTATATGTCGAGCAGCAGCATGAACAGTGAGCTCCTTGATTTTCTGAAGCGGCAATATCCCGACTATCACGCCGACTTGTTCTCGGCGTTTATGGTGCGCTGCAGCGAGCTTGCGGAGAAAGGCGGATACCTTGGCTTCCTGACCCCGTGCGTATGGATGTTCATACGAAGCTACGAAAAGCTCCGCAGAATGATATTCGGTGAAAAAACTCTTGAAACACTGATACATTTTGAGTATTCCGCCTTTGAGGACGCCACTGTTCCTGTCTGTGCGTTTACTATGAGAAACTGCAAAACCGTTGTCAGCGGCATTTATTATCAGCTGACGGGATTCAGGGGCGGATTTGATATACAGCGGCAAAAGCTGCTCGAAGCGCTCTCGGACAGGGAATGCGGGTATGTTTATGAGACTTCTGCTGCCGAGTTTGAAAAGATACCAAATGCTCCCGCCGCATACTGGGTGAGCAGCAGAGTACGGGGTTTATACAGCAAATATCCGCCTCTTGGCAGTATCGCCGCGCCGAGAAAGGGAAACTCCACCTCGGATAACGACCGTTTCCTGCGGCTATGGTATGAGGTGGACAAGAATAAGATGAATATCGGAAGTACAGCCATATACAGGGAGGATACGCTGAAAAGGCGCTGGTTCCCATACAATAAGGGAGGCGGCTACCGCAAATGGTACGGCTTCAACGACTATCTTATAGACTGGTATGACGACGCTGCAGAAATACGAAAAATACCTACAGCTGTTATTGCGAATTATCAGTATTTTACCAAGCCGGGGCTGACATGGTCAACGGTCACGAGCGGAAGCTTTAGTATAAGGCAGTTCGGCGAGGGATATATCTTCGATAACGGAGGCTGCTGCATATTTGAGCTTGGAGAGAAAAAGGATTACATATGTGCGCTTCTGAATTCCAAGGTCTTTGCGTATATTTTCGGACAGCTCAATCCGACGCTGAATTTTCAGTCGGGAGAGGTAGCGAAATTTCCGTTTATATACGAAAGCTCCGAGGAGGTCGACAGGCTTTCCGCCGAATGTACAGCAATTTCAAAGGCGGAATATGACTCATTTGAAACGAGCCGCGATTTCAAAAGACATCCGCTCATATAAAAACAGCAAAAGCTCCTGAAAACAGGAGCTTTTGCCGTTTGAAAGGAATAAAGATTAAATCTGAATGTTCAGATAAGCAGCTTTCTCATGTAGATTATATCGAAAACGTCAGCGACTCCGTCCTCGTTTGCGTCGCAGGAGTACTGCGGCTTGATCCTGCCGAGCACCGAGCCCTGACAGTAAACAAGGTCTGCAACATTTACGTCTCCGTCGCGGTTAAGATCGCCGGATGCAGTCTTTTGCGGCTGTGTTACGGTAGTAGTAGTAGTTGTTGTTGTTGTTGTTGTTGTTGGCGGCAGCAATGTTGAATATATTGAAGGATCAAAGTCGGTCTCGGATATTTCGGGGTATACAAGCTGAGTTATCTTATAATCCGTAACAGGCCAGTGCTTTTCGTAGAAATTATTTGAGCCCTTCAGGAAGTATTCGTATTTGATCTCTTTTCCGCCGGCACCGTCAAGATCGTCCCATGTTACGTCCATTCCGTACCATTTTCCGTCCTCCATCTGAACATAATTCCACATATGGCCCGCATTCTCATTTTCAATGAGGTTGCCGAAAACGCATACGCACGGGATATCGAGTCTGTCACAGATGATCTTGAAGGCTTCGGCGTATCCCTCACATACGACACCGGGTTCAACGAGAGCTCCAAGAGCGGAGCTGCTGAATTTGGCATTAAGGTCGTAATATGTGAATTTTGATATATAATCATGTATATTTTTGAGCTTTTCGTACCTGTTTGCGCCATCTACAGGCACTTTTTCAAGCGCTTTCTCAAGGAGCTCACCGTATCTTACAGCATCTTCCTGTGACTCGAAGCCCTCAAGCCATGACGGTACTATCATGAGCGAGCGTATTTTTACGGTATATCCGCCTGTAAAGAAGTTTGGAGTAATAGTCGTATCTGTGCCTACGGATATAGCCATGTACGACGGGTCGATCCAGTAAAGCTCGGGACGGTCGAAGAGCGCACAGTCGATACCAGGCTTGCAGTTGGTGAACAGCGCATCCTGATATGTCTCATTGTCCTTTTCGGAAAACTTTTTGGGATCACGTTCATCAAGCTTTATGGATACAGACTGGGGGAGCTTTACATAGATAGGCGTGTCCGTCGGCTCATCAAGCTCCATCAGAGCGTTGTATACAGCAAGATTGTTGCCCTCAAGAGTATCGCCGTAGTTATAAAAGCCTTCCTTGAAGTTTGAAAGTATCTTCGGCTGATCGCTGAGGGTGAGGCTGAAGGCATCAAGATCGCTGAGATATACCTCAGCTGTTTCCGCATCAAAGCTTAGCTCCTCTTCGCTTGCGGCAAAGGCAGAGCTCAGGCCCGAGCAGACTAAAACAGCGGCTGATGTTATAATTGAAACTGTTGATGAGATCAATTTTTTCATACATAGCCCTCCTAAAAGAAATCAGATGCCAATTCCCTGTGATTTTTTCTATATATCTATTATACACAAAATAACCTAAAATGTCAATCCTTTTCACTTGGTATTCATCTAAAATTAACAAGTAGAAATTAGTGCAAATTGCTATTCCGAAAGGGAATATCGCTATATATAGGCGTTAGTGCTTAAAGCACTAAAAAAAATAGTTTTCCTGCTATATAATTTGTTATATTGTCACTTGAAAATGCGGCAGTGCTGTGTTATACTTTTATTTGGAGATTTTGTGCTGTTTTCAGCGCTTAATAATAATTGAAAGGTGAGATTCGGAAAAATGATGTTATCTCAGATGACAAAAGAGGAACTCAGCGCATTCAAGAGCGAAAACGAAAAGCTTTACAGCGATTTCAGGAACAAAGGGCTCTGCCTTAATATGGCAAGAGGAAACCCCTGCAAGGAGCAGCTTGAACTGACCGTGGATATGCTCAGAGTTTTTGACGACGGGGATTTTATGAGTGAATGCGGCAATGATGTCCGCAATTACGGTGTGCCCGACGGTATCCCCGAGGCTAAAAAGTTCTTTTCGGATATGATCGGAGTCGGCACGGATGAGATAATCATTTTCGGCAATTCAAGCCTCAATGCGATGTACTTTGCTGTACAGTGTGCTTACAACAAGGGCATTCTCGGCAGCAAGCCGTGGTCACAGTGCGGAAAAGTCAAGTTCCTTTGTCCTGTCCCCGGTTACGACAGACATTTCAAGGTAACACAGTTCTTTGACATAGATATGATAAATATTCCCATGACTCCCACAGGTCCCGATATGGACATGATAGAGGAGCTCGTAAAGAACGACGAGTCAATAAAGGGAATATGGTGTGTGCCTCAGTATTCAAATCCCGACGGTATAAGCTACAGCGACGAGACTGTAAAGCGTTTTGCGGCTCTCAAACCTGCCGCTAAGGATTTCCGCATCTTCTGGGACAACGCTTACTGTATACATCATCTCACAGACGACCCGAAGTACATCCTCAATATCCTTGATGAAGCCAAAAAGGCAGGCAATGAGGACATAGTTTACATATTCGGTTCTACTTCAAAGATCACTTTCCCAGGTGCGGGTGTCGCTGTAATGGGCGGAAGCAAGAAGAATATTGATGAGCTCAAGAAGTATCTCGGTATCAGCATAATCAGCTATGACAAGATGAATCAGCTCCGCCACGTAAAGTTCTTCGGTACATTCGACAATATGCTGGCTCACATGAAAAAGCATATGGCTATAATAGCTCCCAAGTTCAGACTTGTCTGTGATAAGCTCGAAAAGGAGATAGCTCCTCTCGGCATAGCAAGCTGGACTGATCCAAAGGGCGGTTATTTCATATCATTCAATGCTCCAAATGGCTGTGCAAAGAGGATAGTACAGCTCTGCAGCGAAGCAGGCGTAACTCTTACAGGCGCAGGAGCTACTTTCCCTTACGGTAATGATCCGGATGACAAGAATATAAGGATAGCTCCCACATATCCTCCCATCGGGGACCTCGAAAAAGCAATGGAGCTCTTCATTATATGTGTAAAGATAGCAGCTGCCGAAAAGCTGCTTGCAGAATAAAAGCTAAAGCCCTCTCTTATGAGAGGGCTTTTTGTCAGCCTTTTGAGAATACTTCCTTATCAATAATATCTATATTTGCGTTTCTGTCAACTTGGAGAACGCTTCCGACTTCTACATCGGCGGGGCTGTAAGTTCCCTCGGCAGGTATCTGTATCTGCTTTGTCTCGTATCCTAAAGCAAAGGGAACTCTGAGCGAAAGAAGGTACATTTCCAGATCTGACATATTTGTGCTTACATCGGGGATAACGTCCGAGGCAAGGTTTTTGAGCATTGACGGTCTGAACGTTTTGAGCTTTGCGAAAATAAGCGACATTACCCTGCGCTGACGCTCTGTGCGCTCAAAGTCGTTGTTTCCGACGTTGCGTATACGTGAATAGGAGAGTGCCTGTTTTCCGTTAAGGTGGAGTTTGCCGCCGCTGCTGAGAAGATCGGCGTTTCTGTCGTCACCCATGAGCTCGTTTACTTCCGAGATAAGGATTATATTGATCTGCTCGGCTTCAGCGTCGGATACTTCTATATCTATACCGCCGACGGCATCGACTACCGACACGAATGAAGCGAAATCAACAGATACATAGTCGTCTATGCGGACATCGAAGTTGTATTCGATAGTATCCATAAGGAGATCGGGACCGCCGTAGGCGTATGCAGCATTGAGCTTATCCCAGCCGTTATCGGGTATCTCAACATAGCTGTCACGCATGAAGGAGGTCATGATTATCTCATTGGTCTTGCTGTTAAGCGAAACAAGTATCATTGAGTCGGAGCGTCCGCGCTCATCGGCACTTCTGCCGTCTGTTCCTATAACGAGAACGCTTCTTACGTGACCGCGTCCCACTGAGTCGGAATAGTGGCTGCGGCCTTCCGAGGGGACCTTATTTACTTTTTTTATGAGACATACAGATGTGCATGAGTACATTACGAAAGCTAACAGGAACAATAAAAGGATTATCCTGACAACTCTGCCTATGATCCTTCTGAAAAGTGATTTGTGATGCTTTTTCTTTTTTTGTTTAGGCTGTTCCGGAGGAGTTTCCGGCGAAGGAGCAGCCTTTTTCCTGTCTGAGGATCGATGCTGCAAAGGCTGAGGAGCAGGTTCTGCGGGAGCAGGCTTGCTCATGCCGCTGTAGATTTCAGGCGGCTGATCGTTATAGTCAAAGTAATTTACGTCGTTATTATCGTGATTGATCGGCGGAGGGGGAGCGGAAGAATGGGGGAACTGCGGCGGAAGCTGAGACTGGGAGTAAACAGGCTTTTCTTCCTGACTTTCGGTGTGCTCACGCTGCTGTTCCTGCTGCGGAGCACGTCTGTTTACGCGCTTCAGAGGCGGCAGCTCGCGCCTGTATTCCTGCTGTTCTTCGGGAACTCCCGAGATAAGCATGGTCTCTTCGTTGTCTGTATTGGGAATGTTGTTTTCATCTCTGCCGTTATATCTGTGTGGCATAATGAGCTCCTTTCTATGCTTTAAGAACCTGTACCGACAGTGATACAGGTTCTTTTAGGTTATGTTTTCTTGAATTTCACAGCGAGATATGTAAGTACTGTCCACGCGAGGTTGTATACTGTCATGGCGGTAGCCGACATATATACGTAGTTGTATTTGAATGCCTTTGAAAGGATCAGCAGCATACACAGTACAAAACCGAGAAGGATTGACGCTGTCTGAAGGATAAGTCCGATAATGGCGGATATATGCACGACCTTTGTGCCTATGAGCAGCTCGGCAAGTGATGAGAACCTGCCTGTTGTAGCCATTGAAGCACTCAGACGTACAGCTTTCTTGGTCTCCTCATAGAAGTCCTCATGGTGCTTCTTGGGGATTATCCTTGCCATTTCTTCGGGTATACCGAAGAGCTTATTGAGCTTTTTCACGGTTATGCACGGATCTATGCACTTTATAAACATACATATCTTGTTTTTGCAGAGCTTTTTCGCCCAGCGCTTTACATATCTGTCCGCAACGATATCAACAACGAACATCGCTGCAAGGTTGCCTGATATCGAGAGATAAAGAGCTTCCTTGCCCTCGTCTGCTGACTCGGCTTCCTGCGCCTTTGTGGGAACGCCCTCTATATTATGGCTTGTCATGAGCTCGCGGTTTCCGAACAGAACACGCTTGTTGTTTATCCAGCCGCACATACCCATACCTTCTTCGTATGAGTAGTTCTCGATAGGATAGAGCGAACCGTTCCTGCCTGCGATAACATCGGAAAAGAGCTGAGACATTATGCTGCCCGCAGTGGATGTGAGGCTTGCGGCTTCGAGGAAGGCTTCATCGAGCTTTGTGTTTGAGAATACCTTTATTCCGTCCAGCCTTACCGTACCTTCGGGGAAAAGGGGATTAGCGTCTATAAGTATGGAATTTGTGTCATAGAAATCATCGACGCTCTGATATCCCAGCATTATTCCCTTATTCTTTATAGCGCTCTTTGAAACGTTTTCAAGGGGGATATTTACCACGAAAGGCATAGCGATACATGATGTAGCGCAGATTATCATGCTGAATATCGAAAAGCCGAAGGCTGCTGAGTCAAGGGTGAATAATGTGCCCTTGCAGAACAGCGTAAGGAAGAATGATACAGCTATTGAAGCGATAAGACATACAGGTGAAGCCTTTTTGCAGAAATCATCGGTCATGTCCGAAGAATAGGTGTATCTCAGGAAATCTGTGAGGAAGTCGGTCTTTCGCATTGAAGCGAGTATGGGGAAGTCTCCGAGAGTTCCTCTTGTTATACGTTCGGCGCGGTCCTCGTCGGTGACATAGGTAACGCCGTGACGGTCGAAATTCTTGGAAACAAAGCGGAAATTACGAGCCGCACGTCTGATTATCAGCAGCTTTCCGATAGAATTGATGAACAGCGCAAGTATTCCCACAGGCATATATATGTGGATATTTTCCGTCCTTACAAGCTGCGGGCTGAGAAAAGCGGGGATTATGGCGATAAGGCATGACAGAGCCGTAACTGCTGTCATGGAATCACTGTCGGCTTTCATGGTGCAGAGCTTGCGAATTCCCTTTGTTATCACTGCCATAGACGAAAGAATGGAAACAACTCCGAGAACAAGGTGTACCGTCAGGTATGTCTTGATATGTGACATACTGAAAGCGTCTATGATAGGGAGGTTGAACTGATTAGACAGCGTAATGAAAAGGCTCAGGAAGGCGGTCATGGCGAGTATGACAACTCTTGCTGAAATAGTGCTTTTCAGCTCGTAGATGTCTCTTCCGACGTCCTCAACGTCGCCGTAATAGTTGAAATCGACTATTCTCTTTGTACGTTTGTTTTTTGAACGTACCGACATATACTCGTCGGCAGCCTGAGTGATGTGTACATCGAGCTGTCCCGCGTCAATATCAGCCTTTTCGCTGAGATTTATGCTTGTGAGCTCGGCACGGGGGGCGGGTTCAACGGGCTTTGCAGCCTCTACAGCGGCAGGCGAGGGGACTATATCGGTTATCTGCTTCTTTCCCTCGGGACTTTCCGCCTCGTTTATTATCTGTATGCGGCTGCGCTTTTTCTTCTTGAACTCGGGAGGAGTATACATATACTCTCCGTCTGGAGTTTCCTTTGCATAGGTATAGTCATTATCCTTGCCGCGGCGTTTTTTCTTGTTCTTTTTGCTTTCCATCTCCTTGGCTCTGGTGGACTCGCTCATACGCCTTATTTTAGGGGCTTCGTCGGGAGTCATCTGAACAGGAGTGATAGTGCCTGAGGGGATCGCTTTTCTCTGAGGATTTGTGCGTATCTCGCTCATTGCGTCAGAGCTTACAACTGCTATCTTATGCCGAGAGATATCGGCAGGCTTTACCTCGTCTGCGGGATTGGGATTTCTCAGTGCATTGTCAAATAAAGCTGATTTTTCGTGTGAAATAGGTGGTCTGGACTTAGCTTTCTGAACGATATCGGGGGCTTCGACGGTCGAATTGAGTATTTTCTGAGTATCAACTCTTCCTGCCGCCTTTATATCGCTGCTGTCCGGAGAATATTCGTCCAGAATATCCTCAAGCGATGGTTTCTGATCCGACATGATTATCTCCTTAATTAGTGCTTCTGCGCTGACGCAGTATTTCGTACATGAATATACCTGCCGCTACCGAAGCGTTGAGTGAATTGATCTTTCCGAGCATCGGAAGCTTTATCATAAAATCGCATTTCTTCTGAACGAGCTGGCTCATACCGAAGCCTTCAGAGCCGACAACAAGCGCAGCTCCGCCTGTGAAGTCTGTCATTGTGTAATCGGTGCCCGAAGCGTCGGTTCCGTATATCCATACGCCGTTCTCCTTGAGAGTGTCGATGCATGAAGCAATGTTTGAAACTCTTGCAACGGGAACATAGCTCGCAGCGCCTGCCGATGTCTTGAAAACAGTGGCATTAAGGGAAGCGCTCCTGCGCTTTGGGATTATAACGCCGTCAGCGCCCGAGGTCTCGGCAGTACGTATGATAGCTCCGAGGTTGTGAGGATCTTCTATCTCGTCGCAGATGATGATGAATGGCTTTGTGCCTTTTCTGCGTGAAACTTCGAGGATATCCTCAACAGTGACGTATTCTCCGCAGGCACCTTCGGCAGCAACTCCCTGATGAGAAGCTCCGCCGCAGAGCTTTGAAAGCTTTTTATCGTCTGCGTCTTTTACCACGATACCGTTTTCCTTTGCGAGCTTTCGGATAAGACCGAGACTGCCGCCATTGCCGTTTATGTAGACGGTATCTATATTAGCGCCTGATCTCAGCGCCTCGATGACGGGATTTCTGCCGCAGATCAGGTTTTCGTTTTTTTCGGTTGTATTTTTATCTTTTTCCATATTCAACATAGGGCTCAAAATGCCCAGGCTCCTTTTGTTCTGTATATTTATGGATTTTACAGCATATTTCCGTCGAGGAAACGATATTTTCATTATACCATTATTAATGTAAAATTACAAGTGTTTTTTTAGTATGGGTAACAGCTTGCGTATAAGAAATCATTATTGCCCTATTGTAATGACGGATAATTCGGGACGGTTGAAAATACGTGGGATAAATATCATTCGCATCGGTCTTGCAAGGCCTCGGCTTATGATATGAGTCGTTCCGTCATATTCATACATACCCGTTGTGTAATCGGGAAAGATCCCCTGATCGGGAGCATATAAGCCCTGATCCAGCAGCTTCGGTATCCTCCATTGTCCGCCGTGAGCGTGTCCCGAAAGGATAAGGTCGAACTTTGTGTCGTAACCTTTTCCTTTGCCGATGTAGCTGTCTATCTGCTCGGGCTGATGAGCGATAAGTATATTGTAATACTTATCATCAAGAGTATCAAAGCATTCCTCAAGCTGAGTTTTCTTCTTTCCGAATGAGTAGTTGTCAAGAGTACCGTAAATACGTATATCCTGTCCGTTTATGCTTATCTGCTCATACTCACCGAGAAGCATGGGACAGAGCTTTTGCACTTTCGCGTAAAACTCTTCCTTGTCATCGCGCTCCTGCTCGTGATTGCCGGGAGTATAGAAGCAGGGATAATCCTTGCTCAGCTCTTTTATGAGGAGCAGAGCGTATTTTGTACCTCCCCATGCATCAATCACATCTCCTCCGAAAATGACGATATCGGGAGAGCTGCTTTTGACTTCCTGTATGAGCTTTGACTGCTTTGTATCTCCGTAAAAGCAATTGTGCAGGTCGGAGATGAATACTATTTTGATAACGCTGTCAAGCTTGTCCGAACTAACTTTATATCGTACGGTTTCCATTGCAAAGCCCCATGCTGACAGTGCGGCCATGACAAGCAGAACTGCGGCGATGATCAGCCTCTTTTTGAGCTTTTTTGACATTATCTGCCTCTTTCGGCTATTAGGTTTATCATATCTCCGACGTTTTTCATTGCGGAGACCTCTCTCATCTTGAAGCGTAAGCCGAATTCGGCTTCGACTGCGGCTACAAGACTGATATGTGCGAGACTGTCCCAGTCCTCGATATCGTCTGCGGTGGTTTTTTCTGTGACCGAAATGCTGCTGTCACCGAAAACGTCCCTGAAAACTTCGTTAAGACGGGGGATTATTTCATTTGTTTTCATTATGATGCTCCTTTTCTGTTATCCTGATAACTTTATTTTTGTTTTTGTAGTTTTCAATTTCTGTATGCCATACGGAATCGCCGTTTTCCGACTTTTCATCGAGTACAAAGCCGAGTGAGCCGTAAAACTCCGAGACCATGCTGTTTTTCGGTGATCTGTAGTAGTATCCCTTTATGATCCTGATACCTGCCGTTTTTGCATGGCGTACAAGCTCATCAAGCATTGCAAGCTCCATATCCCTTTTGAGGACGCGGCAGCTCATGAGCCAGAGCTCAATATGGAGGATATCTTCGTCGATCCTGCCGATAACTACGGAAACTATGCCGTTGTCGCCGAATTTATCAATAAGTCTGCCGCAGAGGCAGATATGATCCGTACTTTGACTGACTGCCTGTATCTCATTCTCGCTGTAACGGCGTGTAGTCAGATTGAACTGATTGCTCTTATTTGTAAGCTGAGTGATACGCTGTATGTATACAGGCTTGAAATCGCAGATAACCGCCTGCATCTCAAGGCTCACAAGATAGTCCTCATAGCTGCCGAAGCTCTTTTGCTGAGCGGCTCTCAGAGCGTTTGCGGCATACATTTCCGAGCGGTGAAGATCGTCGTCGGAAATGGCTGTCACCTCGAAATATCCGCTGCGGGTGAGCTTGTACATTGCTTCATGGACGCTGCTGAAGCTTACGGTCTGTACCATGGGGAGCTGTCCTTCAACGATAGCGCACTCCGCAGGATTATCGTCTATAAAAACGAAGCTGTCAGGCCCGAGGCTGAGCTCCTGTGCCGATTCGGCGATATTTCTGTCTTTTGGCTCCCAGTTTGCCTTTATGGATACGAAATCCGTCTTTTTAAGCACGTTGCTTGGGTGTTCAAGGCCGAGAAGTGCATTTTCTTCATCATTTTTTGAGCATACGGCAAGGAGTATGCCATAGTCTCTATATCCTCTGATAAAGCTCTGAAACTCCGTGAAAGACTGTCCTACAGCAGTTTCGGGACCTATTTCTATGCCGTCCTGACCGTCATCGCCGATGACTCCGCCCCAGAGGGTGTTGTCGAGATCAAGATCAATGACCTTACGGTTTTTGCCGTAGATCGACTTTATCATGCAGGCAAGACTGTATGCAAGGTCGGGAATGACAGAGGTGCTCATGGCGTATTTGTACATATACCATGCTTCTGAGTCATGCCAGTTTGTAAGTCCGCAGACAGCGGAAAGGTAATTGATATCGTGTATATACAGACCGCTGACCGAACGTGCATAATCCGAGAACATAACATTCAGTCTTTCAATGAATGCGGCATGACCTGTGGTGCTCCAGCAGTCATAGCTTCCTGTATGCCTGAAAAGCGGCAGCTCGAAGTTGTTCTGTATTATGGGACAGTCAAAGCGCTTCATAAGGCTTTCCCATACCTGCCTGAACAGCTCGAACTGTTCGTTGAGGTCGTTCGTGACCTGTTCTGCCTTGACAGAAGGAACTGACGGGAGCTTTGTGATGTTCCGCAAGGTCGTGTGGATATATATGATATCGGGAGCAAAGCTGTCCAGCTTAGGATCGCCGAAAACGGCGTCCTCGTAGAATTTATTGTATCCTGACTGATAAAATTCGGGCTCTATGCCGAAGTTCAGCAGGAAAAGTTCAAGAGAAGCGATAATATGATCTGTTGTGGAACCGCCGAGCACAGCGACCTTCTTTTTTATGCGCGTACTCCCGTCTGAAAGGAGCTGCTTTCGGAGAGCGGGGCTGCGGCGTATAATATTTTTACTGTCAAAAGGAAAGCTGAGTTCTTTCATTTTATCTCCTATTTTATCAGGTTATTGTAGATGCAGTGTCTGTTGACTCCAACTGCCGAGAAGGAGCACATAGTGAAAAGCAGGTCGGTGGCCTGAACATTTTTTATGAACTCTGCGGCATTGAGGTCGAAATACCTGATATCGCAGAGATAGATATTCTCAAATGAGCCCGTAAGCATCGGCAGCAGAGCATTTCCGTAGCTGTCCTTGAATATTACGAGATTTCTGCCGTTCTTGCACTCGGTATTTACGTGGACTATCCTTTCATCGGAGCCGAATACCATGTAGTATCCCGAGTTCGGCATCTGTGACGGATCAAGGAGCAGATCTGCGGCTACAGGATTGCCGAAGTGAGTATCATACTGTGTCACGCTGACATTGGTCTTTGGCTTGTAGTATACGAAGTCCTCAGGATTGTTCAGGAGAGTAGCGCTCTGGGTGTACATATAGAGCGTTCCCACATATCCGGGGAGAGTTACCTTTTCGTACTCGGAAATATCCGGGAAAGGGACACCTGCTGTCAGGGCGAACTGCTGTGCGGCATAGTAAGCGCCAAGCGGCTGCCAGTGATGATCGGTGCGTGAGTAGATAGGCTCGTCCTTATGGGCTTCAAGAGGTGTGTATGCGTCAATGGACATAATGTTGCCGAGAGCTGCTTCTATCCTGTCAAAGTCCTCTTTTTCGCTCTGAGAGAGGTCTTTGTATTCATCAGGCAGATAGAAAGAGCTTGCAGTCGGGAGTACCATTGAATAGATATTCACATCGGGAAGAGCTTCCTTGTAGGCGTTGAGATACGAAGCATATTCCTGTTCCGTGCCCCATGCGCCGCCGTAGAGGTTCACTCCGCGCTTGTTGACGATGAGGATATTGTTTGTGAGCTCTCCGTCGGCAGCCGTATCTTCCGCGGGCTCTGTCGTTGTGGTAGTCTGCATCTGCGTGGTGGTTGCAGTTGTCCTCTGAGCAGTTGAAGCTGCTGCTGCAGTCGTTACGGGCTTTTCAAAGCCTTTTCCGTAAAGCTCGGCTTTTTCTCCGCCGTACTTCATGCCCTTCAGCGGCATGAGCGTATCTGCTATGAACTGCTTGATATCGGCTCTTGCGTGGACCGTATCATCAAAATAATCGGCGACACCGTCGGTGAAATCACCGCTTGTATAAGCTTTTATGCTGAATTTCGGGAAAGCTGCGAGATAGCGGTTCTCATCATCGGCTTTTGTCTCATGGGGAAAAAGTGTGACATATGTGAAGCCTCCCGCAAAAACAGCACCGAGAAGAAGTATATTTGCGAGGGATATATTGTTCATTGCTGCTTTACGGCGAAGCTTTTTCGACTTTTTTGCCTTTATGGGGATATCTATGGACGCTCCCTGACGGTCCGAAGCTTCTATGGAAATAGCAGGCTCGGGGCGTTTGTTTGTCTCAGCGGATATGTTTTTATCTGTTTCCGCATCCGAATTCTTTTTGTTCTTGCTCATTTTATGTTCCTCTTGTCAGAATTGGTAATAAAGGAATGGGGAAGTCGTGGCATCAACAAGTATGATGCTCGTTATGACAAGCAGCAGCGCGGAAACCACAGCAGCTGCCGAGGACATTGTCGCCTTTGCGGCAAAGCGTCTGTCCGTAATGTCTTTAATGCTTCGTATAAGCGGGAAGCAGCATATCACAGCCGCAGCTATAAGAAAGATATTGTTTACGAAGGATATCTTGTCCTGCACTGCGATAAAGCCATTTTTGCCGAAGCCGAAGGCGGTTTTGAAGAAAGTGCCAAGCTTCCCGAGGTCCTCAAAGTAAAAGATGGCAAAGCCTATTATTATAATAAACTTGCTGTAGATATGACGAATGAAAACGGGGATGACTTTCATCTTTTTCTTTCCGATAAGGAGCTCGATGAATATGAAAAGCCCGTAGTAAAGCCCCCATATTATGTAGTTCCAGTTTGCGCCGTGCCAGATACCGGTGCAGAGCCATACGAGGAAGAGCCCGCCGTATTTCCTGCGCTTTCCGAATATAGGTACATAAAGGAGATAATCGCGGAAAAATGTACCCAGTGAGATATGCCAGCGCTGCCAGAACTCCGTGATGTCCCTGCACATAAAGGGATGATCGAAGTTTTCATCAAAGTGGAAGCCGAATACTCTGCCGAGACCGATGGCTATATCGGAATATCCCGAAAAATCGAAATATATCTGCATCGCATAGGCTATTGCACCGTACCATGCACCAAGCATAGTCGAACCGCCTATGTTGCCGAGGAAGCTTTCGGCGATAAGGCTGAGCTGATCGGCAAGAAGTACCTTTTTTGCAAGACCGAGGGCGACACGGTTCAGACCGTATGAAACGTCGCTCATGCTGATGGTGCGTTCGTTTATTTCCTTTTCAATGGAGCTGTACCTTACGATAGGACCTGCGATGAGCTGGGGAAAGAGCGTGAGAAACAGCAGGAAATCCTTGAAGCTCCTCTGAGGCTTTACCTTTTCCCAGTGACAGTCGATAATGTAGGAGATAGTCTGGAAGGTATAAAAGCTTATACCTATGGGCAGCCGTATATCGGGTACAGGCAGCGAAGATGAAAAAAGGGCGTTGATATTTTCCAAGATAAAGCCGCTGTATTTGAATACGCCGAGCATGAGAAGGTCGTACACCACAGCGGTAATCGTCGCGGCAGTATCTCCGACCTTGCCCTGATATTTCCCTATGAAAAGAGCGGCTGTATAGTTCACCGCAGCTGTTGCAAGCATCAGGAAAATATAAACGGGCTCACCCCAGGCATAAAAAATCAGCGAGAAAATGATCAACACCGTATTTTTATGTTTAGTCCCTCTTGCCAGTGCATAGCACAACAGGCAGACAGGGAGGAATATATATATAAAGAATAGTCTCGAAAATACCATTTTGTTCTACCGCCTTGCTGCAATTGTTTGTATATATCTTTTTTACCGCGTAAAAGCAGTCGCAGCAATAAAAATCATATTAAATATATCTGTTTTTCTGATTTTTATATCAGCACATAAATATGCTATATTATCAATTATACAACAATATCCGAATAATTGCAATAGGAAAAGACACAGATTTTTATTTTTTCAAGTTTTTTATGAGGTATCGGGCTGAGAAAGTGTATGACAAAATATCCCCTTACCGAAAAAGGTAAGGGGACGATGCTTTTTTATATTGCTTCTTTTTCCTGCCATTCCCTGCGGAATTCCGTAGGCGTCATACCAAGTCCGTTCTTGAACTGTCTGTTGAAGTACGAAGCGTTCGGGTATCCGACAAGCTCGGCTATCTTATTTATTGAGTACTCGGGCATTTTGAGAAGCTCGGCAGCCTTGTCGAGACGGCTGTTGATTATATCCTTTGATATACTTATGCCGAAGGTCTCGGTGTAGAGATGCTGAAGCCTTGAACGGCTGAGCGATATTTCCGCAGCCATTTCGTCGATAGTCCATGTTTTTGACGGCCAGCGGTATATACTCTCACGTAGCCACAGGAGCTTTTCAACGTAAAGCCCCTCATGAACGGTGTTGAATCTTCTCAGGTCGGAAACGCTTTCGTTGAGTTTGCGGAGCAGCAGCCTGAAATAGAGGTCGATGGACTCGTCTCTGTTTTTGTTGGAGGAGTAGTATTCAAGGCTCATGCTCTGTATCATTGCCGACATCTGCGAGAGCTCCGCGGCAGGGACCACCTTGTTCAGCGGTATATTGAGCTCATTTATGAGCTGTATCTCATCGGCGGTAGGAATAAAGCTGATGCTGTCCTCAACGAAGCTAACGTCATCACTGCGGTAGCTGAAGGGCTGCTCGGGAGTGAGCAGTATAAAGGAATGTTCGGGTGAAGGTATTTCCTTGTCACCGATAGTAAATATCGTTTTTGCTTTCACAACGAGAAGAAGCCATAAACCTGCGCCGTCTCTGCGCTCAAAGCAGAAATTCCGCTCTCTTTTATGACCTGAAGCTATATTTTCGATCCTCATAAAACCGTCCTCCTGTTACTGCTTCTGTTTTTTACAGTAATATCCTCTATTGCTATTTTAACACTATAGTACAAAGGTGTCAAATCGGTGTTGGTAATATCATGACATTTCAAACAATTTAATGACATATTTATTATAGTATCATGATAAGCTGTCAGGAGCTTTCAGCACGATACTTCTATTCTTATTGACAATATTGCCTGTTTGTTGTATAATTAATACTTGATAAACATTATTTTTGAAAGAATGATGATAATGAAAAGAATTGTAACGATACAGGACATATCATGCTTCGGCAAATGCTCGCTGACCGTGGCTCTGCCTATTATTTCGGCTATGGGGATAGAGACAGCGGTGATACCAACTGCGGTGCTCTCGACACATACGGGCGAGGGCTTCAGGAACTATACCTTCCGCGACCTCACAAGCGATATCCCTGATATTGCCGCACACTGGAAAAGCATGGATCTGAAATTCGACGCTTTGTACACGGGTTACCTCGGGTCTCCCGAGCAGGTTGAGATAGTTTCCGATTTTTTCAATGATTTCGGCAGAGAGGACAATGTAATAATCGTCGATCCCGTACTCGGTGACGCAGGAAAGCTTTACGCGGGATTTACGGCAGATTTTGTGGAGAAAATGAAAAAGCTCTGTGCAAAGGCGGATTTTATCATCCCGAATATGACCGAGGTCTCGTTTCTGCTCGGTATCCCTTATACCGACACCTACGATGAAGCTTATGTCATGGACGCTTTACGCAGGCTTGCGGAGCTTGGCTGCAAGATACCCGTTATAACGGGTATCCATTATGACGACAGGAAACAGGGCGCAGCTGCTTATGACTCTGAAAAGGACGAGTTTTACTTCTCATTTGACAAAAATGTGAATTACCGCTTTCACGGAACGGGTGACATATTCAGCAGTGTATTTACGGGAGCCTGTGCTCTCGGAATGGATATACGTCAGTGCCTTGATATAGCTGTGAGGTTTACTCTTGACTGTATCGAAGCCACTGTCCCCGAACTCAGGGAAATGTGGTACGGAAGCTGCTTTGAGCTGTGTCTCGGCAAGCTCATCGGCTATGTAAAGGAGAAATAAAGGCTATGACAGGTCTTATAAAGATCACGGCTGTATTTATCAGGGCAAATGTGGATTCCGGGGAAGCTCTGAAAGCTGCCGATACACTTGCTGATCTGACAGATGGCAGAATATCTGCTGAAGATGCTGTTTCGATCATATCATCTTTGCTGAAAAGTCAGCTTGAAATAAGGGAATGTGTTCCGAATGAAGCAACAGCTTTTGCAGTCACTTCCATAAGGGAGCTCGGAAAAGCCCTGCATGAACGCGATCTCGGGCTTGCATATGATATCGCCGACATTTTGCAGGCTCTTCCCGAAAAGAAGTTTATCAGCGATAAAAGATCGGTCTCTGACTTCAATAAAGTTTATATAAAGCAGTTCAACAAAAAACACGGGATAAAGCTCCCGTTTATAGCGTGAAAGGGCAGCATGGAGCTGCTCTTTTTTATGCCATTTATTCCCTGTGATTACCTTGCGGCTGAGCGTCAATAATATCCTTGCAATAAAAAACGGAGGATATTTCATGGCATATAATAAAGTCGTTATCGCGGGGATAAATACATCTGAACTGGAAGTGCTCAGGGAAGAAGAAAAAATAGCATTATTAAAGGAAATACGCGCAACAGGGAGCAAGGCTGCCAGAGATAAGCTGATAAACGGCAACCTTCGGCTGGTCCTGAGCGTTATACAGCGGTTTACGGGCAGGGGAGAGGATATTGACGACCTTTTCCAGATAGGAGTCATCGGACTTATAAAGGCAATAAACAATTTTGACCTTTCAAAGGAGGTGCGCTTTTCCACATACTGCGTCCCCATGATAAGCGGCGAGCTGAGGCGTTATCTCCGTGACAACAGTCACGTAAAGGTGAGCCGTTCACTGCGTGACCTTGCCTATAAAGCCATACAGGCAAAGGAAAGGCTTACCATATCATTATGCCGTGAACCGAATACGGACGAGATAGCAAAGGAAATAAACGAAAAGCGCTCAGATGTTGTCATCGCACTTGAGAGCATAAGCGATCCGATCTCGTTGTATGAGCCTGTTTACTCCGACTCTGAGGATACGCTTTATATCATGGATCAGGTCAGCGATATGAACGACGTGGAAAGCCACATGGACGAGCTTGCCATACGCGATGCCATACGGGCGCTGGACGAACGTGAGAGGAACATTCTTTACCTACGCTTTTTCCGCGGAAAAACACAGATGGAAGTGGCAGGGGAGATAGGGATATCACAGGCACAGGTGTCGCGGCTCGAAAAGGGAGCGATAAAAAGGATAAAAAACAGTATTTGAAATATGATTTTTATTTACAAATTGTTAATACACCACGGATTATCAACTTTTCGTATATAAATTTTGTCGAAATATTGCCGCCCGTACTTGAAAAGTTCATACTTTGGTGATATAATGTTCTTATGTAGGGATTACTACAAATATTGCAGAAAGGGGGTCTCGCCATGGAGATACTGTTCTGGGCATTGGCAGTCATAGCTTTTGTTATCGCAGAGGTGCTTACGATACAGCTCGTATCAATATGGTTCGCAGCGGGCGCTTTTGTAACGCTGTTTGCGACATACTTCTTTGAGCTGTCGTGGATACAGCAGCTGGGAGTATTTATCGTTGCTTCTGCTGTATTCCTGGTAATGAGCCTGCCGCTCATAAGAAAGCGGAAGAAAAACAGGGCAGTTGCCACCAACGCCGATCTTGACGTCGGCAGACACGCCACGGTCATCGAAGAGATAAACTGTGACAAGGGTACAGGACGAGTCACTTTAAGCGGGGTAAACTGGAGTGCTGTTCCTGAAAACGAAAACGAGGTCATATCAGAGGGTACTGTCGTTATCGTGAAAAAGGTCATGGGTGCAAAATTACTTGTAGCACCCGAGAAATAGCTACATATCTGACAAATCATTTATTTTATCTGGAGGTACTTAAAAATGTTTAACAAATTAAGCTTGTTTATGGCAATGGATAATCCCGGTGTATTTATCGTATTTTTAGTAATAATCTTCCTGCTTTTCATCATTATCAGATGTTTCAGGATCGTTCCTCAGGCTCATGTTTTTGTTATCGAGCGTCTTGGTTCGTTCCATGCTGAATGGGAAACAGGACTTCATATCCTCGTTCCTTTCATCGACAGGATCGCCGGCAAGGTATCACTCAAGGAAAAGGTGGTAGACTTCAAGCCGCAGCCTGTTATCACAAAGGATAACGTAACCATGCAGATAGATACAGTAGTATTCTATCAGGTAACAGACGCAAAGCAGTACATCTACGGTGTTGAAAGACCTCTCGCAGCTATCGAGAACCTTTCAGCCACAACTCTCCGTAACATCATCGGTGAAATGGAACTCGATGCAACTCTTACTTCAAGAGACGTTATCAATACAAAGATCACTTCTATCCTCGATCAGGCTACAGACCGCTGGGGTATCAAGGTAAACCGCGTTGAGCTCAAGAACATTCTCCCGCCTCGTGAGATTCAGGACGCTATGGAGAAGCAGATGAAGGCTGAGCGTGAGCGCCGTGAGAAGATACTTCAGGCAGAGGGTGACAAGAAGTCACAGATCCTCGTTGCAGAAGGTGAGAAGGAGTCTCAGATACTCCGTGCACAGGCTAAGAAGGAAGCTCAGATCCTCGAAGCTGAGGCTGAGAAGCAGGCAATGGTACTCAAGGCTGACGCTGTAAGAGAGCAGAAGATACTTGAGGCTACCGGTGAAGCGAGAGCTATTGAAATGGTACAGGAGGCACTTGCCGAGAGTATCGTAAAGCTGAACAATGCTAATCCTAACGAGAGAGTTATACAGCTCAAATCTCTTGAGTCATTTGCAAAAGCTGCTGACGGAAAGGCAACAAAGATCATCATTCCCAGCGAGATACAGGGACTTGCAGGACTTGCAACAGGCCTCAAGGCTCTTGTCGAGAATGACGGACACAGCACAAAGTAATAAAGAATATCCATTGACCGAAACAGCCATAAAGGAGCGCACGTTCCTTTATGGCTGTTTTTTAATATATCCACCAGTGCGGTCTGCAGGAGGCTGTGAGTTTTTCGTATTCCGCTCTGTCAAAGCACCAGTTGCAGCTGAATAAACAATCAATATTCTCGTCCCTCTGATAGCAGGGATAGGTATAGTTTATATGTCTGCGGTAGAGCTCCTCAGACCAGTTTTCGGATATCCATTCGCGTCATTCATAGCTGTCAACTTCTAAAAGGGCTGCGTCTCTGTACTTTATCCAGTCCTCGTCCGAATAGGTGTCAACAAAGACTATACCGTGCTCTTTTTGCTCCTTCCTGTCCTCAACGGAGTGATTTACTCTGCCGATTCGTTTCCATAAGACGGTATTTTCAGTCTTTTCCGTATCTGCCACTATTACCGTACAGGTAAAATCCATGTCCTCGGGGCAGGAAAGTATAGGCAGGTTGAGCTTGTCTTTTTCGAGAAGAAAGCGCATGAACCGCGCGTCGCCGTCGTTTTCAAATTCTCCGTTCCAAGTTATGGCAAGATCGTCGGTAAGTTCCGTATCTGTTTCTTGCAGGTACTCATGGAGCAGCTTGTTATCTATGAGGAAAACCTCGTTTTTATAGCCCTTTGAAGTCATGATAGATGTAATTTCAAGAGTATTCATACTTTACCTCCTGTCGGTATATCTTAAAGCTATTATAGCTCCTGTAGGTGAAAAAGTAAATGCATAACCGTTTCGGAGGTGAAATAGTTTACAAAAAATTCATAATTCTCATGTCCAAAATCATATGTATCGTGCGTTATAATAAACAAATGAGGATAATATTGAAGGGAGTGATAGGGTGTCTGCATGGAAAAGGGCTACAGATGAAGAAATATCGGACGATAAAAGCAGTAATATATCTTTTGAAGAAATGTATGTGACGAACCGAAGACTAATGATGTATACGGCAATGAATATACTCAATAACTTTGCAGATGCCGAGGACTGTGTTTCGGAAGCTTTTTTGAAGGCAGTAAAAATATTTCCGAAAATTTCCGGGCTCGAGCGTCCAAAACTGACGTCTCTGCTCGTTATAATAGTCAGAAACGCAGCTCTTGACAGATACAGGAAAAATCAGAAGGTAACTGCCAGTGAATCTCCCGATGAGGAAGCAGGCGCCGTTCACTTTGACAGTTATCCTTTTGAGTCGGTCTACAGCGGCATTAAGCAGCTGAAGGACGAATACAGGGATATCCTGATACTTAAATATGTCTATGGATATTCCGTAGCAGAGATCGTTGAGATGCTTGGTATTTCGGCTGATAATGCATATAAGCGCATTCAGCGCGCAAAGGCTGAGCTTGGCAGAATACTTGAAGGAGAGGAGGTCGGTCATGAGTAAGGATATTCTGGACAAGGCTCTTGAAAAAGCGCTTACAGAGTCTTATGATGAGCTTATTGAAAGTGATATGCCCGATTATGATTTCTCCGACAGCTTTGAGGACAAAATGTCAGCTCTCATAAAAGAGCAGGACAGAGCTCCCGTGAAAAAGCGCAGCAGGATATTTGTGATAGCGTCTGCGGCAGCTGCAATAGCTGTCCTCAGCGTTTCTGTATCTGCACTGCACTATTTCAGGCCGAAGCTTAATGGCATTGACAGCGGAGATATCATTGAGGAAACAACAGACAACGGCTCGGATAATGCTCCGACCAATGAAAACGACGCAGAAAATATGGCAGCAACTGCAACAAATACCGCCAACGGAAATACAACCACGGCGAAATACACCAACACAACAAATACTAAAACTACAGGAACGTCCGCAGCTGAGGGCAAAAACTCATCATCAGGCAAGGGTAATGCGTTTCAAACGGCAACCATAGCCAGAAACGGTCAGGAGACCACTGAAACAACTACCATAGTTGTAGAAAGGAGTTTTAGTATGAATAAACTCGGACCTATGTCAGCATCATTATTGGTGCTTGCGAGCCTTAGCGCAGAAAATGTAAAGGCTGCCATTGATGAAATACCGTTAACCAAGGCTTCTGCATGGCAGTACATTGCATTTGAGGAAATGGACAAGGGAAATATCAGAACAGACATAAATATGGACGGCAAATTTGATATCATGGATTGCTTTGATATTATAGCCTATGAGTACGGATATGAGACCGACGAAGCTGTAGCCGCAAAGATAAAGGAAAACTATGACTTCAACGGTGACGGTCATATTTATGCTCCCGAACCCGAATGCCTGCTCGCGTACTATGTTGTAAACAATAAAATAACTCTTAAAGATGTTGATCCCGATACCTACAGTCAGTGGGACAAGATCGCCACAGATGAACAGGCGGAAAGCTTCGTATGGCTTGATCCTGTAGCTCCGAACAGTTCAAACGACATTGCAACTGATCGTACCAGTTTAATAGACCGTGACAATTATAATCGCTTTGCTACCTATGATTACAGGGAAATCCCCGGATATCAGCCTGAAAGATTTGACGAATATGAAGCGGATTTCAGAAATTATCTGAAAGGCAGAAAGCTTTCCGAAATATTTACGGGAAAACTGAAAGGCATGATGAAGGATAAAAAAGCAGGTTATTACGCATTCTGCGAGTTTATTGAAAACGGCACTGTCGATATGGATATAGATAAAAACGGTATAATAAGCATAAGAGATTATGAAAGGCTTATGAATCTGTATCCTGATGTTCCAGCGGGATTTAAGGAAGCTGCACATCAGATCGGCGGTATGTTCTATAACGATTATCCCCTTTGGTACTGCATTGAGCAGTCCGAGCTCCTGACAGATCAGGAGGAAATGCAGCATTACATTGACTGTATCAAGGGAAGGCTTCAGGGCTCGATTTACGTACAGATAAAGTATACATATGATCTGCTTCACCCTGCCGAGGCTGCTTTGACTTATAGTTTCCCTCTATTCGACATCGAATACGAAAACTATTACGATAAGCTTGCAAAAGGAGAAGCAAAGCTTCCCGATTCAAACGGGGACGGCGCGTTAGACGTTTATGATTACTGGAATGCACAGATCTTCATTCAGGGCCGCAAAAAAGGAGCAGTCATGGAGACCTCCATACTTCCCGATGAGATATGGAAGACCTTTATGAGGGATTTCGACATAAACGGCAACGGACTCAGCGGCGATGTACACGATATCGAGATCTATTACCTGTGCCTTGACGATTTTGCAACAGATGTGGAGACCTACAGGGAATGGGCTCATAACAACTTCATGCGTTTCAGGAATTACAAGCTTAAACTCATAGAGGAAAAGGGCGTAGACGACGGAACACTGGCAATGTATCAGAAGAAAAATCCTGCTGAGACCTTCGAGCGCGTCAACAGCGGCGATGTGAATAATGACGGCAGAACAGACGCTATAGATGCTTCAAAGGTACTGTCTTACTATGCTAAGCTCTCCACAGACGGCGAGGTCATTTTAAGTGCAAAGCAGATAAAGGCAGCGGATATAAACGGCGATGAAGTTGTAGATGCAGTTGACGCCTCAAATATCCTTGCGTACTATGCTCGCGTTTCAACGTCCTCAGAGGGAAAATAAGGGATAAAGATATAGATATACTGTAATAAATGTGCAGAACACAGAATTTTTCAACACCTACACTATAAAAGCAGAGAAGCTCCGCGATATGCGGAGCTTCTCTGCTTTTGCTGTTTTTTATGAAACGGGGTCGAATACGAGTTTGTCATTGCCGTTTATTTTGAGTCTGCCCTTTTCGCCGATACTCATATCATTTATCATGTCGGTGTTTAAAAGGCTTTCGGCATCGGTCTTGCGGACAAACAATTCATTGTTTTCTATAAAAAGAACGTAATCGTATTCCATTCTTTCCCAAAGAGCGTATTCCTTTTCATTTCGCAGGTCATAAACGATTATGTGTTCGTCGACCATGCCGCTGCCAAATGAAACTGTCATGCACAGCTCGGGAGAACCGTCGCCGTTAAGGTCTGTGAAATAGGCACTCCATAAAGGCATTCCGCCAAACGACGCAGCAACTGTTCCGTTCTTGTATATTGTAATGCCGTAGTCCATACCGACCCATGAAAACGTAGTATCGGGGAAAGCTGAAACCTTTATGCTTTCGTTTAAATTACGCATATCGTAATTTGAGAAAAAGAAATCATGCCAGCACCATACACTATGACCGCTTAGATCAATGTTTTCGGGAGCTTTCGCATTTGCCAGTATCGTATTTATGAACTGGTCAAGCTCCTTCATTGATGCGGATTCAGCTTTATATCCTTCTCCGTCGATAATAAAGTAACCTCCCTGTTTAACAAGGGTTGCACTGCTTCCGTTATGAGTGGTTATTTTTATCGTGCTGTAGTTTATGCTCATTGTCTGATAGGAATTGCTTTTCTCAATAAGCTCAACTTTCATGATAAGCGGTAGTATCTGCTTTATCTGGTCATATGTAAGCTTTTCGGCGGCGTTTTTGTTATAAATGGTATTTGACACCTCAAGGCTCTGTATACCGTCGGCAATAAGATCACTGCCGTATCTCAGCTTTGTTCCCAGTATCTGCGAAACAGGTTCAGGCTTCTGCTGAGCGTCAATGAAGCCGCTGACATCACCGTATCTGATATCTGTGCCGTTCTGAATATCTATACCGTTGATGCTTGGGTAGTCCGCTGTATTGATACCGCGGTACAGCATGATATAAGAAGGCTTCTGAGGCGGTACACCGCCTACACGGAGAGTATAGCCGCTGCCCTCTTCGATTCTGAATTCCCATATATAGATACCTGAGCCGACATCCTCATGGATATATCCCTCGAAGTCTGACCATGTGAGAGCGTCGCCCTTCTTTGCAAGCTCAATAATATCCTTTGTTGTAAGCAGTTTTTGTTTCTGATTTATTATAGAAGGGGCTGTTGTGGTCGTGGTGGTCCTGCTTGTTTTTGTTGTCTTTGAAACTGTGGTCTTCTTTGCGGTAGTGCCGTTTACGAGAACTGTAACGGTTTTGGCGTTTGTATCTGTTTCACGAACGCTGTTTGCGGCACTTGTTTTTTCGGTTACAGCGGTTTTATCGTCTGCTGATGCTGCGGAAGTTGCAGCAGCATCGGTCTTTGATGATGTTTTTGCAGTTATATAAGTACCTGTGACTTCTGTGGTTTCGGTCACAGTAGTTACCGTTGCCATTATCTGCGGATCATTGTCCTCGGGCAGCGGGGCGTGAGCTTTGAACTTAAGCATTGCCGCAACAGAGCCGCATATAATTATCAGGCAGAATACCGCGGCAAAAACAGGGTAAAATCTTGGAGCTCTGCGGACAGTCTCCGCCTCGAACACCTCGACCTGTTCGGCGTCTGTTCCCAAGCGCGAAATGCACTTGCGGTAAATGCGGTCGGCAGTCCTGCTGTCGGCAGCCTGCTTTTTATCTGCGATACGCTCGATCGTTTCATCATCGGCGTTATGCATTATATCTGAGATATTCCTTTTCATAATTATCCTCCTTTACAATGTGATATCCATATCCGCAAGAGCTGCTTTCAGCTTTTTCAGTGCCCTGTGCAGTCTGCTCCTAACGGTTATGGGATTCATTCCGAGTACCTTTGCTGTCTCGGCAGAGCTTCGGTCGTAGAAGTACTTCTGTATTATTATCGAGGAGTCGGGTTCGCCCAGCTCTTCTATCTTACGGAGCAGTATAGCGGATATGCTTGATCTTTCGGCTTGTGCTTCGAGATCAACGTCGGACGGCAGCTCGGGAGAGCCTTCGTCATTGAGCGGGACATTTTTCTTTGATGAAATAGAGCGCTTCATGTCTATCGCCCGACGCTTTGCGGAAGTTCCGATATATGCCTTGAGAGAGCCTGCATGGTCAGCGTTGTAGCTCAGAGCCACATCGCTGAGAACATCCGCCGTGCAGTCCTCGATATCGCTGCGGCTTGCCATACCGCGCAGAGTGTTGTACACAATGGTATATACGTAGCTCCAGTACTCGTCAAACAAGGCTTTAAAGCCGTCATTTTTCGATTTTTGCAGCATCAGCTTTATTTCGTGTTCACTCATTGTCCCACCCCCTTGTATAAAAAGCTTTGCGTATACGTTCTGCTTTCATTATACACATACGGAGCACATATGTAAAGCGTTGCACATCAAAAAGATGTAAAATGTAAAATAAATAAGTTATTGTTATCTCTTTTGCGTCATTAACAATTAGTTAAGTTTTATTTTAGAATTAATGTTGCTTTTAGACAAAAAGTGTGATATAATACAATATGAAATCATTGGATATTTTAATGTCTTAATGATAAGGAATAAGGAGTGAGATTTATGAAAGAGATCCGTAATGAGCATTTTTCGGGGGAAAGAGCTCTTTATCAGGCAGATGGACTCAATATCAGCGGTACTTCATTCGGCTACGGTGAATCTCCGCTTAAGCGCAGCAGCTACATAAAGCTTGCAGACAGTACTTTTTCGTCAAAGTTCCCGTTATGGCACAGCGAGATGATAAAGATGAAAAACTGCATGATGACAGAGGACGGCAGAGCGGCTGTATGGTACACAAAGGAGGTCAATGCAGATGATATCATCATCGAGGCTCCCAAGTGCTTCCGCCGCTGCAACCGTATAAGTCTGAGGAATGTAAGCTTTCCCAACGGCGACGAGGTATTGTGGAAATGCAATAATGTACGCATTGACAGAGTAAAGGTAAACGGCGATTATTTCGCCATGGACTGCGACGGCATGGAGATAAGCGGTCTTGAGCTTGCAGGTGCATACGCCTTCGACGGTGTCCGCAATGTTACGGTGCGCGATTCGGTCATAGACTGCCGTGACGCTTTCTGGAACAGCGAAAATGTAGTTATTTACAATTCGACTATAAAGGGCAAGTGCTTCGGCTGGAATTCAAAGAATATTTCCCTTATCAACTGCACTATCGAGAGCCGTGAGGGAATGTGCTATATAGATAATCTTATGATGAAGAACTGCAAGCTCCCGAATACTTCATTTGCATTTGAGTATTCCATGGTGAATGCGGAGATAATCGGAAATATCGACAGTATAAGAAATCCGAGGGGCGGTATAATAAAAGCTGATTCTATCGGAGTCGTGATACTTGAACAGGACAAGATAGACCCGTCGCGTACAACGATAATCTGTCACGACGAGCTTGTAAGAAGTCACATATAAGTCAAAAAGGCGTTCTTTATGAACGCCTTTTATGATATCCGAAAAGAAGACCTGCACTGTTAAGTGCAGGTCTTTGTTGCTTTTTTTATCCTGATATGTTATAATTACTTGGAAATGAGAGCAAGAGTATCTCTTGCGATGAGGAGCTCCTCATTTGTAGGAACGATCCATACCTCGATCTTTGAATCGGGAGTTGAGATCTTTGTGAGCTTGCCTCTGATAGTGCGGTTGAGAGCTTCGTCGATCTTGATTCCGAAGTAATCCATGTTCCGGCATACCTGCTCTCTTACTTCCCATGAGTTCTCGCCGATACCGCCTGTGAAGAGAACAGCATCTACACCGTTCATTGCAGCAGTGTATGCACCGATGTACTTCTGTATCTCATATGCGAGCATATCGGAAACGAGCTGAGCCTTCTTGTTGCCGTTGTTTGCAGCTTCCTGAATGTCTCTGTTATCAGAACCTACACCCGATACTCCGAGGAAGCCTGACTTCTTGTTCATGTACTCGCTCATCTGTGAAGGAGTAAATCCGTGCTTGTCAGCAACAAATGTAACAGCAGAAGGATCTACGGAACCTGTTCTTGTACCCATTACTACACCGTCGAGAGGTGTGAAGCCCATAGATGTGTCTACTGACTTGCCGCCGTCAACAGCTGTGATGGAAGAACCGTTTCCGAGGTGACATGAAACGATCTTGAGGTCCTTGACGTCCTTGCCCATTGCCTCTGCAAGAGCCTTGGATACGAATCTGTGAGATGTGCCGTGGAAGCCGTACTTTCTTACGTGGAGCTTCTCATAGTCCTCGTATGGGAGACCGAACATGAAAGCCTTGGGAGGCATTGTCTGGTGGAAAGCTGTATCGAATACAACTACCTGAGGTACATTTGCGGGGATTACGCTCTTGCAGGCTCTGAGAGCGAGGGCATGAGCGTGATTATGTACGGGAGCAAGCTCGCGGAGCTCGTCTATCTTATCAATAACTTCATCTGTAACGAGAACAGACTTGTCGAAAACGTCTGCGCCCTGTACTATTCTGTGACCAACAGCAGAAATAGCATCCATACTGTCAATAACCTTTGCGTCGCCCTTTGTAAGGCAGTCGACCAGCTTCATGAATGCTTCTGTGTGAGTCGGGAATGCACAGTCCTCATCAAGCTTTCTTCCGTCGGCAGTCTTGTGGCTGATATGTCCGTCGATACCGATACGGTCGCAGTTACCCTTTGCGATAACGCTTTCATCACTCATGTCGATGAGCTGATACTTCAGGGAAGAGCTTCCCGCATTAACAACTAAGATGATCATATATTAAAATTCCTTTCAAAAAATATTTTGCATATATTATTATATACTATTTTTGGAAAATTGCAAGTATTTTTTTTGAAAAGATGATAATACAGGGTAAAAAGCAGTATAAAAATGAGCATTTTATGCTTCGGATACAGCAAAAAATGAGGGCTCCGTTTAACAAAACGCCCAAAACGGATGAAAAATCCATAAATAATATGTAGAGGAAATAAAAAATAAGTTCAAATCATTGAAATTTGGCAGGAGAGGTAGTAAAATGAAAGTCAGCGGTATAGTTTGCGAATATAATCCCTTCCACAACGGACATCTTTACCATATACGCAGGACCCGTGAAAACGGAGCTACTCACGTAGCTGCGGTAATGAGCGGCAATTTTGTCCAGCGCGGTGATGTTGCGGTCATAGACAAGCTTGAAAGAGCCCGTCTTGCCGTCCGCTCGGGAGCAGACCTTGTGATAGAGCTTCCTGTTCAGTATTGTCTTGCTTCCGCCGAGAATTTTGCTTCGGGAGCGGTATATCTTCTCGATTCTCTCGGAGCTGTTGACGAGCTCTCCTTCGGCAGCGAGTGCGGCGACACGGAAAAACTGCTGAAAGCCATGGAAACAGTGGATAATGCTGCTTTAACTCACGCCGAAGAGATAAGGAGCATAATGGAAAAGGGCTATACCTATCCGCGGGCACTTAACTCCGTGGTGAACGGCTACGACGCAGAGGCAGCGGCGATAATCGCCGAGCCTAACAATACCCTTGCCGTGGAATATCTACGCGCATTGAAGAAGTTCGGTTCGCATATGAAGCCCTTTACGGTAAAGCGCATAAACGCTCCCCATGACTGCGGCGAGACCGAAAACGGCTTTGCAAGCGCTTCAAATATACGCGATATGATCGGCCGCGGAGCTCCTGTGGACGAGTTCATGACGCCTGAGTGGGCAGAAGCTGTGAAAACTGCCGTATCAAAGGGAGAGATCGCCTCACTGAACAGGCTCGAAAGAGTAATGCTGTATAAGCTGAGAAGCAGCACGATCGAGGAAATAGAGCAGATATGCGACGTAGGACAGGGGCTTGAGCACAGGATCTACGGCGCAAGGATGGCTGGCTCGATAGACGAGCTGCTTTTCACGGTCAAGACCAAGAGATACACAATGGCAAGAATAAGAAGGATAATGCTCGATCTTCTCATCGGCGTTACAAAGGAGGATATGAAGCAGCTCCCGCCTTATGGCAGGATACTTGCTTTCAATGAGAGGGGCAGGGAGGTGCTTGCCCGTGCAAAGGACAAGGCAAAGATACCCTTTGCATCGTCTATTGCAAAGCTTTCGCAGCTCAGCGATACTGCGGAGCGCTTTGCGGAGCTCGAGATAAGAGCTTCGGATATTTACGGCCTCGCACTTGAGACAGTTACCTCCGCCGAAAAGGATTACAGGGCAAAAATAATGATAGATATGGAATAAAAAACGGGAGTCTAAATGATAAAGGGAATAATTTTTGATCTTGACGGTACTTTGCTTGATTCCATGACTGTATGGAGCAGCATAGACCGCGAATTTCTCATAGAGAACGGAATAACCGACCCGCCCGCCGAGGTATCGGATGTGGTAAAGAAAATGACTGTTGACGAGTCGTCGCAGTACTTCATAGACAGGTTCGGGCTGAAATGCACAAAAGAGTACGTTATATGGCGCATAGAGGATATGGTCAGGGAGCGCTATGAGGAGCAGATACCTCTGAAGCCTCATGTAGAGGAGCTTCTTGACTACCTTGACAGCCGCGGTATACCCTACGGTATCGCTACTGCTACATACAAGAGGCTTGCGGAAGCAGCGCTGAAGCGCTGCGGGATATATGACCGTTTCCGCTTTCTGCTCACAGATGTGGAATATCCCGCAGGAAAGAATTTCCCCGATATTTTTCTCGGAGGTGCGGAGTACTTCGGAGCTGAGCCGCGTGAGGTGCTTGTGGTGGAGGATTCGCTTCACTGCATAGAAACGGCAAAGGAAGCGGGTTTTACGGTCTGCGGAGTCTACGACAGCGTGGCGGAAGCCGACAGGAGCAGTATTATAGCGCTTTCGGACTATTACGTGGATTCAATGGACGAGATAATGAACATAGTTTAAGGCGGCGAGGTTCGCCGCTGCTTTTTCGGGAGGAGCGGATAAATGAAAAAGGTTATGGTTGGAATGAGCGGCGGAGTTGACAGCTCCGTGGCAGCTATGCTGCTGCGTGACAGCGGCTATGAGGTCATGGGAGTAACTTTAAAGCTTTTTTCCGATGAGGATATATCCGAAGCAAAGAAGGAGGGCAAGACCTGCTGTGCGCTTTCCGATGTGGAGGACGCAAGGAGCGTTGCATACAGGCTCGGTTTTGAGCATCTTGTGTTCAATTTCAGGGATAACTTCCGTGAGCACGTAATGAAGCAGTTTGCGGACAGCTACCTCCGCGGCATGACGCCGAATCCGTGTATCGAGTGCAACCGCCATGTGAAATTCGATAAAATGCTCCGCAGAGCGCAGGAGCTGGGCTATGACTATATAGCTACGGGACATTATGCGGTGGTTGAGTATGATGAAAACAGGGGACGTTATCTGCTCAAGCGCTCAAAGGACCGCAGCAAGGATCAGACCTATGTGCTGTATGCGCTTACTCAGGAGCAGCTTGCACATACTCTTCTGCCTCTTGGCAAGCTTGAAAAAACTCAGGTAAGGGAGCTTGCCGAGTCCGCAGGTCTCGTAAATTCACAAAAGCCTGACAGTCAGGATATCTGCTTTGTCCCCGACGGTGACTACGCAGCCTTTATACGCAGATTTACAGGCTGTGATACGCCCTGCGGAAGCTTTGTGGATATGAACGGCAATGTGCTCGGTGAGCACAGGGGCATCATCAATTATACTATCGGTCAGCGAAAGGGACTCGGTATTGCTCTCGGACATCCTGCCTACGTGGTAAGAAAGGATATTGAGGCGAATACGGTCACTATCGGAGAAGAAGCCGACCTGTACACAAAAAGCCTAATTGCCGATGACTTCAACCTTATATCCGTGGAAAAGCTGGAATCGCCCATGCGTGTTACCGCAAAGACGCGCTACAGTCAGCAGGAGCAGCCTGCAGTCGTTTCATATATGGGAAATGGTGAGTACATGGTGGAATTTGACGAGCCGCAAAGGGCTGTCACAAGCGGGCAGGCGGTAGTTCTGTACGACGGTGATATCGTTGTGGGCGGAGGAACTATAAAATGACGAAAACAGCACTTCTTGTTATAGACGCGCAGGAGCTCATAACCACGGAAAAGCTGTATGCCTTTGACAGTTTTATCCCGAATGTCCGTACTCTCATAGCCGAAGCCCGAAAAAAAGGTGTTGAGGTCATATATGTCCGCCATGACGACGGAAAGGGTCAGTCCCTATCAAAGGGCAATACAGGCTTTGATATCTACAGCGGCTTTGCTCCCGAAGCTGGGGAGCGGTTTTTCGATAAGTTTGTGAACAGTCCCTTCCGTGACAGCGGATTGCTTGGATATCTTCATAAAAAAGGCGTGAAACGGCTAATAGTTACGGGCTTGCAGACGGATTACTGCATAGATGCAACAGTTAAGTGCGGTTTTGAGCATGGTTTTGAGATGATAGTTCCCGAATACTGCAACTCCACCTTTGATAATGAATTTATGACGGCGGAGCAGACCTGCCGCTACTATAACGAATTCATGTGGAAGAACAGGTATGCAAAGTGCGTAAAAATGGCAGAAGCCCTTGATATGATACATAACAGCGATGATATGCCAAAAATCAGCAGGGTTAATGAGCCACATATCAGAAGGGCTTCAGAAGAAGACGCTTCGAGAATCGCGGAGATACTTGTGTTTGCAAAAAGAATGAAGTATCGCTCGATATTTAATGACGACGCATATTCATTCGGTGAATTACAAGTGCTTCCTGTTGCTAAAAAGTACATTGAAAGCGGCTTTCTTAACAATATGTTCCTGTACGATGACGGTATTGTAAAAGGGCTTATCCGCATAGAGAAAGAAGAGATCCTCGAATTATATGTCGATCATTTCTTTCAGGGTCAGGGAGTCGGCTCGGAATTGATCAAATATGCCAAAGAAAACTATTCAGTCAATTATTTATGGACAATAGAAAAAAACACTGATGCTGTCCGCTTCTACGAAGCGCATGGTTTTCACCTTACAGATATAAAGAAATATGAAGAAGGAACTACAGAATACCTTGTAATGATGAAAAGATAAAGCGTTGAGATATCATGAGTGAAAAAATGGATATAAATGAATGTGCGGAAATGCTTGCCGAAAAGTTTCCCGACGGCAGAAAGATATATGACAGGCATATGGAAATGTACGGAAAAGTACTGCTGCACGTTCTGGCAGGAGATATGACAGACATCCCTTTTACGGTGCTGCTTAAATCAGATCAAAGCCCTGATGTGATAAGACTTTACTGCAGCGTGATCGAGGAAATGTGGCGGAAAGGCGACAAAGATGTTGTAAACGCCGTGGAAGTGACTGTGCTTGAATACCTTACAGATGACGGTGAAGTTTGGCAGAGATTCGGAAAATATATCTCCCATGACTTCAGATGTTACATAAACAATGAGTTCTTACCTGACAATCTGCTTTATCTGAATGTGGAAAAGCTAAAGGGAAAATAAAATGGAATACAAATATGAAAAGCTAACTGATAAAATTTACGTCTGCGCCAGCAGCGATCACCGCTTCGGCACGGACGCCTTCCTGCTGGCAGACTTCTCACAGTACCGTGCCAAGGACAAGGTCTGCGACCTCGGTACGGGCTGCGGTATAATACCTCTCATCATGCAGAAGAAAATGCCGCCGCAGATAACCTATGCCGTGGATATACAGGAGGGAGCTGTTGAGCAGCTCCGTCTCGGACTTGAAAGGAGCGAGACTTCAGGGGTAGTTCCTGTGTGCGCCGACCTTAAGGAGCTGTGGGATGGGGCGCCTCTCGGTCAGCTCGACCTTGTGACCTGCAATCCGCCGTATAAGGTGAACAATGCAGGCTTTCAGAGCATCATAACGGCTCAGAAGATAGCCCGCCACGAGATCATGTGCACCATAGATGACGTATGCGAGGCTGCTCGGAAGCTGCTGAAATTCGGCGGCAGACTATGTGTCTGCAACCGTCCCGAGCGTCTGAGCGACGTTGTATTTGCAATGAAAAGCCACGATATAGAGCCGAAAAGACTTCGTTTCGTATCGAAAAACGCCGATGAAGCTCCATGGCTGTTCCTTATCGAGGGAAAAAAGGGTTCAAAGCCGTTCATGAAGGTCGAGCCTCAGCTCTACATACGAAGCGGGGACGGTTTTTCGGAAGAGCTTCAGAAGATATACGACACAGGAAAGGAGCAGCTATGAGCGGAACATTTTACGTTATCGGAACACCCATAGGAAATCTTGATGATATAACGATAAGGCAGCTCGATACCCTTAAAGCTGTGGATTTTATCTGTGCTGAGGATACGAGAGTCACACTGAAGCTGCTAAATCGCTTTGAGATAAAAAAGCAGCTCATAAGTTTCCATGAGCATAGTTCAAAAGCCGATGCACAGCGCATAATCGACAGGCTTCTCGCAGGTGAGAGCTGCGGTATTGTTACCGACGCAGGTATGCCATGTATTTCCGACCCCGGTGAAGTCCTTGTAAAGCTCTGTGCCGAGAACAATATAGACATCAGGGTAGTTCCGGGACCCAGCGCCGTAGTTTCGGCAGCTGCAGTATCGGGGCTCAGTATCCGCCGCTTTACCTTTGAGGGATTTCTACCTGTGCTAAAAAAGGAGCGAGCGGAGCGCCTTGAAATGCTTCGTGACGAAACGGCGGCAATGATATTTTATGAAGCGCCCCACAAGCTGAAAACAACTCTGTCCGATCTTGCGGAGTTTTTCGGCGGAGATCGCAGGATATCGCTCTGCCGCGAGCTTACAAAGGTGCATGAGGAGGTCCTGAGACTGACTCTTGCGGAGGCTGTGGAGTATTATAATGATAACGAGCCGAAAGGGGAGTTCGTACTCGTGCTTGAGGGAGCCCGTGAGGGAAGCGGAGAAGAAATAACCATAGAGCAGGCTATGGAGCAGGTGAACAGGCTTATCGGAATGGGAGAAAAGCCAACGGAAGCCTGCAAAGCCGTGGCTAAGGAGACAGGTTTCAGAAAGAGCGAGCTTTACGCAAAACTACAGTGAAATAGCTGCCGTTTCGGTATACTTCTTTATATAAAATATGATAAAAATGTAAAAATTAGTGAAAAAGCTTGAAATAATAAATATTTTGTGGTATAATTATTAGCGTTATTATTATAATTGCAGAAAAAACTGCGATTATGTTCTGAAAGAAGCGTTTCACCAATACAATTTTACTAATATCCTGCCGCGAAAAAAGCGGCGAAAGAAGGTACTGTATGATTTGCGATCTGCACTGTCACACCACGCTTTCCGACGGCTCGCTTGGTATTGAGGATGTCATTGCTCAGGCGAAGCGAATGAACATTGATTGGCTTTCCATTACCGATCACGATACCATGGCATCTTTTTCAAGAGCCGATGTACTTGGCGACCGCGCAGGTATAAAGATACTTCACGGCGTTGAGCTCTCAGCGTGGGACAAGGAAAGAAACAGCAAGGTGCACATACTTTGCTATGCACCGTCAAAGCCCAACAGACTTGAAGGGCTTTGCCTTAAATCCTGCGAGATAAGGAAGGAATGCTCAAAGGAAATGATCGAAAAGGTCATGGCTAAATTCCCCATAACTCAGGAAAGTATCCTCAAGCGTACAACTGCTTCAAAGAGTATTTTCAAGCAGCATATCATGCGCGCGCTCATCGACTACGGTTATGCCCTTGAATTTTACGGAGAGCTTGACCGCGAGCTGTTCAACCCCAAAGACGGTTCATGCTATGTGGAAAGAGAGTATCCCGACGTTAATTTTGTCGTTGACCTTATACGTACTGCAAGAGGTGTCGCTGTTATGGCTCATCCCGCACAGTACGACAATCTTGAGCTCCTTGAGGAGCTTGCAAAGAACGGCAAGATCGACGGCGTCGAGATAGGACATTTTTCCGCTGATGAAAAATGCCGCAAGAAGCTTTCGGCAATAGCGAAAAAATACGATCTTATCGAAACGGGCGGCTCCGACTTCCACGGACTGTACAATAAGGTCCCCACACATCTCGGCAGCGAGACCACTACAAAGGAAAACCTTGACAGGATACTTAAGCTTGCTGCTGCAAGGAGCAAGGAAGCATAAATGGCAGCAAGATGTATCTCTGCCGCTGCATTTTTCTGTTTGTTCCTTGTTTTTCTTCTTCCCGTATCGAGACATATCATTAATTTGGGCAATTGCGCCGGAATGGCGGTATCAATGCTTACAGCGCTGATACTTCTGTTTTGGGACAGATTTTGCTCGCTTGTGGCAAGATGCTGGGAGAAGCCTCTCGGCAGGACAGCGCTTTGCATAACAGGTCTGTTTACAGCTGCGGCTGTTGTTGCTGCCGCAGTTATAAGCGTATTTATGATAAAAGCCGCAAATGACAGACCAAAGGACGAGAATACAACGGTGGTCGTACTCGGGTGTCAGGTAAGGAACGGAGCTCCGAGCCTTATGCTCGCACAGAGACTGAGAGCCGCATACGATTATCTTTCGGAGCATGAAAGCGTAAAGGCGGTCGTTTCGGGCGGCAAGGGAGAGGACGAGTCCATAAGCGAGGCTCAGTGCATGAAGGACTGGCTTGTTGAGAAAGGTATATCCCCCGACAGGATATTTATGGAGGACAAGTCTGTCAATACGGAGGAAAACCTTAGCTTTTCCAAGAAAATAATTGATGAGAACGGACTTCCGCAGCGGATCACCATAGTTACGGACGGATTTCACCAGCTCAGAGCAGATATGCTGGCGGAACGCACAGGAATAGAGTCGAATAATATATCGGCAAAGACAAGATGGTATCTGCTCCCCACATACTGGGTAAGGGAATGGTTCGGAGTATTGTATTATAAGCTTTTCTGATCGGGGGAGTTGGCTTTGGATTGGATCATAAGACATATCCCTAAGGAAATGTTTGTTGTTTCTCCGCGTTTTTCCGTATATAATAAACTGTTTGCCCGCCGCTTCAAAACAAAAAAGCAGGCGGAAGCATATATGACATCTTCGGGTTTTGACAGGTCGGCGTATATCGCCGAAGAGCTTCAGGTCGAGACAGATGATTTGAAACATAGCAATACCAAAAAAGAAAAGGAATGATTATTTTGAAAATCGGATTTTCAACACTTGCTTGTCCCGAGTGGTCGTGGACAGACATTTATTCAATGGCAAAGGATTTCAAATTCGACGGAATCGAGATCAGAGGACTCGGCAACGAGATATTCTCTGTCAAGGCTCAGCCTTTTACCGAGGCTCAGCTACCTGCCACTATTGCTAAGCTTCAGTCTCTGGGCCTTGAAATACCATGTCTGTCTTCGGGTGCCTGCCTTAAATTCAAGGACAAGTATCAGGAAGCAGAAAAAGAGATAACAGAGTACGCAAAGCTTGCAAGCAAGCTGGGCGTTTCTTACATAAGGATACTTGCCGATCTCAATCCCGATCCTCAGGATGAAGTTGACGATGAGTATATAGCGGAAGCTCTTAAAAAGCTCGTTCCCATCGCAGAGGAATACAATGTTACTCTCCTTGTTGAGACAAACGGCGTATACTCGGATACCGCTCGTCTTGCAAAGCTCCTTGACAATGTAAAGAGCCGCAAGGTGGCTGCTCTCTGGGATATGCATCATCCTTACCGCTATCACGGTGAAGCTCCCGAGACTACTGTTGCCAACCTCGGTGAGTATATAAAGTACATACAGGTAAAGGACAGCGTCATGCGTGAGGACGGTACGGTAGAATACCGCATCATGGGCACGGGAGATATCCCTGTAAAGGCTATGATAGAAGCCCTCGACACTATAAACTACAACGGCTATATCTCTCTTGAATGGGTAAAGCGCTGGGCAAGAGATCTCAGCGACGCAGGTATAGTTATACCGCAGTTTGCAGAGTATATGGCTCCTTACAAGAAGTCTCACAAGCATCCTCTTCAGACAAATATGAGAGGCGACGGACAGTATCCGTGGCCCAAGGAGCGTATCCTCAATTATACATTTCCCGATATCCTCGACCGTATATGCGAGCAGTTCCCCAATCAGTATGCTTTCCGCTATACAGAGCTTGATTATACAAGAACTTACCCCGAATTCCGCGATGATGTTGACAGCTTTGCGCGTTCACTGCTGGCAATGGGCGTGAAGAAGGGCGATCATGTTGCTATATGGGCTACAAATGTTCCCCAGTGGTACATTACTTTCTGGGCGACCACAAAGATAGGCGCTGTACTGGTTACCATGAACACCGAATACCGTATCCACGAGGCTGAGTATCTGCTGAGACAGTCCGATACTATGACCCTTGTAATGATAGACGGCATCAAGGATATAAAATATGTGGATATCATCAAGGAGCTCTGTCCCGAGCTTGATACCTGCGAACCGGGCAAGCTCGTTTCCGCAAGACTTCCTTATCTCAAGAATGTTATCACAGTCGATTCAAAGAACAGCGGCTGCTATACATGGGAAGAAGCTGTTGAGCTTTCAAAGAACGTTCCCTACAGTGAGGTGGAGCGCGTAAGAAAGACAATTGATATCCATGATGTGGCAAATATGCAGTACACCTCGGGAACTACAGGCTTCCCCAAGGGCGTAATGCTCACACATTACAATGTAGTCAACAACGGTAAGGCTATCGGCGACTGCATGGATCTTTCGACCGCAGACCGCATGATGATACAGGTGCCTATGTTCCACTGTTTCGGAATGGTGCTGGCAATGACCGCTTCCATGACGCATGGCACGACTATGTCACCTATAACACGCTTCTCTCCGAGAAAGGGACTTGCTTGTATCAATCAGGAGAAGATAACCTGCTTCCACGGCGTACCTACAATGTTTATTGCAATGCTGGGCCATAAGGATTTTGAAAATACGGATTTCTCGCATATGAGAACAGGTATCATGGCAGGCTCTCCGTGTCCCATAAAGACTATGGAGGAAGTTATCGAGAAGATGCACATGAGCGAGATATGCATAACCTACGGACAGACAGAGGCTTCACCTGCAACTACCATGAGCAAGACCACAGACTCTATCGAGCAGAGAGTCAATACTGTCGGCGGACCTATCTTCGGCGTAGAGTGCAAGATAGTTGATCCCGAGACAAATGAAGAGCTTCCCGATGATGTTGACGGCGAGTTTGTAGCAAGAGGCTACAACATCATGAAGGGCTATTATAAAATGCCCGAGGCTACGGCAGCTGCTATCGACAGCGAGGGCTGGCTCCATACGGGCGACCTCGCAAGACGCCGCTCCGAGGACGGATACTTCAAGATAACAGGCCGTATCAAGGATATGATAATCCGCGGCGGTGAGAATATCTACCCCAAGGAGATAGAGGACTTCCTTTATACATATCCCAAGGTAAAGGATGTACAGGTAATAGGCGTTCCCGATGAGGATTACGGCGAGGAGATAATGGCCTGCATCATTCTTCAGGACGGCGTTACCGCTACCGAAAAGGAGATAAGGGAATTCTGCCTTGCACGTATGGCTAAGCACAAGTGTCCGAGATATATTGACTTTGTTGACAGCTTCCCAATGAATGCGGCAGGAAAGATACTCAAATACAAGATGAGAGAACAGGCTGTTGAGAAGCTCAAGCTCCACAAGGCTGACAGCATAGTCACAGCGTAAGCTCAGAAGTAATATACTGATAACACATAGTACCCTTGGCTATCCGGTCAAGGGTACTTTTGCTTTACAAAAACAGCCTTATGTGGTATAATGATTGTATATTTGCTTCAACGGAAGAGATGGCAGCGAAGGGAGAGATAATATGGTAAACAGGGCATTAAAATTTACAGCTGCGGCTGTGTCATTTGTCATTGCGGCGGCTTCGGTACCGCTTCCAGCATTTGCGGAAGCTGTAAAAGGACTTGATTTTTATAAAGAAGGGCTCAAAGGAGCAGCGGTACAGTCACAGTCGTGTTCTTTTTCAATGCCTGTATTAAGATGCGTGGGCGGAGACGGTACGGAATTTGAACCAATGGCTGCATACGGAGCGGTTTGTCCGTCAGCGGTAAAGGGAACTCCCGAAAGTGCTTCTTTTCCCGAAAGCTTTGATATGAGAAAGGTCTTCGGTTCAACAGCAGTAAAGTCCCAGGGCTCATTCGGAAGCTGCTGGGCTCATGCGGCAATAGCCAGCGCAGAGACGAGCATATTGTCGGAAGTACCATATATCGACCTTTCAGAGCTCCATACAGCTTATTATCCGTATTACGGGTATGACCAGCTGTATTCCAAGTCAACTGATGTGGAGGAAGTCATGGCAGAGGGCGGAACTTCAAGGATGGTATCGAATATCTGGTCTCAGTGGATCGGACCTGTCAGCGAAAGCAGACTGCCATATTCGGACACAAAGTTTTTTGATAATATGTCTGAAGTTGATCATATGCAGCGACAGGCTGACTATCATATGAGAAATGCCTACAGCTTTGACTATGATGATGACAGAGAGAACTTCGACGATATAAACAGTATGATAAAGGGGTTCATATATAAAGGAAATGCTGTTGATGTTTCTTATATGTCAGACAAGAAGCGCAACTGGAACAAGGAATACAGCACCTCTAATTCAAAGAGAAAGCCGCGTTTTGCCAACCATGCAGTAACCATAGTCGGCTGGGACGATACTTTCTCCGCGGATAAATTCTGCAATTCCCCCGAGGGCGACGGCGCATGGCTGTGCAAGAACAGCTGGGGAACACTTGAAGGCGAGAACGGCTATATATGGATATCCTACTATGACAGGACCCTTGAGGATTTTGCCGTGTTCGAGCTTGACGACGCTGATGAACACGAAAAAATATATCAGTATGACAGTTTTATACCGATACAGACTCTGTCTGCTTATGATACTGCCGATGAACAGGGATCGTCATATATGGCGGATATATTCAAGGCTGAACGTGACGAGCAGATAAGCGCTGTGGGCACATACATATACAACGCAGGTACGGATTACGAAATAACTATATATACTGACCTTAAGGATGAAAGCGATCCGTCATCGGGCACAGCCTCGGAGGTAACAAAGGGAAGATGTGACTATACAGGATTTTTCACGCTTGACCTTGACAGACCTGTTATACTTGAAAAGAACGAGAAATTTTCGGTTGTCGTGAAGCTTTACTGTGAGGATTCACCATTTGTTCTGCCTGTAGAGAGCAGTCTCTACATAAGGGAGAGCGAAGATACATATTACGATATCAGTTCATATACAAGAGAGTCAAAGATAAAGGAATATACAGGCAGAAATGAAAGCTTTTTCAGCGTTGACGGCAGGGAATGGAATGACGTCGTGGATGAGGACGTGACTTTGGATGAGGACGAGAAACAGGCTCTGCTTGAGTCCTTTATCGAGCAGTTTTATGACGGACTCGAGGATACAGATACAGAGCTTCTCGAGAAAGCTGCCGAAAACGAAAAGAGCTACAGAGACACCTTTTCCAGGGGCGATGTAAAGATAAGACTGGGAAATCTTACTTTAAAGGCTTATACCGATCCTGTGGGCAAGGTGAGCTTTTCGCACCATGAGGGAGCTGTTTCCCTTGATGAAAAGATCGCTCTCTCATACGGCGGCAGCTCCGAAAATATACGCTGGTATAAAGACAGCGGCGAAGCCGAGGATTACAAGGAGCCGATCGCAATAAAAGAAAAAAACACTGTCAGCGCCATCTGTGACTGCGAGGGAGCGAAGAACTTTACACAGCGGACCTACTACCCGAAAACCGCTGAATTCAACTGGGTGGGATATATTCCCACAGCCTATAAAAACAACGGCATCCTTCGGTATGCGGAGAGGGAATCGGAAAAGGAGTTCAGCATCTATATCCCTACAAGCACTGAAAAGATCTCTCTTTGTCTCGGTACCGTATATGATGTCGAATATGACGGAAAAAAATACAGATCAGGAGAATGGATAGAGAGCGTGCCTGTACAGTTTGGTACAACTGATATCATTATGAAGCTCTCGGGGGAGAATGTGCTTGAAAATACGGTAACGCTGCACGTCAACAGATCGCTCATTGGCTTCGACGATGAAAAAGGCTCAATAAGCTCGTCGATTGCCGATAAGATCATCGCCCCCGACGGCAAGGAGCTTTCCGTGTCTGATAAAGTCATTGACTACGCAGGCATGGAGCTCACAGCCATAAAAAACGGAGTCGAGATCCCTGTTCAGGTACCCGAAAGGTATGACATTTCCAATATTTCCATAAATTTCAAAAGCGAAGCTATCGGTCCCATCGACGCGGAGGCTGCCGAAAGAGCTGAGCTCATGATAGAGCACGGACAGATAATGGAGCTGGTAAAGGCAAAGGGAAGACTGATATCGGGAGATACTGTAGACCCGAACACCTTCGGACTGTGCTATATCAATGTTATCCCCGGAGAGACCTTTACCCTTATAGTCAGAGGCGGCGACGGCAGGTTTGAAAGCGAGCCCGTCAGATTTGAGATACCCGAGGCTCCCGCGTTAAAGCCCGATATGTCGGATATACGTATGGAAAGCAAAGGGAAATATACATATGACGGCTTATATGAATGTGAGATAACCTATGAGGGATATGTTCCGCAGATGGCTATTGAAGCTCTTGCCGAGGACTATGGCTACAGTATAGAAGAATTCAGCGGGCTTTTAACTAAAAGGAACGGTATCACGGAGGAGCAGATCGGCAAGCTTATTGGTATGGAATACAAGCTCAGCAGGAACATAGACAGGTCAAAGGGCTGTTATATCCGTTATATTGCATCGGATTCCGCATTTGCTTCTCAGTCGCTGTATATACCGCCTGTAGAGCCTGATATCGGGGATGTGAATTCTGACGGATATGTCGATGCAGTTGACGCAGCAAAGGTACTGAAGCACTATGCGGCTGTTTCAACGGGGAAAGACGGCTATATTCCAAAGGAAATGCAGAAATACGCCGACGTTGACGAGAACGGACGCATAGATGCTGTTGATGCGGCGGCCATACTTGTCATCTACTCAAAAAGATCGGTTATCACATAACCAAAAACGTATGTTCGTTTTTATTGTCAAAAATTTACTGTATCAGGGACGTTCTTTTGTATCCGTTAGGCAATTGCTCTAAAAGAATGAGCAGTAATTTGTGTAATTAGTGTCTAAAATGCTTTTACCGATTTGTAACTTTTAAATTATACTGCTCGTATTTATGTAAGAACTGTCAAAAAGCAGTGTTGAAAGTATACAATGTGCTCAAAAAAGATTAAGGAACGATACAAAGGATTGACTTTGACCGCAAAATACGGTATATTTGTAACTGCAAGAGCAATTGTTGCACAGTCATACTCTGACATACTGAAATGACAAATGTGTCAAAACAGAATGAGCAGGAGGCTGTGACACAGGAGAAGCTTTCTCAGACTCTTTTGAGTACGGGTGGGGGACAACAGCCTGTGTATGAGCCGTGAGACAGACAACTCCGCAAGAGACTGCTCTGCATATAAAATAAAAATGAGACAATCGTCTCGGGTAAAGCTTCGGAGAACAGAAGCAGGGGGTATGCATAACGGCTGCGATCGTCGGCGGTGAGGACAATCATCGGACTGATAGTTACCGCGATGATACCGCAAAGGATTGTTAACGTTAATATTATACAAAAGTATAATATAGATATTTAAGGAGGAAAATTCTAATGAACACACTTAAGAGAACATTAGCATTAGCAGCTACAATCGCTATGGCTGCTGCATCACTCGCAAGCTGCGGTGACGATGCAAAGAACAATGACACAAAGGACACTCAGACAACAACTGCTGCTAAGGCAGACGACAACAACGACGGTGACAAGAAGTCTGACGAGAAGGTATTCACAGTTGCTGCTTGGAACCACGATGATGCACCTTACCTCATCGCTCAGTGGAAGGGCCTCAGCTTTGATACAATCGTTGGTGACCTTTCTGACGACAAGGTTGAAGGCGTACACTTCATCGACATGAGCTGCGGCGGCGGCGAAGCTGCTGAGAAGTACGATCAGATGTTCAACAACAACGAGGATCTCGACGTTTACTTCTGCGAGGCTGACTGGGCACTCAAGTTCGTTAACGATGATACAAGAACAATGGCTCTTGAGGATCTCGGAATCGACGATTCTGCTTTCCCGAACATCTACAGCTACACAGATGATATCGGTAAGGCTACAGAGGGTGCAAACGCAGGCAAGCGTGTAGGTGTTTCATGGCAGGCTGCTGCAGGCGGATTTGCTTACAGAGCTGACCTCGCTGAGCAGTACCTCGGTGTTAAGACACCTGATGAGATGCAGGCTAAGATCGGCAGCTGGGAAGACTTTATTGCTGCTGCACAGTCAATCTCTGAGCAGACAAACAAGGGCGTTGCTCTTGCTGATACACTCGGTGGTCTCTGGCAGGCATATGCTTGCGGACGTACAACACCTTGGGTTAAGGATAACAAGGTAGAGATCGACGATTCATGCAAGGACTTCGCTGATACAGCTAAGGCTCTCTGGGACTGCGGCGGTATCACAAAGAACACACAGTGGACAGACGAGTGGAAGGCTGCCGGTGTTACAGGAAACTGCATGGGTTACTTCGTTTCTACATGGGGCTTCGGTAACTTCTTCATGGATGCTGTTGGCGGCGTAGGCGGCGAGCAGTACGGCAAGTGGGCAGTATGCCAGGGACCTGTTCCTTACTACTGGGGCGGTACTTGGATGGTTGTTAACCCTGCTTCCGATAATAAGGAAGAGGCTAAGGCTCTTATCCTCTCAGCTACATCTGATGAGGCAGCTATGAAGGATTACGCTGTTAAGAAGCCTGAGTATGTAAACAACTCAAAGGTTATGGATGAGCTTATCGCAAGCGATACAGTATTCAATCAGGATATCTCAGGTATTTTTGTTGACAACCAGAACTACTTCAAGGCTCTTGCTGATAACGCTAAGAAGATCAACTTCAACGGCCTTATCACACCTTATGACTCAACACTCAAGGGCGCATTCCAGAACGCTGTTAAGGACAAGTACCTTGAGGGCGGCGCAACTTGGGAAGAAACTAAGGAAGAGTTCCTCGACAAGGCTGCTGAGGCTGCACCTGATCTCGACGTTGACTAATCATTGATTAATTAACAGTACAACATAATAAATATGCCTACGGAATACTCAGGTATTCCGTAGGTCTATATTTATTTATACTAATTCGAGAGGGTGTGTTTTATGTCATCTAACGCGCATAGACGTATAAAGTCTGTAAGCTACGCTAAGTATGGCTATTACTTTATTTTACCGTTTTTTCTTGTTTATTTCTTTTTCCAGTTATGGCCGCTCATAAATACCTTTCTTGTAAGCTTTCACGGCAACGGCAAGGATGTCGCTCAGTGGATAGGCTTACAGAATTATAAGGATATTCTTTTTGGCGGTGAGGGACGTAAAGTCCGTGTTATCCACGAGAGCTTCTTCAGGTGTCTCGGCAACACTTTCATTCTGTGGATAGGCAACTTTATACCACAGCTTGCTCTTTCGCTTTCGCTGGCTGTATGGTTTACGGAAGCTCAGTTAAAGATCCCCGGAAAGGGCTTCTTTAAGGTAGTAATGTATCTTCCGAATATCATTACTGCTGCTTCTGTAGCTGTTCTTTTCCTTCAGCTCTGCGGACAGTCGGAAACAAACCCGGGTGCAATAAACCTCCTGCTTTACAAGCTCGGTATCGTCAAGAGGGACGTTATCGGCGCAGGACTGTACAGCACTGTAAAGTTTGTTGAGGGCAAGTGGCAGTCACGTATCGTTATTATGTTTATTCAGACATGGATGTGGTTCGGTAATACGATGATCATGCTCATGTCAGGTATCCAGGGCATCAATCCTTCACTGTTCGAGGCTGCAAGCATCGACGGTGCAAGCTCGGGACAGGTGTTCAGAAAGATCACTCTGCCTCTTCTGACTCCTATCATGGCATATACACTTATCACTTCCATGATCGGCGGTCTCCAGATGTTCGATATCCCGTTCCTTTATAATAAGGACCTTAATGTAAGAGATCATATCAAGACGGTCGCCGTTATGATCTTCCAGTACTTCCATGCACAATCCAATGAGAACAAAATGGGTTATGCAGGTGCTGCTTCCGTACTTCTGTTCTTCGTAACTCTTGCGCTCGGACTTATCGCGTTCTATATGACACGAGACAAGGACGAGATCGCCAAGAAGAAAATGCGTAAGAAGGCTGCTAAAGAAGCCAGACAGGAAAACAGGCAGTTTGGAGGTATAAGATTATGAGCAATAATATGAAATCTGTCTACGGCAAGGCTAAGGACAGCTATGCACTCAAGATCAAGCTGAAGTCCACAATACTTTTTCTGTGGTTCCTTTTTCTGACGATAATCTGTTTGCTTCCTATTTATATACTTGTTATTAATGCCACACGTTCACATCAGGCTATTTCAACAGGTATCAGCTTTGTACCGAGTACATATCTGAAATCAAATCTTGATAAGGTGCTTAACGAGCCTGCTTTCAAGTTTGCTTTCAATATTTTCCATGGTTATAAGAACAGCTTGTTCATCACCTGCTGTTCCACATTCCTTACAGTATTCTTTTCAGCGCTTACTGCTTACGGAATACATGTTTACGATTTCAAACTCAAGGAAGTATCCTACACAGTGATTCTCCTTGTTATGATGGTGCCTATGCAGGTAACAGCTGCCGGTTTTGTAAAGTTTATGGCAGACCTTAAGCTTACAAATACATACTGGCCTTTGATAATCCCGTCTGTTGCAGCTCCTGCGGTAGTATACTTCATGAGGTCATACATGAAGTCATCATTCCCGCTGGATATCGTTGAAGCAGCGCGTATAGACGGATGCAGTGAGTTCAGGACTTTCTTATCTATTGCAATTCCTATGATGAAACCCGCTATAGCAGTTCAGGCTATATTCGCTTTCATCGCAAGCTGGAACAACTTCTATAATGCTAACATGATCCTTATCAATGTACCTCTTAAGAAGAAGACACTTCCTATGATGGTGGCTTCTCTTCAGTCATCTGATAAGTTCAGCGATTACGGAACGATCTATCTGGCGATCGCACTTTCTATTATTCCGATCATAATTGCATATGTAGCTCTTTCAAGATTTATCATTGCGGGTGTTGCACTCGGCGGTGTAAAGGAATGAGTTCGGAAAACAGCACACAATATGTGTGCTGTTTTTTTATGGGCGCTTCAGCGCCCTTTTTTGTTCTATCAAGGCTTTCACGGACATAATATTAAGTAAAGGAGTGATGAAAATGAATGACAGTACAAGCTATAAGACCGTACTGAGCTATCTGCCCGAAAAGATACGCGGACTTATGTCTGCTCTGCATGAGAGAGAGCTTAGTTGTCTTACAGAGATCAGGATGCGTGCAGGCGGACCTGTTTATATGGTTTATCCTGACAGGATAAGATTCCTGCAAAAGGACGGAAGTCTGTCTGAAAAATATACTGAAGAAGCTTATCTTGTCGGTACAGGAGCTGTAAAAGAAACAGTCGAAAGATTATGTCATTTTTCTGTCCACAGCTGTAAAAAGCAGCTCGAAGAGGGATATTTTATGCTCGAAAACGCAGTTAGAGTCGGAATTTCGGGAGTATATTCCTCTGCGGAAAGACCTGTGCTCTATGAATTTGCATCTCTGAATTTTCGTATCCCGAGATGTGTAAAAGGCTGTGCGGACGAGCTTTTTGCGGAAACTTTCGATCAAAACATCATTATCTGCGGCAGTGTAAATTCGGGAAAGACAACAGTTCTCAGAGAGCTTTGCAGATTAACGGGAAGCTGCCGAAAGACAGCATTGATAGACGAGAGGAACGAGGTAGCTGGTCTGTTCGGCGGTGAGCCGCAGAACGATATCGGAGCTATGACCGATCTGATAGTAAATCTCAGCCGTGCAGAAGGTATAATGTCCGCTGTCAGGACTTTATCTCCCGAGGTCATTTTCTGCGACGAGATATCCTCAACAGAAGACTCGGAAGCAATACTGAACGGTATCGGCTGCGGTGTCAGATTTGCAGTCACGGCTCACGGCGAAAACTATAATGACCTGATGAAAAGAAAAGACATTGCATTTCTTGTAAACAGCGGTCTGTTTGACTGTATCGCGTTTCTTGAGGGAGCTTCTGCACCCTCAGAGATCAGGGAAATAAAGAGGCTGAGAAATGTTCATTAGGGCGTTGGCAGTCATATCAATAATACTGTGCGGAGCTTTCTGCGGACTTAACAGCTCGGAAAATCTCAGAAAAAGAACTGAGATATGCCGTGAGATCGAAAAAATGCTTCGGATATGCGAGCTTTATATACGAGGCTGTGAGACCGATGTTTATGGAATAGCAGCAAAGCTCAGGGAGGCCGACCTTAATATGCTGACTTTTCTTGGTGAGCTTCCGCAAAGCTATGGAGAAAGCGCGGATTTCCATGATGAATGGCGTGGATCCGTATTGAAAAGCCGCGGATTTGCCGCGGAAGAGCGTGAGCTTATCATAGAGATAGGCTCTTCTCTCGGAACTACCGATACAGAGGGGCAGCTGAAGGCTTTGTCTTTCTATCGTGAAAGAGCAAAGGCTCTTTATGAACAGAGAAATGCGGAATATACTGCAAAGGGCAGGCTTTACAGAAGTCTCGGACTGCTTGCGGGGGTAACTGCTGCAATAATGGTGATTTGAGGATAGGAAATGAACATAGATCTGATTTTTAAGATAGCGGGTACAGGTATAATCGTAGCTGTCCTCAATCTTGTTCTGAAACGTGCGGAACGCGAAGAACAGGCAATGATGACAACACTTGCAGGGCTCATCGTTGTTCTGATAATCATTGTTGATGAGATAGGCGACCTGTTCGACAGAGTAAAAACTGTATTCGGGCTATGGTAGGAAATTGCTTAACAGTCGGAGCTTTCTGCGTCGGGGGAGCTTTGCTGTCGCTGCTGCTCAGGCAGTACTGCTCGGAGCATTCACTCCTTCTTTCGCTGGCAGTATGCTCTGTAATATTCACAGGAGCTGTGATAATGCTTGAATATCCTGTATCAGAGATAAGGGATATATTTTTAACGGCAGGCATCCCTGAAAGCTACATTTCATCAATGTTCAAGGCTCTTGCGATATGCTGCATCACGCATATATCAGGGGAGCTTTGCAGGGACAGCGGCGAAGCTGCCATGGGGGCGGCTGCCGAACTATGGGGACGGGCAGCGGTAGTTGTGATAAGTCTGCCGATAGTCAGAGGCTTTATCGGACTGATAGACAAGCTTATATAGGTGAGAAATGGAAAGGATAGCAAAAATATTATTTATAGCTTTGCTGGTATTCAGCTTCTGCGTCGAAACGAAGGTGTACGCACTTGATAGCAGCACAGAGGAAAGCTACAGCGAAGAACTTGACGAGGTACTGAGCGATTACGGTATAGGATTAAGCTCTGAGGAGATAAATGAAGCTACATTTGGCGGAATTGCGGAAAAAGTTGCTGAAAGATCGGGAGTCTCAAAAGAGAATGTTATCAGTATGCTTGGAACGCTGATGATCGTGACTGTCATTTCGGCTGTGCTTAAAAATACAGGCAAAGGGATACTGGATTCTTCCTCCGAGGTATACAGCGCCGTATGTACGATCACGGCTGCGTCGGTGATAGCACCTCCTGTTTTCAAAGCTTTTTCCTGTACTCTTGAAGCTGTTAAGCTCAGCGGCAGCTTCATTACGGCATTTATACCGGTATTCGCAGGAATAACGGCAGTTTCGGGCGGTATTGCTTCGGCAGGAGTTTATGATATTGCTGTGCTTGCAGCATCGGAGCTCATATTGCAGCTCTCGGGCAGCTTTCTTATGCCGCTGCTGTCGGCTTCTGCAATGCTTTCGGTCACGGGAAGCGTATTCACGGGTCAGGACCTGAGCGGTATAGTTCAGCTTATCAGGAAAACGGTAACATGGCTGCTTACAGCTTCAATGCTGCTTTTTACTGGATTTGTCACGCTGAAATGCACTTTGGCGGGAAAGGCAGACGGAGCGGCATCAAAAACGGTGCGTTTTATGATCTCGGGACTTGTTCCCGTGGTCGGCGGAGCTGTCAACGACGCATATTCCACAGTACGCAGCAGCCTTGATGTTATACGCGGTACTGTTGGGACAGCCGGTTGTTTTGCCATAATACTCATATTGCTTCCGCCTGTGGTACAGATAATGATATTCCGTCTTGTGATGTGGATAGGCTCTGCTTCTGCGGAGCTTCTTGGCGAGGGATCAATGTCAAAGCTGCTGAGATCATTTGACTCCGCTCTGTCAGTAGCTCAGAGCGTGCTTATATGCTACGGAGTGATGTTTATTCTGTGTACGGCAGTACTTATGAGGAATGGGGGGTGATGATACGGATGATCTTATTGAATCGGTAAGGAGCGTGTGCTATGTTTCCGCAGGGATATATCTTCTAAGGCTCATTACAGACGGTACAAGGCTGAAGGCTCAGGCTGCATTTATCCTTAAGCTTGTTTTCGCAGTTGTGTTTGCATCGGCTGTTATAAAGGGCTGCAGGGAATTCAGTCTCCCCGAGATCGGCGGATATGAGGTATCGGATTACAGCGCGGCAGCTGAAGTTTACCGAAACGAGGTAGCACATAAGGCGGCGGACAATATTTCTGATATCCTGTATTCACAGCTTAAGGCAGCAGGGATAGACATAAAAGAAATAAAGACAGAGGTTAATATTTCAGAGGACGGCAGCATAGATATTAGTAGAGTCATTATCAGTTCAGCAGATCCTGCGGCGGCTGAGGAGCTTATCCGCAAAAGTCTCGGACAGGAAACGGAGGTCATAAATGGAACTGATCGAAAAAGCTAAAGAGCTTGTAAAGAAAAGGAACTGGGCTGTATTTATGACCGTTTGCGGTATCGCGGGACTGCTTCTGATAATGATATCGGCGGTTCTGCCTGATAAGGCTGCGGAAGTAAATACCGAAAGAGATCTCACTCAGAAGCTGAGCGATGTGCAGGATTACTGCATGAGGACCGAAAAAAGCCTTGAGGATTTTCTCGGAAGGATAGACGGAGCAGGAGAGGTAAAGGCTTATATCACAGCAGAAAGCAGCGAACGATACGTATACGCCACTGAGGGCAGACGCAGCATTGCGGAAAATAAAACGGAGGAGGAAGAAAAATATGTTATGATAGGGAGCGGGAGCGAAAAAAAAGCTCTTATAGAATCCGTAAAGATCCCGAAAATAACGGGAGCAGTTATACTATGCAGCGGCGGTGACAGTGCAGCGGTCAGAGAAAAGCTGTACAGTGCCGTATCAGCGGCGCTTGATCTTCCGACTGCACATATTTATGTCACAAAACTCAGATAAAGGAGAATTATTATGAAAAAACCATCTATTATAATAGGAAAGAAACAGATAATCATGACTTGCCTGACGCTTATGCTTGCGGTAGCCGTATATATAAACTACGCAACAGCTCCCGAGCTTGGCAGGGAAAACGGTTCGGCAGTATTTCACGATAGAGCTGATGATGTGAAATACGGTGAGACAGAGTTCGTGAATGCGGAAGCCGAGCCGATGGCAGGAGATTATTTTGCTCAGGCAAGGCTCGACAAAATGAAAGACCGCGATGAAGCAGTGCAGACGCTTCAGACCATGATAGGCGGCGGTGATGTTACCAAGGACGAGGCAATTGTGAACGCTCTTGATGCGGTACAGGTATCAAAGCTAATCGAAAGCGAAGGAACTATCGAATCATTGATAAAAGCTCAGGGATTTCAGGACTGCGTAGCCTATCTTGACGGGGAAAACGCTAAGGTAGTCGTAAAGACGGAAGGGCTCGACAAGGCACAGGCAGCTTTCATAAAAGAGATAATTCTCGGCGAAACATCGGTCGCCGCAGAAAATATCAGAATTTTTGAGGTGAAATAGTTGAATTGAGAATAATTATTTGGTATAATATAATAGTAAGGGTGTATGCGATGTTTTGATTAAAAGATACACTCAAATATGTTCCGACGGAGGTCCGCTATGGAAGTTGAAGATATGAAGCCTCAGGTTTCAAGCAAGCTTAAAGTGTCAGAAGACGTTATAATCGCTATAGCCAGGATCGCAGCCCTTGATGTAAAGGGAGTTGCGGGACTTGGCGGAGAAGTTGGCAAGATGAGCAAGCTGAGAAAGAACGGTCCCATTAAAATAAGCATGATGGGCGATGTTGCGGCTGTTGATATGAGGATAATCATAAAGAGCGGCGAAAAGGCGTGCAATATAGCACAGGAAGTCCAGACAGCAGTAAAGGAGAACGTCCAGAATATGACAGGCGTTCCTGTAGCAAGAGTCAACGTAACAGTCAGCGGCGTTGTATTTGAATGATAAGACGATACATACCGTCCGACCTGAAAATGGCTGCCGAGGTATTCCGCGCAGCCTTTGCTGCTGAGCCGTGGAACGAGGAATGGTCCCTTGAGCTTGCCGAGACCAGAATAAAGGAGCTTATGTCAGCTCCGCAGTCCATAGGCTATGTGTCCGAGGAGAACGGCGTCATACAGGCTGTACTCTGCGGAAGAAAGCTCACATATCTCCACGGTGTGGAATACGTCATAGACGAGTTCTGCGTATCGCCTGATATCCAGCAAAGCGGCATTGGTACAGCTGTGCTTGACTATGCAAGGAAAGACCTTGCCTGTGAGAATATTGCTGCAATGGCACTTCTGACAGGCAGGGGCAAGCCGAGTGAAAGATTTTATATAAAAAACGGATTCAAAGGGATAGACGATATGATATTCATGTACTGTTTCTTTGAAAAAAAGGAGAGTATAAATGACCAGACGTGAAATAAGAGACAGCGCATTCAAGCTGGTTTTCGAGCAGCTTCTGCGCGATGATGATATAAATGAGCTGTATGAGATAGCTGAGGAGATAGACGAGATAACCGTGAACGATGAGGTCAAGAAAATCGTTGAAGGAACACTCGAACACGCCGAGGAGATTGACGGAATAATCTCAAAATACAGCAGATCAAGAAGTATATCGAGAATATCAAAGCTCAATCTTGCCATTCTCCGCATAGCTATGTTTGAGTCGCTCTATGATGACAACACTCCCATGAATGCGGCTATAAGCGAGGCGATAAAGCTTTCCATGATGTATACCTATCAGGAGGATACCGCCTTTATCAACGGCGTTCTCGGAGCTTTTTCAAGGGATTCTCAGAAGGAAGAAAAAGAAAATGCCTGAATTCCTCGGTATTGACACGAGTAACTATACTACTTCGGCGGCTGTTTATGTAAGTGAGGAAAACAAAGTATATCAGTGCAAAAAGCTCCTTCCTGTAAAAGAGGGAGAGCTCGGGCTTCGTCAGAGCGACGCGGTTTTTCATCACACGAAACAGCTCCCCGATATGATAGAGCAGCTTTTTGGTGAAAACAGCCTTGATATGCCAAAAGTCGTTACGGCTTCTGCAAGGCCCCGCAGCATTGACGGCTCATATATGCCGTGTTTTCTGTGCGGCGAAGGCTTTGCACGTTCATATGCGGCTGTGACGGGAGCAAGGCTTTACTCGACCTCTCATCAGGTGGGACATATCCTTGCAGCGCTGTATTCAGCTGACAGGCTTGAACTTGTGAAGGAGCGCTTCATAGCCTTTCATGTCAGCGGTGGGACTACCGACTGTCTGCTTTGCGAGCCTGATGCGGATAGCATTATGAAAATAACGGAGGTCGGAACTTCCCTTGACCTAAAGGCGGGACAGGCTGTTGACCGCACAGGCCTTATGCTTGGACTTCATTTCCCCTGCGGTGCAGAGCTTGAAAAGCTTGCGGTAAATGCAGATAGGAGCTTTAAGGTAAGACCTGTTCTGAAAGACGGCAGCTGCTGTCTTTCGGGAGTCGAGAATAAATGCGGTTTAATGCTTAAAAACGGTGAAAAGCCTGAGAATATCGCAAGGTATTGCCTTGATTTCATAGCAGAGACGATAATTGCCATGACAGCTCATGCAGAGGACAGGTTCGGCGAGCTGCCGCTCATTTTTGCAGGCGGAGTAATGTCGGACGTTATAATACGCGACAGTATTATTTCCCGTTTTCCGTCAGCAGGCTTTGCCGAGCCGCAGTATTCCTGCGACAACGCGGCAGGAGTGGCTATATACGGATATTTGAAGAGTACAGGAGAAAAAGGATGCCTGTAATTACAGTTACACAGATAAACAGATACATCGGTTCTATATTGAAAAATGACAGAAATATTCAGTGCGTAATGGTGCGCGGAGAGATATCCGATTATGTGAAGCATTTCCGCAGCGGCCATGTATATTTTACCCTTAAGGACAGTGAAAGCGCCCTTAAGGCGGTAATGTTCGCAGGCTCGGCTTCACGCCTGAAATTCGAGCCTGAGGACGGTATGTCCGTTATCGTATCGGGAAGTATAGGAGTTTACGAGCGTGACGGAGCTTATCAGCTCTACGTCAATGATATAATCCCCGAAGGAGCAGGTGCGGCAGGCGCTGCCCTTGAACAGCTGAAAAAGAAGCTTCGGAAAGAAGGAATATTCGATACTGCTCATAAAAGACCTATCCCTGCTATGCCAAAGAAGATAGGCGCGGTCACTTCGCTGAACGGAGCGGCGGTGCGCGATATCATAAATGTCCTTTCGCGTCGGTATCCGCTTGGCGAGGTATATGCGGTAAATGCGCTGGTGCAGGGGGAAGGCGCTGCGGAGTCGGTATGCAGGGGCATACTCAGGGCAGAAGCGGCAGGCTGTGACGTTATAATCGTGGGCAGAGGCGGAGGTTCAAGCGAGGACCTCAGTGTTTTCAATACCGAAAAGGTAGCTTATGCCATATATAACTGCAATGTGCCTGTTATATCTGCTGTTGGCCACGAGACAGATTTTACCATAGCGGATCTTGCAGCTGACCTCAGGGCTCCCACGCCTTCGGCAGCGGCAGAGCTTGCAGCTCCCGATGCAGCACTGCTCTATGAGAAGATATCTGTTCTGGAGCGTCGCTTGGAAAAAGCAGCATCATTGAGTTTTGACAAGGCAGCCGATCGGTTCACAGCGCTTAATGCAAGGCTTCTTTCTCAGTCGCCCGAAAAGCGACTCAAGCTTACGGATGAGCGGCTCTCAGCCCTCGAAAAGCGCAGTGAAACAGCGCTTTTAAGATATATGGACAGGCTTGAACACAGCCTTGCGGAAAAAGCAGCAAGACTTGACAGCCTGAGTCCGCTAAAAGTGCTTTCGCGCGGTTATTCCCTTGTATACAAGGGCGAAAAGCTGCTGAACTCTTCGGAGAGCATCAGTGCGGGCGACAGTATCAGGATAACATTCGGCAGCGGCGGTGCTGAAGCCGAGATCAAAGATAAATGGTGATAAAATGAAGGAAAAAGCTACATTTGAAGAAAACATGACCGAGCTCGGCAGGATTGTTTCGGAGCTTGAAAAAGGTGATATCCCTCTTGAAAAGGCAGTACAGCTGTACGGAGACGGAGTAAAGCTCACGGCGGCTTGCAGAAAACAGCTCGACAAGGCAAGGATAAAGATAACAGAGGACGGCGGAGAAACGGAAAATGAGTGATTTTAATGAAAAGTTCGGCGAATATATAAAGTTCACAGAGGATAACCTCAGAAGATACAATGCACATTCGGATACCATGAAGGCACAGAAAAATCTTATCGACGCAATGAATTATTCCCTTGAAGCAGGCGGAAAAAGGATACGACCCGTGCTTGTTTATGCCTTCTGCAGCGCTCTCGGCGGCGACTACAGGAAGGCCTGTGCGCCTGCGGCAGCTATTGAGATGATACATACATTTTCTCTCATACATGACGATCTTCCTGCAATGGACAATGATGACTTCCGCCGCGGAAAGCCGTCGTGCCATAAGGCTTTCGGAGAGGCTATGGCAATACTTGCGGGTGACGCACTGTCAGTTCTTCCCTTTGAGATAATTGCAAATGCTGACGAACTCAGCAGTGAGCAGAAAGTAAAAATGATCTCATGTCTTGCAAAGGCTGTGGGCAGGGAAGGAATGATAGGCGGTCAGGTCATCGACATGGAAAATGAGGAGCGCAGCGACGTTGATGAGGCTAATCTACGTAATATGTACAGGCATAAAACCGGACAGCTCATTGCTGTTTCATGTATGATGGGCTGCATATGTGCGGGAGCTGACGATGAAAAAATTCGTGCGGCAGCAGATTACGGCTTTAAGCTGGGACTTGCCTTCCAGATAATAGACGATATACTCGATGTTACGAGCACCACTGAGGAGCTCGGAAAGCCTGTGGGCAGTGACGAAGAGGAGAACAAGACCACTTTCGTAACTCTTTACGGAGTCGAAAAGGCACAGGAGATCGCAAATGCTGTAACGGACGAAGCACTGAGCTGTCTTAAGGTATTCGGAAATGACGGGTTCCTTACCGAGCTTACCGAGATGCTTCTGAAAAGAAAGAATTAAAATAAGGAGCTGCGGACGCTGTTCCGCATTCGTAAAAAATGAAGGACAATACAAGTATGAATGAAAAGGTCAGACTTGAGGAGCTTCAGCTCCCGCAGGACCTGAAAAAGCTTTCTCTCTCCCAGTGTTCCGTTCTCTGTAAGGAGATCCGAAATATACTTATCTCCACTGTGTCAAAGACAGGCGGACATCTTGCTTCAAATCTCGGTGTCGTAGAGCTTACAATGGCTCTGCACCGTAATTTCAATTCTCCCGAGGATAAGATAGTATGGGACGTGGGGCATCAGTCCTACACACATAAGATACTTACCGGCAGGCTTGAACAGTTTTCCACGCTTCGTCAGGAGGGCGGCATCTCAGGATTTCCAAAGCCCGAGGAATCACCTCATGATACGTTCATCAGCGGTCACAGCAGCACATCTGTTTCCGTAGCCTGCGGCATAGCCGAGGCAATGAAGCTCCAGGGCAAGGATAATTATGCAGTAGCTGTTATTGGCGACGGTGCAATGACGGGCGGTATGTTCTATGAAGCTATCAACAACTGCGGAAGAGATAAGAGCAGCAATCTTATAGTTATCCTTAACGATAATAATATGTCTATTTCCAAGAGCGTAGGTTCTCTTTCAAAGTATCTTACATCACTTAGAAATACAGAGAAGTACCTCAATACAAAGCGCGCCGTTGAGCGCGGACTTGGCAAGATCCCGCTTGTGGGAACAAGTGTTGCAAAGGGAATAAAGAATGTCAAGGACTCCGTAAAGTCAAACATTCTCGAGCAGAGCACCATGTTTGAGGATTTGGGATTTATTTACCTCGGACCCGTGAACGGACACAGCCTCTCCGAGCTCGAGGAAGTATTCCATATGGCGAAAACCTATCATCAGCCCGTATTTATCCATGTTAAGACCATAAAGGGCAAGGGCTACCGTCCTGCCGAGGAGAACCCAGGCGAATACCACGGTATCTCCAAATTTGATATTGCCACGGGAAATCCCGAGGTCGCTGCTGCTGACAGCTTTTCTACTGTTTTCGGCAAGGAGCTCGTAAAGCTTGCCGACAAAAATGAAAAGATATGCGCCATTACAGCGGCTATGAAGTACGGTACAGGTCTGCAGTTCTTCCATTTCAAGTACCCAGACAGGTTCTTTGATGTCGGTATTGCCGAGCAGCACGCAGTTACCTTTGCGGGCGGACTTGCATCAATGGGGATGATACCTGTTTTTGCTGTATATTCCACTTTTTTGCAGCGTTCATACGATCAGCTCGTTCATGATGTGGCTATAGGAAAGCTCCACGTTGTCCTCGGAGTTGACCGTGCAGGCATTGTGGGCGAGGACGGTGAAACTCATCAGGGACTGCTCGACGTTCCTATGCTGACGTCCATACCGAACACTGTAGTTTATTCGCCCTCATGCTATATGGAACTGAAAATGTGCATGAGAAAGGCCATAAATGAAGATAAAGGACTTGCTGCCGTGCGATATCCCCGCGGCGCGGAAAAGGTGGAATTCGATCAGTCCGATATCACCGAGGACTGGCTTTTCAAGCAGGTCTGCGGCAGCGAAACTCTTATTATCACATACGGCAGGCTTTATAATAATGCTTTCAAGGCTCAGAAAAAGCTTATGAAAGAGGGCATAAACTGCGATATACTCAAGCTTACAAGGATACACCCCCTCGACAGTGAGCTTGGCGAGAAGATCATACAGTACAAGCGTATCGTCTTTTTTGAAGAGTCTATGGGTGAAGGAAGCATTTCCGAAAAGGTGGGCGATATGCTTTCTGAGCTTGGATACTGCGGAGATTACAGCAGAGTGACTGCGGACGGATTTGTAAAGCAGGCCTCCGTAAGGTCATGTCTTGAAAAGCTTGGATTGACAAGCGGTAAAATGGTATCATATATTATGGACAGGAGCAGGAACGATGCCGAGGCTTGACAGCGAGCTCGTAGCAAGAGGGCTTGCAAGAAGCCGTGAACGTGCCAAGGAAATGATAAATTCAGGCAGTATATCGGTCAACGGCAGAACGGCAAAAAAGCCCTCCGACGAGGTAACGGCGACGGATGAGATAGTTTCCTGTGAACAGGATGTATTTGTGGGCAGGGGCGCTCTGAAACTGGAAAAGGCAGCGGAGGAATTCGGACTCGATCTCAGCGGTAAGGTATGCCTTGATATAGGTGCTTCAACAGGCGGCTTTACCGATCTGATGCTCCAGCGCGGAGCTGAGAGGGTATATGCTGTTGATGTCGGTCACGGACAGCTTGCGGAAAAGCTGCGGAGCGATCCCCGTGTCGTTAATATGGAGGGGACTGATATCCGGGAGCTCACTGCGGAGGATACCGGTGGAAAGGCTGATTTTATCTCGGTGGACGTTTCATTCATATCTCTCACAAAGATACTGCCGAAGGTCTATGAGCTCCTTGCGGAGGGCGCATCGGCAGCAGTGCTGATAAAACCGCAGTTTGAAGCGGGCCGGAGCGATGTGGGCAAGCGCGGCATAGTAAAGGACAGAAAAGTGCATCTGCGTGTGCTTACAGAGATAGACAGCTTTGCACGGTCAATAGGTTTTGTGACGGAAAAATACACATATTCACCCGTGCGCGGCGGCAGCGGCAATATTGAATACCTTGTGAAGCTGCGTAAAACAGCGGGAGAGTCTGTGATACATGATTTTAAGGAGCTTGTTGACAGCTCATTCAGTAAACTTTAAGGAGTGCGTTTATGAAGGCAGCATTGTACCCTAATTTTCAGAAGCCCAATGCGCTCAGCTGCGCCCGTGAAGCCTGCGATGTGCTTGCGGATTGCGGGATAGAGGTAACGGTAAGCGAGATATTCAGGAATGATTTTGCGGATAAGCCTCATATAAAGTTCGAGGATATCAAGGAATCGGCAAAAACAGCGGACGTAGTCCTTGCCATAGGCGGCGACGGAACTATCCTGCGCTGTGCAAAGCTTCTTATCGGCAGTGATACAAAGCTGCTCGGAATAAATACGGGAACTCTCGGTTTTATGGCAGGACTTGAAGCCGACCAGCTTGACAAGCTCAGCCTGCTGACTACGGGAGAGTTCGAAATATCCCAGCGTATGACACTTGATGTGGTATATCACAGTGAGGAGGGCGATATAACGGCTGCGGTACTTAATGAAGTATCCGCCCGCTCGGGAAGCTTCCGCATATGTGATTTTGAAGTATACTCCGATGATTACCTTGTGGGAAGATACAGAGCCGACGGAGTGCTTTTCAGTACGCCCTCGGGGTCTACGGCATATGCCCTGTCGGCAGGCGGCCCTGTTATAGAGCCCGACCTTGAATGTATCGAGATGACGCTGATATGCCCCCATTCACTGTTTTCAAGGGCGACGCTCTTTTCTCCGGGAAGAAAGCTTCGTCTGGCTGATACAACAGTCCGTGATGACAGTATGGTCATAAATGTTGACGGAGAGCATTTCATAAGTCTGAGAAAAGGCGACAGTATAGAGATATGCCGCGGAAAGAACGATATAAACTTTATAGATATCATCGGCAATTCCTTCCACGAGTCTCTATGCAAGAAAATGTGCAAGCCAATAAAGTAAGGAGTGCGGTCCAATAATGAAAAATCGCAGACACGAAGCAATACTTGAAATAATAACCGAACAGCCTGTTGCTACTCAGGAACTCCTTATCAAGCTGCTTGCGGAAAAGGGCATCAAGACTACGCAGGCAACCCTTTCGCGTGATATACAGCAGCTCTCGCTTGTAAAGCAGAGGGACGAGCACGGAGTCTACCGCTATTCACTTCCTGCAGCGGCAGTAGCTGAGAAGTCACTGTTTGAAGAAGCTGTCGTTTCGGTGGACTATGCAATGAACACCATAGTACTGAAATGCCGTGCAGGCATGGCTCAGGGTACCTGCGCCGCCATAGACTCTGTCGAGCATGAGGGCATAGTGGGTACTATAGCAGGTGATGATACGATATTCATACTTGTCCGCAGTGAAGCAGACGCAAAGAAGCTCTCAAAGAAATTCCGCAGCGAGCTTTTTCCGAGGAGGTAACAGCTCAGAATGTTAAAGGAAATATACATACGCAATCTTGCTGTTATAAGGGAAGCGGTCATACCTTTCAATGAAAAACTCAATATATTCACAGGTGAGACAGGTGCGGGAAAATCCATACTTATCAATGGTATAAACGCAGTTCTCGGACAGCGCTGCACAAAGGACATAGTACGTACGGGCTGTGACAAGGCAGAGATAACGGCTCTGTTTACAGAGCTTTCCCATGAAGTCTGCGAAAAGCTTGATGAACTCGGCATCTCCCATGACGGAGGAGAAATAACCGTCACAAGGGAGATAAGCGCTGACGGCGGAAGTGTTTCACGCATCAATCAGAGGACGGCTCCCGTTTCGCTTCTGAAGGAAATAGGCGGGATGCTTATAAATATCCACGGACAGCATGATAATCAGATATTGCTTGACAGTGAGAAGCATTTGCAGATACTTGATGATTTCGGCGGTGACGACAGGCTTCTGAACGAATACAGAATTAGCTTCCGTGAGCTTCAGCAGACTGCACGGAGACTGGGAGAGCTCAAAAAGCTGGAGCAGTCCCGCGTGGAGAGAAGTGTTTATCTTAACGGTATCATAGACGACATCGGTGAGCTCGAGCTGCGCGAGGGCGAGGACGAAGAGCTTGAAAAGGAATATGAAGCTGCAAAGAACTCCGAAAAGGCCATAATTGCCATAAAAAATGCAGTGAATGCCATTACGGGCGAGGAAGCCGCAAATGATATGATAGTTTCCGCAGAAACGGAGATAGCAGGGTATACCGAACAGAATTCACAGCTGAATGCTGTTTACGAGAGGCTTTCTGCGGCTGAGATAGAGCTTTCAGACATAGCCTCCGAGCTTGAAGCTCTTGCCGACAAGGTAGAGCTGGACGGACAGCGCCTTGAATACCTCGCCGCCCGTCTTAACGGTATCAATAAGCTCAAGCGCAAATACGCGGCAGATTGCAGCGGACTTATAAAGCTTTATGATGATGCCTGCCGTGAGATAATACAGTTTGAGAGCTCGGACAGTGAGATAAAGGAGCTTGCGGCAAAGCGCGAGGAGCTCCTTCACAAGGTCACAGAGCAGGCAAAGGCGCTTTACGAGTATCGTGAAAAGGTGGCAGAGCGCTTTACCGAGCGCGTTACCGCCGAGCTGGAATTCCTGAATATGGAGGGCGTAATAATAGAAGTACGCCATGAAAAGGGGAAACTGACCGTAAACGGAATGGATTCCGCAGAATTCCTTATTTCCGCCAACAAAGGAGAAGAGCCGAAGCCAATATCAAAGATCGCGTCGGGAGGCGAGCTATCAAGGATAATGCTTGCGCTCAAAAGCGTAATAGCTGACAAGGACTCTATACCTACCATGATATTTGACGAGATAGATACGGGAGTCAGCGGAAAAGCTGCTCAGAAGATCGGTATAAAGCTGCGTGAGATAGGAAAAGTGCGTCAGGTGATATGCGTTACTCATCTCTCACAGATAGCCGTTATGGCGGACAATCATCTGCTTATTGAAAAGCATATCGTTGATGACCGCACCGAGACACACATTATGCAGCTCGGCATGGACGGAAGAGTTTCCGAGATAGCGCGTATCATGGGCGGTGACGATCCAAGCGCACTCATGCTTGACAACGCCCGTGCGGAGATAGAAAAGGCAGCCGTGCTGTAATGGAGGCATTGATTTGAAGATATACATGACCAGACATGGTCAGACAGAATATAACAAGAAGGAGATCATTCTCGGAACGACGGACGTTCTCCTTGACGGTACAGGTGAGATGCAGGCAGAGGAGCTTGCAAAAAAGGTGGCTGATATAGGAAATATCGACATAATGATCGTATCTCCCATGAAGCGCACCATGCAGACAGCAGGCATAGTTGTGGAAAAATGCGGTATCGAGCTTGTTGCCGATGAAAGGCTCAGAGAGTGGGATTACGGCGGTTTTGAAGGGAAGTCCCGTTTCACTGAGGGCTTTGCGGAAAACAAAGTGAATTTCGGCGTCAGAATGGGGAAAAACGGTGAATCGCTGCTTCAGCTCGCACACAGAGTTTATTCGGCGCTTGACGATATTATTGAAAAGTATCATGACAAAACGGTGCTTATAGTGACTCACGGCGGAGTCTGCCGTGTTATAGAGACATATTTCAATGATATGACAACAGAAAGCTTTTCAAACTGGTTTATGGACAACTGCGGACTTATTGAATACGATACCGACTGACAGGAGGGGATATCATGAGAATAGGCGTTGACTATTATCCCGAACAATGGGACAGATCCATGTGGCAGGCAGATTCTGATCTGATGGCAAAAACAGGAGTAAAGCTCGTAAGGCTCGGGGAGTTTTCATGGTCTCGCCTCGAACCTCGTGACGGACAGTTCGATTTTCAGTGGCTCGATGAAGCCATAAGCACTTTTTCGCGCCATGCTATCGGCATTGTTCTCTGTATTCCCACAAACTGTCCTCCGCTATGGATGTATGAGACCTATCCCGATATCATACAAGCGGGACCTGACGGTGAGCGCATACAGACAGGCATAAGGGGACACAGATGTATAAATGCACCCATGTTCCTTTACTATGCAAAGCGCATAACAGAGGAAATGGCAAGGCGTTATGCCAATAATCCCGCTATTGCCGCATGGCAGATCGACAATGAGATAGAAGCCTATCCCTGTACCTGTGAAGCCTGCCGCGGACAGTTCAGAGACTGGCTCATAGATAAGCATGACACTCTTGAGAATATCAACGCTGCCTTCGGAAACAGTGTATGGAGCGGCGAGTACAGCGATATTTCACAGATAAAGCCTCCGACTGCTTATCCGAAGAACTGGCAGAATCCTGCACTATGCCTTGAATTCGGCAGGTTTGCTTCGGATTCGGCAGCCAAATTCGTAAACGATATGTCTCAGATAATAAAGCGTGAAAATCCGAGGGCTAAGGTCACCGCAAATATATGCTTCAGCGCAAATCAGCCCGATTTTTATAGACTTTTTGAATGTCTGGACTTTGCTTCCTTCGACAATTATCCGCCGATAATCATTCCCGAAGAGGGCAGAAAAACGTCCTCCAATGCCTTTGAGCTTGATATGATACGCGGTTTCAAGCAGAAGAATTTCTGGATAATGGAGCAGCTCAGCGGTGCAACGGGAAGCTGGACATATATGTCTCCGACTCCGAGACCGGGTCAGATAAAGGGTTATGCTATGCAGGCTATGGCTCACGGAGCTGATACCGTCATGTTCTTCCGCTGGAGGACTGCCAATAAGGGGGCTGAGATGTTCTGGCACGGACTCATAGATCACAGCAATGTCCCGTCACGCAGATTCACGGAGTTTGCCGACCTTTGCCGAACTGCCCAGAAGCTGAGCGTTATAGAGACAACGGAGCTCGTATCAGAGGTAGCTGTGCTGTATTCCCCCGATTCTCACCTTGCATTCGGGATACAGCCTCAGACCGAAGGCTTTGACTATATCAGCCAGCTTAAAAGCTTCCATGCTGCCTTTGCACGCTGCGGAGTAAATGTTGATGTTATCCATCCCACAGCAGATCTTACAAAGTACAAAGCCGTGATCGCTCCCGCTATGTATATTTACGAAAAAGATGCGGCTGAAAATATCTATCGCTACGTAATAAAGGGCGGAACTGTGGTCATGACTGCTCGAAGCGGCGTTAAGGATCAGTTCAACAACTGTATATTGGAGCCGCTGCCAACGGTCTACAGGGAGATCATCGGAGCCGAGGTAAAGGAGTACGACCCCATCGGCAGCCACGAACAGACTATAAAGGACTTTGCGGGAAATAAATTCAAATGCAGACAGTGGTGCGATATACTTGAACTCACTACAGCCCGTGCCTATGCCGAATACGCAGACAGCTTCTACAGCGGCAGTCCTGCGGTAAGCATGAACCGCTATTGCAGCGGAGTTGCCTATTATATCGGAACTGTGTGCGATCAGGAGTTTTACGAAAGCTTTGCGGGAAATATCATGAAGCAGACAGGTATCCCACGTCTTAAGGATCTTCCGAGGGGAGTAGAGGTCACTACCCGCACAAACGGACTTGACGATTATGTTTTCTTCTTCAATAATTCCGACAAGGAAGCCGATATCGTGCTTCCGAAAGCAATGTACAGCATAATAGACGGCGGCGACAGGGAAAAGTTCACACTAAAGCCGTATGACATGGAAATTGTCAGAAAGTAGGTATAAATGAGGATAGTTTTACAGCGCGTGACTTCCGCAAGCGTTAAAGTTGACGGTGAAGTCGTTGGAAGCATCGGAACAGGCTTTCTGCTCCTTTTCGGAGTCGGACACGAGGACACGGAGGAGGACTGCCGCAGACTGGCGGACAAAATATCGGGACTCAGGATCTTTTCCGATGAAAACGATAAGATAAATCTTGATCTTGATGCTGTGGGAGGTTCACTGCTTGTAGTGCCGCAGTTCACGCTGTATGCTGACTGCCGCAAGGGAAACCGTCCTAACTTCATACAGGCTGCAAAGCCTGAGAAAGCCAATGAGCTTTACGAGTATTTTGTCGGTTATCTCCGCAGCAAGGGCAGGCACGTTGAAACAGGCTCGTTCGGTGCGGATATGAAGGTAGAGCTTCTCAATGACGGTCCTTTTACAGTCATACTTGAATAAAACAGCAGGTCTGAGTATTTCTCAGACCTGTTTTGCTGTGTGGAAATAAAAGTGTATAAATCAAATATTACCGTCAAAACTTCATATGAGGTGATGATATGGTAAGGAAACGCGGCGAAAACGGCGTTATTATACTGACAGCACTGTTTTTTGCGGTGTTTGTAATACTTATTTTCAGATATTACAGCATAGCGTGGCAGCAGAAATATGTTTCGACAGCTCAGCTTGAGCATACATTCACTATAGAGGTCGGGAGGACACAGGGGACGATATACGACCGTGATCTGAGACCTGTCATAAACGCTGAGACAGAATTTCGTGCAGTTGCTGTACCTTCACTGCTTGACTGTGAAAAGACAGCTGAGTATGCACTTGACAGGGATAGCTTTTATAAGGAATTCGATAAGGGAAAGCCATTCGTATTCGAGTGCAGTGACAAAGCGCTCGAATCCGACGGACTGACTATCTTTGAAGTTCCCGTCCGCTATTCGGAGGAGCAGAGGGCACAGCATATAGTAGGATACCTTTCCGAGGAAAGAGGAGCTGACGGCATAGAGTATGCTTATGATTCCATACTGAGAAACAATTTTCCCGTAAACAGCGTTTCGTATGATACAGACGGCTTCGGGCGCATATTGAAAGGCAGCAGGAAAGAAGTAATTCGTACAAAATCATATAAAAGCGGAGTCGTGCTTACTATAGACAATGATATACAGGATATATGCGAAAAATGCGGAAGCGGTATAGAGACTGGAGCAATCGTCTGCGCTGATATAAGGAATGGAGATATCCTTGCAATGGCAAGCTTTCCCGACTATGATCCCGAAAATATCGAGGAAGCGCTGAAGGACGAAATGAGCCCGCTGATAAACCGTGCTCTTTATTCATACAGTGTAGGTTCGGTTTTCAAGCTTGTAACAGCAGCTGCTGCTCTTGAACAGGGAGCGGGAGGCCATATGTATGACTGCTGCGGGAACATTGACGTTGAAGGAAGAGTTTTCAACTGCCATAAGCTTGACGGTCATGGTCTGCAGGATATGCCGCAGGCTATGACGAACTCCTGCAATACCTATTTCATAGATCTTGCGCGTTGTCTCGATATTAAGGAGTACAGGCGCATGGCGGCGTATATCGGCTTTGGGAAGGAAGTTCATCTCTGCTCGGGTATAATAGGCTCGGGCGGAGTGCTTCCCAGTGAAAAAGAGCTTTCAGTACCTGCCGAGCTTGCTAATTTCTCATTCGGGCAGGGAAAGGTCACGGCAACACCGCTCCAGATCACTCAGCTGACCTGTGCTGTGGCGAACAAGGGTAAAATGCCGATACTCAGGCTGATAAAAGGACTTACCCCCGACGGGGAGAAGCCTGTTGTTGAAAAGAGTCCGCTGATATCCGAGGTAATGAGCGAGAAAACTGCTGAAAAGATATGCGGTATGATGGTGCTTGCTGTAAGCGAGAACAAGAATTCAAAAGCGAAGAGCCGCCTTGTGAGCATTGGCGCAAAGACCTCAACAGCTCAGACGGGGCATTACAGCGATAACGGAGAGGAGCTTTGCCATGCGTGGATAACCGGCTTTTTCCCTGAGAACGATCCAAAATATGCGGTCACGGTCCTTATTGAGAACGGCGGATACGGAAATGATGCGGCAGCTCCCGTGTTCAGAGAGATTGCAGAAAAAATAACGGTTCTCGGCAAAAAGAGAGATAATTCCGAAAAAACTGAACGCATATAGACAAAAATAAAAATTTATGCTACAATATATCTATCTTGCGAGCGGGGTGAAAAGGATGAAAAATATTACTGTAGGAATAACTGCACACGTGGATTCTGGAAAGACCACACTTGCCGAAGCGATACTGTATAAAACCGGAGCTATACGCAGCCTCGGAAGAGTTGATAACGGTAATTCGGCACTTGATACCGATTCTATAGAGCGTGAACGGGGAATAACCATTTTTGCTTCACAGGCTGAATTCACAGTGGGCGATGTCCGTTTCACTTTGCTCGATACTCCGGGACACGTTGATTTTTCATCCGAGACCGAGAGGACTATGTGCGTGCTGGACTACGCCATACTTGTTATCAGCGGAACGGACGGAGTCCAGAGCCATACCCATACATTATGGAAGCTTTTGCAGAAGTATGAAGTCCCTGTTTTTATTTTCGTGAATAAAATGGATCTGATAGGCGCAGATAAAAGCTCGATTATCGGTAAGCTCCAAAGCAGATTATCGCCGAACTGCGTGGATTTTTCGGGAGATATAAACGATATCGCCGAAAATTCGGCTTCATGCTCGGAAGCTCTGATGGAAAAGTTCCTTTCCGATGAAGTGTTAAGCTCCGAGGATATTGCGAAAGCTGTAAGAAACAGGGAGATATTCCCTTGCTTTTTCGGTTCCGCGCTCAAAACAGAGGGCGTAGAAGAGTTTATCTCCGTTCTGTGCGAATATACCTCCGAACCGCAGCGAGGAGACAAATTCGGAGCAAAGGTCTATAAAATATCCTATGACTCCAAGGGGACCCGTCTTACTCATATGAAGATCATGGGCGGACAGCTCAATATGCGTGATGAGCTGTCGTATATCGACACTGACGGAAACGAAAAAAACGAAAAGATAAGCTCGATAAGGTTCTATACAGGCGAAAAGTTCAGAAATGCGGAAACTTCATATGCAGGGGAGGTCTGTGCTGTAACAGGTCTTTCGGATACCTTTGCGGGGCAGGGAATAGGATATATAAAAAATTCTGACAGAGCTTATATAGAGCCTGTCATGACATACCGTGCGATGATCCCCGATGAGAAGAACGTCTATGATGCTCTGAAGGATATGCGACGTCTTGAGGACGAGGATCCGCAGCTCCATATAGTATGGAACGAGCAGAACAGGGAAATACATATTCAGCTTATGGGAGCTGTACAGCTTGAAGTGCTTACAAGGAAAATAGACGAAAAGTTCGGATATCATGTGGAGTTCAGCGACGGAGCGGTCGCTTACAGGGAGACGATACGTTTTCCTGTGGAGGGCGTCGGACACTATGAACCCCTGCGGCATTATGCTGAAGCTCATATCCTGCTCGAACCGCTTCCTGTTGGCAGCGGACTGGTATATGATACGGTATGCTCCGAGGATAAGCTTGACAGGAACTGGCAGAGGCTTATCCTGACACATCTGGCAGAGAAAACGCATATCGGCGTTCTGACAGGCTCGCCAATAACCGATATGAAGCTGACTCTTGTGGCGGGAAAGGCACATCTCAAGCACACTGAGGGCGGTGATTTCAGACAGGCGACCTATCGTGCTGTAAGGCAGGGGCTGAGAACTGCGGAATCAGTGCTTCTTGAGCCTTATTATGAATATGAGCTTGAAGTCCCTTCCGAAAATGTGGGACGGGCACTTGCCGATCTGCAATATATGTCGGCAGAGTTCGGAAATCCCGAGACTGTTGGGGGAATGTCTGTCATAAAAGGGACTGCACCTGTTTCCGAGCTCAATAATTATCAGAAGGAAGTTATCGCGTATACCCGCGGCAGGGGACATATCTCACTGAATACCTGCGGCTACAGGGAGTGCCATAATGCTGAAAAGGTAATAGCGGAAACGGGCTACGACTGTGACAGTGATATCGAGAACAGCGCAGATTCCATATTCTGTTCTCACGGTGCAGGCTACAATGTCAAGTGGAACGAAGTATACGAGCATATGCACCTTCCGTTTGCGGCTCGGAATGATGAAAGTGATGATGATGCGGAGCAAAAGGCTATTAAAGTATCAAAATACATTGAAAAAGCTGTGAGTGACGAGGAGCTTATGGCTATCTTCGAGATGACATATGGGAAAATAAACCGTGAGTCTAACCGTGCATTCAAAAAGACAAAGGCTGTGAACATAGAGGACAAAAATATAAGACTTCCGAAATATGAAGGACCTGATTATCTCATTGTTGACGGCTACAATATCATTTTCTCATGGGATGATCTGAAAAAGATAGCCGAAGATAATCTTGACGCCGCAAGGGGAGAGCTCATCCACAGGATGTGCAACTATCAGGGCTATGCAGGCTGTGAGCTCATACTCGTATTTGACGCATATAAGGTCAAGGGCAGGCACCGTGATGTTGAGAAGTACTGCAATATAAACATAGTCTATACTAAGGAATCCGAAACTGCTGATACATATATAGAAAGAGTGACTCATACTCTTTCAAAAAATCACAGAGTGCGTGTTGCCACCTCAGACGGCGTTGAGCAGATGATAATCCTCGGAAACGGAGCAATGAGGATATCGGCTTCGGAATTCAGAAAAAGGTGGCTGGCGGCAGAGACCGCAATTAAAGAGTATATCGACTCTATGAAATAGCAAAAAAAGACTTGCATAACGCAGGTCTTTTTGTTTTATCTTTGCTGTAATTTGTTTAATATAAAAAATAAATATAAAATTTGGAAAAATACTGGAAATTTCAATTTCAATATGATATAATTAGTTTTGATTGGATTTTTTGCAGGACTGCAGCGATCCATGTTCCCTTTGCGGGAAACAATGTATATTTTATCTGCTATGCAGATTTATTTTTTGAGGAGGCTTGTACATGAAAAAAGTGCAACTGACAGAAACCGTTTTGCGTGACGCCAATCAGTCGCTGATGGCTACACGTCTTCCGTATTCGGATTATGAGGGTATCCTCTCCGATATGGACAAGGCAGGCTACTACTCCATTGAATGCTGGGGCGGAGCTACATTCGATTCATGCCTGCGTTACCTTGGCGAAGATCCATGGGAGAGACTTCGCAATCTCAGAAAGAATCTTCCGAACAGCAGACTTCAGATGCTTCTCAGAGGTCAGAACCTTCTGGGATATAAGCATTACCATGACGATGTAGTTGAGAAGTTCATCGAGCTCTCAATAAAGAACGGTATCGACGTGATCCGTATTTTCGACGCTCTCAATGATTTCAGGAATATTGAGACAGCTCTTAACGCTACCAAGAAGTACGCAACGGAAAAGACCATCGCTTCGGGATGTATATCTTATACACAGAGCCCGGTACATACAGTTGAAAAGTACATCGAGATGTGCAAGGAGCTCAAGACTATGGGCTTTGATACTATCTGTCTCAAAGATATGGCAGGTACTATGTCTCCTTATGAAGCAGAACACCTTATCAAGGGCATCAAGGATGCTATCGGAGATATGACCCTCATTCTCCATACTCACTGTACAACAGGCATGGCGTATATGACTCTCACAAAGGCTATAGAGTCAGGCATCGACGTTATCGACTGCGCTACATCATGCTTCTCGGGCGGTACTTCACAGCCTTCAACAGAGACTATGTACTATGCACTCAGTCAGTATGGCATAGACAGCGGTCTTAACGAAGAGATAATCAATAAGGTAAACGATTACTTCAAGCCTATCAAGCAGAAGTACATCGACAACGGACAGCTCAATCCGAAGAGCCTTGCTACAGACGCTCAGGCACTTGTATACAAAGTTCCCGGCGGTATGCTTTCAAATATGATCGCAAATCTGACTGATATGCACGCAATGGACAAATTTGACGCTGCTCTTGCAGAGATACCGAAGGTAAGAGCCGATATGGGCTATCCTCCGCTTGTTACACCTCTTTCGCAGATGGTCGGCAATCAGGCTGTAACAAATGTTCTCGTCGGCGAAAGATACAAGAATATCTCCAAGGAGATAAAGAACTACATCAAGGGCGAGTACGGCAATCCTCCCGCACCTATTGCACAGGAGCTCGTTGAAAAGGTTCTCGGAGACAGCGAGGCAGTAGACTGCCGTATCGAGGATCAGAAGCGCACAGGAGAGGAATTCACGGCAGCAAGAGAAGCACTCGGCGACCTCTGCCGCAGTGAAGAGGATGTAATGAGCTACATCTGCTATCCCGACCAGACTCTTAAATTCCTCAAAGAGCGCAAAGCCAAGGAAGAAAACGAAGCTGTTTATACTATCGAGGCAATGTAAGGAGGAAGAATTATGTTTGATAATGCTGTTCTTTCTGCCGCTGCCGAAGGAGTAAAGGATATGACTATCGGCGACGCTGCAATAACGGCTGTTTTCGGTTATGCCGTAGTTTTTGCGGGACTTGTCTGCCTTATGATAGTTCTTTACTGCACAGGCGCTTACTTCAAGTCGAAAAATGCCAAGGAAGAAGCCGCAAAGAAGGCGGCTGCCGAAGTAAAGGCTGCACCTGCTGCTGCCGAAGTAAAGGCAGAGCTTCCTCTTGCACCGGGCTCGGCAGGTCATGTAAAGCTCTTTGACGTTCCTGACAAGGAAGCTGCAATGATAATGGCTATAGTAGCCGACAAAATGCAGAAGCCGCTCAATGAGCTGCACTTTATTTCCATTAAGGAGG
>NZ_CAMKRR010000006.1 GCF_946415235.1 uncultured Ruminococcus sp. | reverse complement strand
GCCGACAAAATGCAGAAGCCGCTCAATGAGCTGCACTTTATTTCCATTAAGGAGGTCAAATAATCATGAAGTATAAAGTTACACTTAACGGTAAGACGTACGAGGTAGAGGTAGAGCAGGGAAAGGCTGTTCTTCTTGACGAATATGAGGCACTTGCACCCGCGCCTGCCGCAGCCGCTGCACCTGCTGTTGCTGCTGCTACCGCTGCCGCAGCTGCTCCTGCCGCTGCACCCGTAAATCTTGCAGCAGGCGAGACTGTTACAGCTCCTATGCCCGGAAATATCATCAGAGTTGACGTTGCACAGGGCGATACAGTAAAGGCAGGACAGATACTTGTTATCCTCGAAGCTATGAAAATGGAAAATGAAATAGTAGCTCCTAAGGACGGTACAGTTGCTCAGGTAGTTACAAGCAAGGGTTCTGTTGTTGATACAGGCGCTCCTCTTGTTGTAATAGCATAAGGGGGACAGAAAATGGACATTCTTGAGACCCTTAAAACCCTATGGGAAAGCTCGGGCTTCCACAGCTTTCTCGTTGACGGAGGCTGGAAGAACCTCTTGATGATAATCGTTGCCTGTGTTCTTCTTTACCTCGGAATCAAAAAGAAGTTTGAACCGCTTCTTCTCGTTGGTATCGCTTTCGGCTGTCTGCTCGTAAACCTTTCATATTTTGGTGCGGGCTCGGCAGATGCGCTTTATCACATGGACCTGTGGGATAACTTCCTCAATCACGATCATCCCGATTATCACAGCTACGGCGCTATCATGCGTAACGGCGGACTGCTTGATATACTTTACATCGGTGTAAAGGCTGGTATCTATCCTTCTCTCATATTCATGGGCGTTGGAGCTATGACAGACTTTGGTCCGCTTATTTCAAACCCGAAGAGCCTCCTCCTCGGAGCTGCTGCTCAGATGGGCGTATTCCTTGCATTCTTCGGAGCTGTTTGCCTCGGCTTCAGCGGCAATCAGGCAGCTTCCATCGGCATCATCGGCGGTGCTGACGGTCCTACAGCTATCTTTCTTACAACGAAGCTCGCACCTGAGCTCCTCGGACCTATAGCTATAGCGGCTTATTCCTACATGGCTCTTATCCCTATGATACAGCCACCACTCATGAAGCTCCTCACAACCAAGAAAGAGCGTGAAGTAAAAATGGAGCAGTCCCGTGTAGTATCAAAGACAGAGAAGATACTTTTCCCGATCATCGTTGCAATGTTCGTTATACTTCTTCTCCCTTCAACAGCTCCTCTTATCGGCTGCCTTATGCTTGGTAACCTCTGGAGAGAGTGTGGTGTTACAGAAAGACTTTCCGATACAGTTCAGAATGCTCTTATGAACATAGTAACCGTATTCCTTGGAATCTCGGTCGGCGCAACAACAGCTGCAGAGCGTTTCCTTTCATTGGAGACTATCAAGATCATCGTTCTTGGACTTACAGCGTTCTGCTTCTCAACAGTCGGAGGACTTCTTGTAGGAAAGATCATGTATAAGGTCTCAGGCGGCAAGATCAATCCTCTTATCGGTTCGGCAGGCGTTTCTGCTGTACCTATGGCTGCCCGTGTATCGCAGATGGAAGGTCAGAAGGCTAATCCCTCAAACTTTCTTCTCATGCACGCTATGGGACCGAACGTTGCAGGCGTTATCGGTTCTGCTATCGCAGCAGGATTCCTCCTGGCTGTATTCAAGTGATATAAACTGAACACATTGCATATAAAGTCACGGCATTCAGGTGCCGTGACTTTTTTGTTGACAGCCGATCATAAATCCATTATAATTATGTCATAACGGAGGTGTGATATGAGTTATTTTACATTTGATAATAAAAAGATATATTATGAGGAGAATGGCAGCGGAACACCACTGTTATTCCTTCATGGCAACACAGCTTCTTCTAAAATGTTCACAGATTTCAGCAAACGATACACGGACAGTTACAAAGTTATACTCATAGACTTCCTCGGACACGGAAGATCGGAAAGGTTATCGGAATTTCCTGCCGATTTATGGTTTTATGAGGCTCAGCAGGCAATTGCATTCCTCAGGCATAAACATTATGACAAGGTTAACATTATAGGTTGCAGCGGGGGAGCAATTGTTGCTCTGAATGTAGCACTTGAGGCGTCCGAATGTGTGGACAAAGTCATTGCTGACAGTTTTGAGGGCGAGAAAGCTGATGAAGCCTTTGTAAAAAATCTGCTTTCCGACCGCAGTTCTTCGCTGGAAGATACAAATGCAAGGGGATTTTACTCCTATATGCACGGTGATGACTGGGAGCAGATCGTTCATAATGACACATCGGCTATAATCAGACACTCAAAAGAAGTTGTGAATTTCTTCCACAGACCTATCAGTGATCTTAAAGCTAAGGTGCTGCTCACAGGAAGTAAAGGCGATAATTTTATGTACAGTGTTGCACATGATTACTACGAAAAAGTATACGGTAATATGCTTGAAAAGCTGACCAATGGCAGTATGCACCTGTTTGAAAGCGGAGATCACCCTGCCATGATGACAAATCAGGATGAGTTCTACAGGCTAAGCATTGAATTCTTAGCGTAGAACAGGGCAATTTCAATATATATACAGCCGTAACAAAAAGTTTTCATGTTTAAGATGAAAAATATTGAGGAAATGCTTGCAAAATATCTTGAAATAGTGTAAAATAGAAATGTACGTTGTTAATATTATAACAACAGCTTAGAATGTATTTTATTACGAAAGGATGTCATACCCATGGCAGGATTAAACAAGGTTACAGTAGAAGACATTAACGTTAAGGGCAGAAAGGTTCTCGTAAGAGTTGACTTCAATGTTCCTATGAAGGACGGCGTTATCACAAACGATAACAGAATTCAGGCTGCTCTTCCGACTATTAATAAGCTCGTTGAGAATGGTGCAAAGGTTGTTCTTTGCTCACACCTCGGCAAGCCGAAGAACGGTCCTGAGGCTAAGTTCTCACTTGCTCCCGCAGCTAAGAGACTTGGCGAGCTTGTTAATACAAAGGTTACTTTTGCTGCTGACGATACTGTTGTAGGCGAAAATGCTAAGAAGGCAGTCGCTGCAATGAACGACGGCGAGATCGTAGTTCTTGAGAATACACGTTTCCGCGGCGACGAGGAGACAAAGAACGGCGAGCAGTTCTCTAAGGAGCTTGCTGATCTTATCGACGGAGAAGTATTCGTTATGGACGCTTTCGGTTCTGCTCACAGAGCTCACGCTTCAACAGCAGGCGTAACAAAGTTCGTTAAGGAAACTGCTGTAGGCTACCTCATGCAGAAGGAGATCCAGTATCTCGGCAATGCAGTTGAGGTTCCCGAGAGACCTTTTGTTGCTATCCTCGGCGGCGCTAAGGTAGCTGATAAGCTCAATGTTATCTCTAACCTCCTTGAGAAGTGCGATACACTTATCATCGGCGGCGGTATGGCATATACATTTATAAAGGCACAGGGCGGCTCTATCGGTAAGTCACTCGTTGACGAAGAGAAGCTCGACTACTGCAAGGAAATGCTCGCTAAGGCTCAGAAGCTCGGTAAGAAGATCCTTCTTCCCGTTGATACAGCTATCGCTGCATCATTCCCTGATCCTATCGACGCAGAGATCAGCGTAGATTATGTTGACGCTGACAAGATCCCTGCTGACAAGATGGGCCTTGACATCGGTCCCAAGACAGCTGCTATCTTCGCTGATGCTGCAAAGTCTGCAAAGACAGTTGTATGGAACGGACCTATGGGCGTATTCGAGAACCCCACACTTAAGAAGGGTACAGTTGCTGTATGTGAGGCTCTTGCACAGGCTGACGCTACAACTATCATCGGCGGCGGCGACTCTGCTACAGCTGCTATTCAGCTCGGCTTTGCTGACAAGATGAGCCACATTTCCACAGGCGGCGGCGCTTCACTTGAATACCTTGAGGGTAAGGTACTTCCGGGTGTTGCAGCTATCGCTGAAAAGTAATAATATAAACAATTGGGCGGATAGAGATATTCGCCCATAAACGCAATATAGCGTATATCCGAATGAAAAATATTGATAAAGTAATAGAAAACAGTATAGGTATAGTTTCAGTTGTCATACTTGCGGTTTTACTGCTGTGTTTTCTTGCCGTGCTGATATGGTGCGGTGTACGTAGCCTTCTCGGAAAAACTCTGAACCTTCCGCCTTCCCGCAGAAAATGGGCAAGGATGAGGGCTGACGTTATAAGAGATGATGAAACGGATGATATAAATGTTCGCTACTTTTACGAATATAAAGAATTTACGGCTAAAATAGACGGCTTTACAGTTTACGGAGATAAGGCTGTCATATATGTTAAGCGTAAAGAGCCTCAGGTAGTCAAAGAGTTTATCCCTGTTTCACCTATGTCTGCACCTGTGTATATATCATGTTTTTTCATGGCTGGCATCATTCTGCTTTTCGGAGCTGCTTTATTGACAGGAGTTTTATTATGAAAAAATGTAATTGTAAGTTTACAGAGGATATCAAAAGCAGCAGCACAGCTGTATGGCTGTTTGCGGTATGCAGCTTCCTCGCAGGTGTCATCGTAGGATTTTTCCTTTCTCCTATAAAAAAAGGAGTAAAGATCGGCTGTAACAATGGCAACAGTACTTATGAAAAAGAAGCAGAAATGCTTCCATATTACGATGACGATGAGATCAAATTCTGATAAAAGGAGTTAAATAACATGAATAAGTCATTAAGAAAGGCAATTATTGCCGGAAACTGGAAAATGAACAAGACTCGTCCAGAGGCAAAGGCACTTCTCGAGGCTATCAAGCCTCTCGTTGCAAACGCAGAGGGCAAGATCGAGGTCATAGCCTGCGTACCTTTCACAAACCTTGAAACAGCTATCAACACAACAGCAGGCAGCAACGTAAAGATCGGTGCCGAGAATGTTCACTTCGAGAAGAGCGGAGCTTTCACAGGTGAAATTTCTGCTGATATGCTCACAGAGCTGGGCGTTGAGTATGTTGTTATCGGTCACAGCGAGAGAAGACAGTACTTCGGCGAGACAGACGAGACTGTAAACAAGAGAACTATCGCTGCTCTCGAGGCTGGTCTCAAGCCGATCGTTTGCGTTGGTGAGCTCAAGTGGGAGCGCGAGTGCAACATCACAGAGGAAGTTATCGCTCGTCAGATCAAGCTCGATCTCTGGTCACTGACAGCTGAGCAGGTAAAGAACGTAGTTATCGCTTATGAGCCTGTATGGGCTATCGGTACAGGTCTTACAGCTACTCCCGATCAGGCTGAGGAAGTTTGCGGATTTATCCGTGCACAGCTTGCAAAGCTCTTTGACAAGGCTACAGCTGATGCTGTAACTATCCAGTACGGCGGTTCCATGAATGCAAAGAACGCTGCTGAGCTCCTTGCAAAGCCCAACATCGACGGCGGACTTATCGGCGGAGCTTCACTGAAGGCTGAGGACTTCAATGTTATCGTTCAGGCTGCTGTAAACGGCTGATCATAAAATACGATCTATGCGGGCGGATATTATCCGCCCCATATATTTAAATCTCTTCACATTGAATTATGATACTGAAAATAGATTGCGAGGTTTTTAAACTTGTCAGAGCTGAGTCTGAACAGTTTTTGTTTGACCCGAATACTTACCTTATCGTTGATAAGGACAGTGATGAGGCAGAGTTTATCGAAGCTCCGATACCGTTTCCGTTCACTGAAAAAAACGAAACTGCAAAAGCTTATACCAAGACATTCGATAAAAAGACGGCGCAGTTCTTTGACAGCATCAAAGATGAAAAAGAGTTTATGAATTGGTTCTGGGGAACGGTCGACGACGGCGGAGAGAAGCTTACGCATTTTCGTATTTTTGAAGATAAGTATCATCTGAAAAAGATAACTGACTGGTGTGATGAAAACAGCATACCTTATTATGTTGATAAAAACGATTGGTATATCAAAATGTTTATAGGAGAATAATTATGTCAAAGAAACCTGTAGCACTTATAATCATGGACGGCTTCGGCTACAATCCCGATACATACGGCAACGCTATTGCAGCTGCAAAGAAGCCCAACATTGACAAATACATGGCTGAGTGCCCAAATACTATCATTGGTGCGAGCGGACTTGATGTAGGTCTGCCTGACGGACAGATGGGAAACTCAGAGGTAGGACATACAAATATCGGTGCGGGACGCATTGTTTATCAGATGCTCGTTAAGATATCCAAGGATATCAAGGACGGAACATTTTTCAATAACAAGGCTATCCTCGGTGCAATGAACAACTGCAAAGAAAAGGGAAGTGCTCTTCACCTTATGGGACTTCTTTCACCCGGCGGCGTTCACAGCCATATGGAGCATATGTACGGTATCGTTGAGATGGCTAAGAAGAACGGTCTTGACAAGGTATATATCCACGCATTCCTTGACGGACGTGACGTTCCGCCTTCATCTGCTGCCGAGTATATGGAGGAGGCAGTTGCCGAGCTCAAAAAGATAGGCCTCGGCAAGATAGCTACTATCTCGGGACGTTTCTATGCAATGGACAGAGACAATGCATGGGACAGAGTTGAAAAGGCTTACGCTGCACTTGTTTACGGCGAGGGCGTTAAGGAGTCCGATCCTGTTCAGGCTATAAAGAACTCATACACAAACGAAGTTACCGATGAATTTATGCTTCCTACAGTAATTGAAGGCGGCGCACAGATAAAGGCTGATGACAGCGTTATCTTCTTCAACTTCCGTCCTGACAGAGCAAGACAGATCACACGTTCGTTTGTTGATCCTGATTTCAGCGGATTTGAGAGAAGAAAAGGATTCTTCCCCGTAAAATTTGTATGCATGGCTCAGTATGACGCAACAATGCCTAATGTATCTGTTGCATATCCTCCCGAGCAGCTCACAATGACAATGGGCGAGTACCTCTCAAAGCTCGGAAAGACTCAGCTCCGTATTGCCGAAACACAGAAGTACGCTCATGTTACCTTCTTCTTCAACGGCGGCGAGGAAAGACAGTTCGAGGGCGAGGACAGGATACTTATAAAGTCGCCTGATGTTCCCACATTTGATCTCAAGCCCGAAATGAGCGCATATGAGGTCTGCGACGCAGTATGCGAAGCTATCGACTCAGACAAGTATGACGTTATCATCCTCAACTATGCAAACTGCGACATGGTAGGTCATACAGGCATATTTGACGCAGCTGTAAAGGCTGTTGAAGCAACAGATACCTGCGTAGGACGTATGGTAGAGAAGATACTTGCCAAGGGCGGTGCTGCTCTTATCACAGCCGATCACGGTAATGCAGACAAGATGATGGAGCCTGACGGAAGTCCCTTCACAGCTCATACAACAAATCCTGTTCCTCTTATCGCAGTCGGAGTTGACGGAGAGCTTGCAGAAGGCGGAGTTCTTGCAGACCTTGCACCTACAATGCTTGACATAATGGGAGTTCCGCAGCCTGCTGAAATGACGGGAAAGAGCTTACTCAAGAAATAACACTTAAAGCGGATCAGCTGATCCGCTTTTTAGTTACACATGGTTAACTCACTTGGTTGCAAATACTAACAACTTATGATATAATAAAGGAAGTCTGATATAGGAGCTGAAAAATGTCTTATAAAGTAATAAAGATCTCGGCGTTGATAGGCGTATTATTTGCGTTTGTAAGCTGTAAAGCAGAAAATACGAGCAGGGATGAAGATGTAGCAGTTTCACATACCCGTGATGTATTTGCAATGGATACATATATGAACCTTACCGCTTACGGAGCAAATGGCGAGAAAGCTCTTGATGATGCAGAAAAGCGTATTTTACAGCTTGAATCGGAGCTTTCAGCAACATCGGAAACAAGTGAGATATGGAAACTTGATCATTCTGACGGCGAAGCTGTTGAAGTAAGTGAGGACACAGCCGGATTGATCGGAAAAGCCCTTGATATGTGTGAAATGACCTATGGCTGCCTTGATATAACCGTATATCCCGTGCTGAAAGAGTGGGGATTTACAACAGGCGATTACAGGATACCCGAAACCCCAAGGATAGAAGAGCTTTTAAGAAATGTTGATTATTCGGAAGTAAAACTCGACGGAAAAAGCATCACTCTTCCCGATGATATGCAGATTGACCTTGGTGCAGTTGCCAAGGGATATACAGGCGATGAGATACTGGAAATAATGCGTTCATATGATGTAAAGTCTGCCATAGTCAATCTTGGCGGAAATGTACAGGCTCTCGGAAAAAAGCCCGACGGTTCGGAATGGAAAGTAGCTGTACGCGATCCCTTTCAACCCGAAACGGATATGTGTGTGCTCGAAATTGATGACAGTGCGGTCATAACCTCGGGAAACTACGAGCGCTTTTTTATAGGAGATGACGGGAAAAAATACTGTCACATCATCGACCCTTCCGACGGATATCCTGCTGATAACGGTTTTGTTTCGGTCACTGTTATCGGGAAAAGCGGAGTCGTGTGCGATGCGCTTTCAACGGCTGTTTTTGTTGCAGGAACGGATAATTCTCCAAAAATAATGAGCGAATTTGCCGATTATGATTTTATAGTCGTTTCGGACGACGAAAAAATATATTATACTCAAAGAATTGCGGATAACTTTAAAAATATAAGCTCAATGCCTGCTGAGGTGATAGTGATTGACTAAAGGTGTAAAGATAATAGGTGCGGTAGTTCTTCTGGTGCTTGCGGCGGCGATTGTTGTGGTAATGCTTAATTTCAGGACTTCCGACAATACTCATATTGTGATATTGCAGAACAATAAGGTCATATATTCACTTGACCTCTCGAAGGAAAAAGACAGGAGCTTTCGTATTGAGTCTCCCGACGGAGGCTGGAATGAAGTAAAGATAGAAAACGGAAAAATATGTATAGCCGATGCTGATTGTCCCGATCAGACCTGCGTACATACGGGCGTTTTACGCTCTGAGGGCGTACCTATAGTTTGTCTGCCCCATAAGCTGGTTATAAGGTTTTCGGATGAGGAGAGCAGCTGATATGAAAGCAGGAAAACTTACAAAATTAGCGCTTCTCACAGCTTTGGCACTTATTATTTTTATAGTTGAGCTGCATTTCCCGAACCTGATACCGCTTCCCGGGGTAAAGCTGGGACTCGCCAATATAATCACAGTTTATGCGGTATACAAGTACAGTGCGAAAGAAGTTGCACTGATAGTTGTTTCGAGGCTTTTGCTGGGAGCGTTTTTCAGCGGAAACGTCTCGGCATTGATGTACAGCGGTGCAGGTGCAGCATTATGCCTTATAGGTATGCTTCTCGTAAAAAAGGTGATACCATACAAGTATATATGGCTCAGCAGTATTGTCGGCGCTGTTCTTCATAATACAGGACAGATAATAGTAGCTGTACTTATTGTTGGTTCGTTTGCAGTGGTTTCATATTATCCGATACTGATAATATCTGGCTGCATTGCAGGTGCTTTTACGGGAATATGTGCTCAGCTCCTTGTAAAGCGTGAGCTTCCCGAAAACGGGAAATGATGCATGATAAATGCAGCTTGTGCGGTACGATACGTAAAGAGGTGAAAAAATGAATCCAATGAATGTTTTTAAGCTCAAAGGACTTTTTGACAGGTTTAAGGATAATCATCCGAAAGTCCCGCTTTTTTTCAAAGCAGTGACAGGAGCTGTACAGGAGGGGAGCATAATAGAGATCAAGGTAACATCTCCCGAGAATAAGACAATAATAACGAACTTCAAGATCAACTCCGAGGACATAGCACTTGTTAACGAACTGAAGGATATCATTTAAAAAAGCTGCCGAAAGGCAGCTTTTAATATTCTATTCCTTTTCTTGCGGATATCCCGTTATTGAATGGGTGTTTTACGGCTTTCATTTCCGTAATATAATCGGCAGCTTTCATGAAATGCTCGGGAGGTTCTCTTCCTGTAATGACTATTTCTGCTTTATCGGAGCAGTCTTTGATAAAGCTGTCTGCAAGAACGGTATCAATAAGCTTTTTGTTGTATGCATCGAGAAATTCATCAAGTATTATAAGCTGAGTGCCTTCATTTTCGATAAGGCTGCAAGCTTTCATGAGCATATCGGTATGTACTTTGGATATTGCCTGCTTTTCCTGATCGTTCATTTGAAAGGTGAACTTTGTGCACTTAGTACAGCAAATAACTGTATTGTTTTCGAGCTTTTCAAGAATACCTATCTCCGAAGATGAACCGTTTTTCAGAAACTGGAAAAATGCGGTTTTCATTCCCGAACCGTTAGCGCGTATAGTCAGACCGATTGCAGCCGTAGTTTTTCCTTTTCCGCTGCCGCAATAAATATGGAGCACTTTACTCACCTCATTCAGTATCTATTTAATTTATTATAACATGATATCATAGTTTTATCAAGACTTGACATTATTATCACAAGGTAATATAATGATTATTGTATGAAAAAAGGAGTGTTTTAATGAGTTCGATAATTTTTTTTGATATTGACGGAACTATCGCCACCGAGGACGAAAGATCGTTCATTCCGCAGAGCACACGCGATGCTATAGCGCAGACAAGAAAAAACGGTAATCTCACTTTTATTAATTCGGGCAGAACCGCTTTCAACATCAGTCCGAAAGTAAAGGAGCTCGGATTTGACGGATATATCTGCGGCTGCGGTACATATATAGAATACGGCGGCAAGGTCCTCTTTTACCGTACTATCGAGAAGGATGAGTGCAGAAGGATCGCAGAGCTTATGAGAAAATGCAATGTTACGCCTGTTTATGAGCATATGGACGGTTATTTTTTCGACGATCAAACACCCACTTGCGACGGACTGAAGTTTTTTATGGAAGTCTTTGTTGACAGTGGCATAGACGTCAGCGGCAGGGTAGAAGATGAGGATTTTTGCTTTGACAAATTCGTTATATGGACAACTCCCGAAAGCGATATGGAGCTTTTCAGAAAGGAAATAGGCAAGGATTTCTCAATAATAGACAGAGGCGGCGGATTTTATGAAAATGTTCCTCTGGGTTATTCAAAGGCCACAGGCATTGAGTTCATCCTTAAAAAGCTTGGTATCCCGATGGAAAAAGCTTACGCGATAGGTGACAGCATGAATGATCTGCCAATGCTTGAGGCTGTTCCGAACAGCATCGCAATGGGCGGAGCTGAGAGGATATATCCCTACGTTTCGTATATTACAACTCCCATTGAACAGGACGGAATTGCCAATGCGCTCAGACATTTCGGTCTGCTCTGACTTATCAAAAATTGCTGTTCATCATGCGTTTATTGCTCTTTTGTTCAAATATTGCGATTTCCTTTTGGCGTTTTTTGGCGGTTCTAATTATTGATTCGGCTGTTCCTTCTGTGATATAATTATATTACAGCCGAAAGGCTGATCTTATGGGAGGAATGGCTGAGTTCGGGATATTACTCGGTCAGAAAAGAAAATATGAATATTGCTGTTGCACAATCTGGAGGTCCGACCTGCGCTATAAACGCTTCTCTTGCGGGAGTTTACAGCGCAGCACAGCACATTGACGAGATCAGCAGGGTCTACGGTGTGCTGAATGGTATCGAAGGAGTCATTAATGATGAAATGGTCGATCTTTCGGAGAAGATCACGAGCGATGTAAACTATCAGCTGCTTTTGCGTACTCCGTCTGCGGTTCTTGGCTCTTGCAGGAGAAAGCTTCCGAAGCATACGGAACAGGCAGAGGTTTACGATCGTATAACTGAGGTCCTGAGAAGCCATGATATAGGAATGTTTTTCTATATCGGCGGCAATGACTCAATGGATACAGTCGCCAAGTATTCGGCATATCTCTGTGACAAGGGGATAACTGATATTAAGATCATCGGTATCCCGAAAACTATTGACAATGATCTTTGCGAAACGGATCATTCTCCGGGATTTGGCTCGGCTGCCAAATATGTTGCAGCAACAGTTCAGGAGATCGCCCGTGACAGCAATGTTTACAGTATACCGTCGGTAACTGTTATAGAGACTATGGGTCGCCATGCGGGCTGGCTTGCGGCTGCGTCCTGCTGTATCAGGGCAAACGGCGAGAGTGCTCCGCATCTGATATATCTGCCCGAGACAACCTTCAGCATCGAGGGATTTTTATCCGATGTCAAAAATGAAATGAGTAAGCATAAGGCTGTAATAGTAGTCGTTTCCGAGGGCGTAAAGACTGCCGAGGGCAAATTCGCCGCCGAGGAATATCAGTCAGGGGCAAAGGACGTATTCGGACACAGCTATCTTTCGGGAATTGGCAAGTTCCTTGAGAAGCTCGTTGCTGCTGAGATCGGCTGCAAGGTACGTTCTATAGAGCTGAATGTAATGCAGAGGTGCAGCTCGCATATTGCTTCTCTTGAGGATATACAGTCCTCGGAGGCTATCGGAATGGCAGCTGTTAAGTCAGGTCTCGAAGGCAAGTCAGGATGCATGATGACCTTTGTAAGAGAATCAAATATGCCCTACAGCTACAGGATCGACACTGTAGATGCTGCAAAAGCAGCAAATTCCGAGAAGTTCTTCCCGAAAGAGTGGATAAACGCCGCAGGCAACAATGTACTTGCACCTGCATACGATTACCTCATGCCGCTGATACAGGGAGAGCTTCACGCGATAATGAAAAACGGTATGCCGCTTAACTTTGTTATATAAACAAAAACCTCCCTTAGTCAAGGGAGGTTTAGTTTTACAAAAAACGGAGAACTTTTATGTTCTCCGTTTTGCTGTTATTACTTAGCAGGCATTGTACCCTTCTTCAGTAAGTAAAGCTGGATAGTAAGTGCGTCGTTTGTTGTAACGCCTGCGGTTGAATCGCAGTCCGCGTTAGCCTGACCCTGCTTTGTGATGCAGTGTGTGCTTGTACCGTTTACGCCGAACTTGTTCGGGTTAGCGAGAGACTGCATTATAAGAACAGCATCAGCCATATCGATCGTACCATCGCAGTTTGCGTCACCGTATACAACTGTACCATCATTGAAAGCTCCCGCGCCGTTGCCATAGCCGTTTCCGTTTCCATCGGATGTGGTTGTTGTAGTACCTGAAGGCTTTGTTGTTGTAGTTGTTGTACCGGCAGGCTTTGTAGTAGTTGTTGTACCTGCGGGCTTTGTTGTAGTAGTTGTATCCTCCTTGGGAGTTACGACATACTCGCTGCCGCCTGCTGTAGTTCCGTCAGGCTCTGTACCCCAGATGAGCTTATCGCCTGCGTAAAGAGTTACCTTATCGGTGATAGCAGCAGCCGAGTTATCATCCTCAAAGCTTACAAGGTCTGCATAGCTGTAGTCGTTTGAAGAATCCCACTCAGGATACTCATTTGTCTCGGGATCCATCTTTGTTGTAAGAGCGAACTGGTATACACGGCTTCCGTAGAACTTGCAGTCCTTCCATGTAACTTCAACGTAATATGTACCGTCGTCGTCATACTTTACAGGAGCTGAGAGTTCAGCGTGTGACTTGTTGTTCGTATAACCTGCTTCCTGATCGTAGTCGATACGCGGAACGAGGTAATCAACGTCATAGCCGTTATCAAGGAGCTCCTTGATGTTGAAGTAGTATCTTGCCTTTACATCGCATTCAAATCTAGGAGGATTGATCGTTCTGTTGTGAAGAACCAGCTTGAGCTGGATACCGTCAGCCTTTTCCTGTGCCTTACCGCCTGATACGAAGTATCCGACAGGAAGGGCATTGCCGTCCTCGTCTACCTGATCGTAGCCAATAGCATTTGAAGACATATCGAAGTCTTCAATGATGTAGTTCTCATCTTCATACTCCTTGCCCTTAGCACCGTAGTAGTGGTAAAGTCCTGCAAGGTCACCGCAGAAGCCTGCGTTATAGTCGTCTGTAACTTCGTTGTAGATGTAGTCCTTTGTCTCGTCAACGTGCTCGTCCTTAAGACCGGGACCTCCGACGAGAGCGCCCCAAAGGGTATGTACCTGGATTATAGGATCATCCATGCTCTGTGTAGCCGAGCAGTGTGATGAACGGTGATGCGGATGTGAAGCAAAGTTGTACTCGTAACCTACTTCGTAAGAGTAACCCATCGGATTGTTTCCGAGGATGTATTCCATCTGAGCCTTTGCCCATGGGAGGAATGTTTCATCGCCTGTTGTCTTTGCGTATACGCATGCACAGAGACCTGCTGCTGTATTGTAACGTGCGGAACCGTAGCCTGAAACAACTGCCCAGCCCTTAGGAGACTTGGCAATGAAGTCGCCGCTTGTCTCACTGTCGGGGAGATCAGCGATCTGATCGCAGGTCATCGGCATATTCCAGAGATAATCGTCTCTGCCGAAATACTTATGACCGTGAACAGGCTCATAGCCCCAATCGGAGCAATCGGTTGTCTTGGAGCAGCCTGACCAGAACTCAAGGTTGTAACGGAAGATATACCAATCACGTGCGGTATTTGTAATAGGAGCAAGCTTTGCGAAAACTCCGCCCCATACAGTATCCCAGCAGTGGACCCAGATATTCTGCCAGCAGTTGCCTGTATCGGTAATGATACGTTTCATATAGCCTGTGTAAGCGTAAGAAGGCTGCTGACCTGTCTGAGCCTCTGCATCAAATGAACCGCTGTCAGAAATCGGATTAGTAGTATCAACTGCGATAATATCGTCTATGTAATCATAGTTTTCGGTACAGTAGTAAAGCCATACAGCAGCCCATGAGAGCTCATCGTAGTCATAGCTTGATGTATAGAAGCCGCCGTCGTAACCAAGGCTTGAGTTGCTCGGTACCATACCGGGCTCCCATTCCTCAACGTGAGTCTCTACTGCAAAGTCGTAAAGAGCCTTTGCGTACTTAAGGCACTTCTCTGCATACTCAGGTTCTGTATCCTTGAAGTTGAGGTAATTGATAGCAAGTGAAGCAGCTGCGCCGGCACACTGGTCCGATGCAGGCATTTCTGTTGTGGCGAAGTAAGCGGGACGCTTAACAGCGCATGATGAAGAAGCTACCATTGTGTTGTCCTGCTGGAGCTCCGGAGGGCACCAGTAGTTGTGGTCGTTATTACCCTCTCCGACCTGATAGCAGTAAGCAACTACTTTGTCGTCGTCGTCCAGGAAAGTAGCCTTCATGAAGTAGTCGTTTATCCAGTGAAGCTCATCCTCAACGTGCTTGTCAAGGCCGAGTTCCTTATATGAATCACGGAACTCATAATATCCCCAGCCAACTGTGGAAGCAGAATAGCTTCCGGGGAGACCAAACTTAACGTGGTCGCCTGCGTCGTGCCATCCGCCTGTGAGGTCGAGAGTGCCGTTTCCGTCAGGATCAAGGTACTTCTTGTTCTTCTCGATAAATGAAGAACTCATATTCACACCAACATAGAGGTCGGGATCGTCATCACCGAGATTCGGGTTTGCCTTTCCGCTGTCTCCCTGTCCGAGACCCTGATCTTCCTTCAGCTGATCGTCAGACTTGCCCTTACCGACTGTAGGCATCGGGCTCATAGGCTGAAGCGGGATCTCAGCGTCAATAACATGACAGTTTGAACGCCATGAGTAATAGCCGTCGCCTTCGACCTCGTCACCGCACTTGTTTGCGTCGTAGAAGCACAGTGCAAGCTGCAGAGCTTCTGCAAAGTTGTGGTAATTGTTGGTTTTGCCCTCGGTAATAACCGCAGCATTTGCGCTTGAAATGATACTGCTCGACATGATCGTTGCAGCAGCAGACAAGCAGGCTAATGATTTTTTGAGTATCTTCGCCTTGTCCATTTGAATCTTCCTTTCAAGAGTAATTTTTTTTGGACCTCATCCTGCCACGGACAAAGTCCTTTTTCACGTTTTTATTTGAGCAGATTCTTCCCCTTGAGCCTGTCAAAAACTATATTGTATCCGTCGTTTCCGTCCTTGAGGGAACGGTTGACTCTGCTTATCGTAGCGGTGCTCGCGCCTGTTTCGGTGACGATGCTGTTATATACGCGGTGTTCATCGAGAAGTCTTGCGACATGAAGCCTCTGAGCAAATGATTTGAGCTCGATGCTTGTGCAGAGATCATCGAAGAACTTATAACAGTCATCAACGGATTCAAGTGTGAGGATAGCTTCAAACAGCAGATCCATGCTTTCAGATTTTATTTTGTCTATCATAATTAATACTCCAATCTGCCTCAAAGGCATAACCTTGCAATTTCTTACTTTACATTTTAACACATTATTCTGTAAAAGTAAAGTCTTTTTTTACTTAAAAGAAATTACTCAAGAACAAAATAAATATATAATAAGAAAAAGACTACACCTTTGTGTATATCATACCACATTCTTAACAAAAAGTAAAGTGATTTTTTTCGGAATCGCAAATTTTGGCGTTACATACCAAATAATCACAATATTTCGTCTATTTCAACAATAATTAATGTTAATTGACTGTTAAAGCCCATAATTTGTATCAGCATTTAATCAGATGCAAGCTGATATTATAAATTCATTTTATCTCTGCAATACAGGGGTTGAATTTTTTATTGTTTTATAGTATAATGATTTAGAACAGTTTTGTTCAACAGGATATGATAAATAGAAATGCGGTGATCTTATGGAACAAACCATTAAAAGCGATAAAAATATAGAGGAGTCAAATATTCTTTATACTGTAGCGATGAGAGGTCTTGTTGCATTCCCGAAAATGGTTATGCATTTTGACGTTTCACGCAGCAAGTCAATGGCAGCGGTCGAGCGTTCGCTCAAGGAAGGCGGCAAGCTCTTTCTTGTTACTCAGCATGAGGCTTATATAGATAATCCCAAGGCGTCCGATCTTTATAAAGTCGGCGTGGTAGCCGAGATCAAGCAGGTGCTCAAGCTGCCGGATAATGTAATGAAGGTCCTTGTTGAGGGCATATACAAGGCTAATCTTGTAAGGCTCATCGACGACGGTGAAGTTTTAAAGGCGGAAGTAAAGCGCACCCCTACGTATTCAAGGGCAAAGTTCGACGAGGTCGAATCGGAAGCGCTCATGCGTTCGATAAAGGACGTTTTTGAGAGATATGCTTCATTTTTCCCGAAGATGCCGAAGGAGCTTCTCAACTCAATAATGACACAGGATTCTCCGCTGAAGCTTTTTGAGACTGTGACCTTCAACTGTAATCTTAATTACCGTGACAAGCAGACTCTGCTCGAGGAGACTAATATAATCAACAAGCTTTCAGTGCTTTTTGCCTGCCTTACATCAGAGGTGGAGATACTCGAGCTTGAAAATCTTATCAACGAGCAGACCAAAAACAGCATAGATAAAGGGCAGAAGGAGTTCTATCTCCGTGAGCAGCTCAGAGTTATTCAGGAGCAGCTCGGTGAGGACGAGGCTGAGGAAGCCTTCGGCTATATCAATGATATTATGGATCTCAAAATGGACGAAAAGGGCAAGGAAAAGCTCCTCAAGGAAGCTGATAAGCTCACAAAGCTGCCGCCTGCGTCCCAGGAAGCCTTTGTTATCAAGAATTATCTTGATACAGTCCTCGATCTGCCGTGGGGCAAGTATACAAAAGCCAAGCTCTCAATGGACAAGGCGGAGGCTGTTCTCGAAAAGGATCATTACGGTCTGAAAAAGGTCAAGGAACGTATACTTGAATTCCTTGCCGTACATATGCTCAATCCCGAGATAAAGGGACAGATCATCTGTCTCGCAGGCCCTCCCGGTATAGGAAAGACCTCCATTGCCAAGTCTATCGCCAAGGCAATGGGCAGAAAGTATGCCAGAGTTTCTCTCGGAGGCGTTCGTGATGAAGCCGATATCAGAGGCCACAGAAAAACGTACGTCGGAGCTATGCCCGGACGTGTCATTACTGCTATAACACAGGCAGGCTCTGCAAATCCGCTCATACTTTTTGACGAGATCGACAAGCTTTGCAGCGATATAAAGGGCGATCCGTCGTCGGCAATGCTCGAAGTACTTGACGCTGAGCAGAACTATGCATTCAGGGATCATTTTATAGAAGTTCCTTTCGATCTGAGCAAGGCAGTATTTATTACGACTGCCAACAATGTCAGCGCTATCCCTGCGCCTCTGCTCGACAGAATGGAAGTGATAGAGCTCCCGAGCTATACGGCTGAGGAAAAGTTCCATATCGCCAAGGAGCATCTTATCCCCAAGCAGATCAAGGAGCACGGTCTCAAGGCTTCACAGCTGAAAATAGCTGATGACGCCATCAATGAGCTCATACAGTATTATACCAAGGAAGCGGGCGTGCGTTCCCTTGAAAGGTGCATAGCTTCACTTTGCAGAAAGACTGCCAAGAAGATAGCTGCGGACGAGATAAAGAAGGCAACTGTCAAAGCCAAGGATCTTAATGATCTTCTCGGAATCAGAAAGTATATCGGAGACCTCTCATCAAAGAAGGATCAGGTCGGCGTTGTGAACGGACTTGCGTGGACATCCGTAGGCGGCGTTCTCATGCCCATAGAAGTTTTGATAATGCAGGGTACGGGAAAGATCGAAGTGACAGGTTCACTGGGCGATGTTATGAAGGAAAGTTCAAAGATAGCTGTAAGCTATGTGAGAAGTATTGCCGACAAGTACAAGATAGATCCTGATTTTTATAAAAACAAGGATATCCACATACACGCCCCCGAGGGAGCTGTTCCTAAGGACGGACCGTCGGCAGGCGTTACCATGACGACAGCTCTGCTGTCGGCTCTTTCTGGTATAAAGGTAAGAGCTGATGTGGCTATGACAGGTGAGATAACTCTTCACGGAAAGGTACTTCCTATCGGCGGACTTCGTGAAAAGACAATGGCTGCTTACAAGGCAGGCATAAAGAAAGTTATAATCCCTGTTGAAAACAAGCCAGATCTTGAAGAAGTGGATCAGGCAGTCAAGGATGCTGTCGAATTTGTTTTCGCATCGGAACTCAAGGACGTTTTTGATGCTGCTCTTATAAAGTGACCAAGGAGGAAGTCTGAGTGAGGCTTAATTACAATAAGGCTGAATTTACAGCTGCATACGGAAAGTTTTCGCAGCTTCCTACGTCTGACAGGATAGAGATAGCCTTTGCGGGACATTCCAACGTGGGCAAATCAACGCTGATAAACAAGCTCTTTAACCGCAAGAACCTTGCAAGAGTAAGCTCTGTTCCCGGAAAAACGGCTACCATAAACTTTTACGGGCTTGACAACATCTACTTTGTCGATCTTCCGGGATACGGATACGCGAAGGTGGCAAAGTCGGAAAAAGAGCGCTGGGCAGGACTTATAGAGGGATATCTCGGTTCTGACAGGGATATACGGCTTGTGTTCATGCTTGTTGATATGCGCCATGCTCCCACGAGCGATGATGTTCACATGATAAATTTCCTTATAGATACGGAAATGCCTTTTGTGCTTGTACTGACAAAGGCTGACAAGCTCAATAAAACGGAGCGTGAAAAGCGCATGGAAGCTTTCAGGAGCGAGATACCCTGCTTTGATGATATCCATTCCATCCCCTTTTCGTCGCAGACCTTTGAAGGAGTAGAGGAGCTCAGGCAGATAGTTGAAGATATTGCTGACGACAATGACGTCGTTGCATAATAAAACAAACCTGAAAGGATGTTAAAAATGTTTGTATCCGAAAATCTGAGCGTCAATGCCGCAGGACATCTTGCTGTCGGCGGGGTTGACACGGTGGAGCTTGCCAAAGAGTATGGCACTCCGCTTTATGTCATGGATGAACAGGTCGTCAGAAAAAGCCTCAGGCTCTTCCATGACAGCATGAACAAGCACTACGGCGGCAGGGGAGAAGTTCACTACGCAAGCAAGGCTTTTTCCTGCATGGAGATGTGCAGGATAGTTGCAAGCGAAGGCGACGGACTTGACGCTGTATCTATAGGAGAGCTTTATACTGCTGTAAAAGCAGGATTTCCTATGGAAAAAGTCGGCTTCCACGGCAACAACAAGACCAATGAGGAACTGGAATATGCCGTTGAGGTCGGTGTCGGACATATCATAGTCGATAATATCAGTGAGCTTCACAGACTTGAAAAAATAGCTGCGAAGAAGAACGCTCAGCCTAAGATAATGTTCCGCATCAAGCCCGGAATAGACGCTCATACCCATGATTTCGTTAGGACAGGACAGATCGACAGCAAATTCGGCTTTGCTCTTGAAACAGGAGAAGCCTTTGAAGCTGTAAAGGAAGCTGTAAGCTGCAAAAATGTAAGTCTTTTCGGACTTCACTGTCATATAGGTTCGCAGATCTTTGATATTGCTCCTTTTGAGGAAGCTGCAAAGGTGATGCTCGGATTTATCGCAAAGATAAAGAATGAACTGGGTTATGAGATCGAAGGTCTCAATCTTGGCGGCGGATTCGGCATCAAGTACGTAGACGAAAATGATCCGAAGCCCTTTGAGGTCTATCTTGAAAAGGTGTCTGAGGCGGTAAAAGCTGAATGTGAAAAGCTTGGATTAAAGCTCCCGAAAATGTTTATCGAGCCCGGACGTTCGATCGCAGGTCCTGCGGGTATAACCCTTTATACAGTAGGTGCACGCAAGGTGATACCTAATATAAGGACATATGTATCTGTTGACGGCGGTATGGCCGATAATCCGAGGTATATCCTTTACGGTTCCGAGTATGATGCAGTCGTTGCCAATAAGGCGGGTGAAGAGAGGAATGAAAAAGTCACCATCGCGGGAAAGTGCTGCGAGAGCGGCGACCTTATCGGTGAGAATATGCCTCTTCAGCACGCAGAGTCAGGTGATATCATCGCTGTTTGTGCAACAGGAGCATATAACTACTCTATGTCATCGAATTACAACAGACTTCAGAAGCCTGCTGTTGTTTTTGTAAACAACGGAAAATCGAGGATCGCTGTCAAGAGAGAAACACTTGACGACATCATCCGAAACGATATATGAAAATTAAGGCGTGAAAAGCTATCTGCTTTTCACGCCCTTTTGCTGTATGATCTGCCCTGCCATGTATCAAGCTCGGCGAGTCTTTTGTCTATGCCGCCGAGGACCGCGATCTTGTCTGCGCTCCACATGGGAGCTATGAGCTTTGATTTGTCTCCGTCGCCCGTGATACGCTCTATGACTGTTTCGGGCGGCAGAAGTTCGAGCTGTTTTACGATAATATCAATGTATTCGCTGCGTTCAAGGAGACGGAACTCTTTTTTCCCATACATATCGGCAAGAACTGTTCCTTTTATAACGTGAAGCATCTGGAGCTTTACCGCTTCGGGAGCAAGTCTTGCGGCTTCTTCTGCTGTTCTTATCATCATTTCGGGAGTTTCATTAGGAAGCCCATTGATAATATGTATACAGGTGCGTATCCCGCCTGATCTCAGTCTGTAAAAGCCCTCGCAGAACTCTTCGTGAGAATAGCAGCGGTTTATGAGCTTTAATGTACTTTCGTGGCAGCTCTGCATACCGAGTTCAACGGTAAGATCGGTTTTTGAGTTCAATTCCTCAAGTAATCCCACTATTTCATCGGAAAGGCAGTCAGCTCGAGTTCCGATGGAAATTCCGCATACATTCGGAAAATCAAGAACGGAGTAATAAAGCCTTTTAAGCACATCAACGGGAGCGTAGGTGTTGGTGTTTGCCTGAAAATAAGCGGTAAATCTGGCATGTTCTCCGTATTTGCCGCATATCCTGTCCGTTTCCTTCATGAGCTGCGATGTGATATCCAAGCCTCCGTGTGTGAAGTAGCCGCTTCCGCCGTCGCAGAATATGCAGCCTCCTGTTCCCTTTGTACCGTCGATATTAGGACATGAAAAACCGCAGTCAAGAACGGCTTTATATATTTTTTCGCTGTAATGCGACTTATTATAATAGTTAAGTGTGTGATAACGCTTGTTATCATCGGAATATTTGAACGGACTTCTGTTCATAGCATCTCTCCTTGTGAAATTATGTTATCATATCCATCAATAATTGTCAATAATCAGTGTACAAAAAATAATATAGCAATATATGGCTGAATTATCTATTGACATTTTGCACAAATTGAGTTAAAATATAAGGGTAATGAAAAAGAGGTAAACGATATGGATAAAAATATTATTCTGATCGGTATGCCGGGCGTCGGGAAAAGTACCGTGGGAGTTATCCTTGCAAAGCTTCTGGGCTACAGATTTATTGATACTGATATTGTTATTCAGGAGCATGAAAATAAGCTGCTGAAGGAAATAATTGAAGAGAAGGGTATAAACGGCTTCATACAGACCGAAAATCATATTCTGAGCAGCCTGAAAGCTGAAAAAGCTGTTATTGCTACGGGCGGAAGCGTCGTTTACGGCGGCGGCGCTATGAAAAATCTCTCAGAAAACGGCATCATCGTTTATCTCAAGCTGGATTACGGCAAGCTTAAATACAGACTCGGAAATATCAAAAACAGGGGAGTAGTCATTAAAGACGGACAGTCTCTAAGCGGTCTGTACAGGGAAAGAATGCCTTTATACGAGAAATATTCCGATATCATCATAGATGAGAACGGCTGCAATGTTGAGAAAACAATAAATAAAATTATCGATGAACTTAACAATTATTTGTGAACAATGCATAATCAACGACTGATAAAAAGTCCTTTTTGCACAATTTTATATTTTGCTTTAAAAATGGCTTTGACTTTTAGTAGATTGTGTGTTATAATGTACAATAGGATTAATATTATAAGTAATTATAAGACTTCCGCGCCCTCTGTGCAGCTGTGCTGCTCTGGCTTTCGGATATCGGAAAGGAATCAAAATGTCTAAAATAATTGCTGTTACTTCAGGAAAAGGCGGAACCGGTAAATCTACCGTCTGTGCAGGAATTGGCTATACTCTTGCAAAACAGGGACACAGAACGCTCATTATCGAGCTGGATTTCGGCTTGAGGTGTCTCGATATCATTTTCGGTGTCGAAGATAATATCAGATATGATCTCGGCGATGTTCTCAGCGGGAAAAAGACTGCCCTTGAAGCCGTTGCACAGATACCTATGGCTTCAAACCTTAATATCCTCTGCGCCCCCAAGACACTTACCGCTGTAAGTGCCGAGCAGATCGTAGAGATATGCCGTTCTGTAAAGAAATATTTCGAGTATATCATTATCGATACAGGCGCAGGTATCAACTCGCACGTATTCGATATCGTTGAACAGGCAAACCTTATACTTGTGATATCCACTCCCGATCCTGTTTGTATCAGAGACGCAAGTCTGATGTCTGACGAGTTCTATAACAGGGGAAACAAGAGCCAGCGTCTTATAATCAATAAGATAAGCAAAAAAATAATTGGCGCGGAGCTTATCTCGAATCTCGATGAGATCATTGATAAGGTCGGAGTTCAGCTTATCGGAGTAATTCCCGATGACTTCAAAATGACGGTAGCTACAGGAAAGGGTAATCCGATCCCTACCGACAGCGAAGCTCTCAGGGCTTTCGATGCTATCTCAAAACGTCTTGGCGGAGAATTTGTTCCGCTCACAGTAAAAACTGTATAAAAACATGAAATATATTCCGCTCAGCGGGGAAAGGGTATAAAAATGAAAATCGCAATTATAGCACATGATGCGAAAAAAGAGCTTATGGTACAATTCTGCAGCGCTTACTGCGGAATCCTCTCAAAGCATACTCTTATTGCTACAAATACAACAGGCAAGCAGGTAAGTGAAGCTACAGGGCTCCCTATCAAGAGGTATCTCAGCGGTCAGGGAGGAGCAGAGCAGATACTTGCACTCCTTTCATGCAATGAAGTTGACGTTCTTCTCTTCTTCCGCGATCCTATAAATCCAAAGGCAGCAGACGTTCACGGCATGAATCTTCTCAGACTCTGTGATGTTCATAACGTGCCTGTTGCAACAAACATCGCTACCGCAGAAGCGCTCATCCTTGCTCTCGAAAGAGGCGATCTCGATTGGCGTGAAGTCGGTAATCCGAGTATCTAAAACTTCAATTGTCCCTTTCAAAGGGACAATTTTCATGTAAAAACAAACAGGAAAGGCTTGAAATATATGGCAATTAATATCAAACGCCCCAACGGAACAGAGGACGTTCTGCCGAAGGATGTCTACAAATGGCACACTATTGAAAAAATAGCCCGTGAGACCGCCGAAAGCTTCGGATTTTCCGAGATCAGGATACCAACCTTTGAAAATACGGATCTTTTCCTTCGTTCTGTCGGTGAAACAACTGATGTAGTTCAGAAGGAAATGTACACCGTCAAGGCCAAGGAGACCGAATTTACTCTCCGTCCCGAGGGTACGGCAGGCACTATACGCGCAATGCTCCAGAACGGCCTTTTGAACGAGGCACTGCCACAGAAGGTATACTATATGCTCTCATGCTTCCGTCATGAGCGTCCGCAGGCAGGAAGACTTCGCGAGTTCCACCAGTTCGGCGTTGAAATGGCAGGAAGTCCCGCACCCTCCGCAGATGCAGAGGTGATACTTCTTGCAAAGACCATCCTCGACAGGCTGGGACTTAAGAATATAGAGCTCCACATAAACTCTATCGGATGCCCGTCATGCCGTGCAAAGTATCATGAGGCTCTCCGTGCTTATTTTGAGCCGCATAAGGAAGAGCTCTGTGATACCTGCAAGGAAAGACTTGTCAAGAATCCAATGAGGCTTCTTGACTGCAAGAGCCCCATATGCAAGGGGATCGGCAAGGATGCTCCGCTCATACTCGATTATCTGTGTGATGAATGCAGGGAGCATTTTGAAGCGTTTAAAAAGTATCTTACAGGCTTTGATATAGAGTATATTGTCGATCCGAAGATAGTTCGCGGACTTGATTATTATACAAAGTCCGTATTTGAGTTTATCACGACAGAGATCGGCGCACAGGGAACTGTTTGTGCAGGCGGCAGATATGACGGCCTTATCGAACAGCTGGGCGGACAGCACGTCCCCGCTCTTGGCTTTGGTATGGGATTTGAGAGACTTCTGCTCGTTATGGACAAGCAGGGCTGCGATTATCTCACTCCCAAGACCTGCGATATATATTTCGCTACAATGGGCGAAGCTTCACTGGTCAAGGCTATGGAGCTTGTCAAGGGACTTCGTGAGTTCGGCTACCGTGCCGAATACGATCTTATGGGCAGAGGGATAAAGGCTCAGATGAAGTACGCAAACAAGATAGGCGCTGTTTACACAATGGTACTCGGCGATAACGAGCTTGAATGCGGAAAGGCAAAGCTTAAGGAAATGGAAAGCGGAAAGGAGATTGAACTCCTCCTTAATGATAAATTCACCGCTAATTTTGAGAACGAATACTTTAATAAAATGCTCGATACAATGGATGACGAGTCAGGTTCATTATTTTCATTCACAGGGGAGGACAAATAAAAATGGCAGACAGTATGAAAGGTCTCAAGCGCACACATTACTGCGGAGAAGTGACCGAAGCTGGAAAAGAAGTCGTAGTAGGCGGATTTGTAGACAGGATAAGAGATAAAGGCGGCGTTATATTCATAGTTCTCAGAGACAGAACAGGCGTTGTTCAGCTGCTCTTTAACGACGAGACTGACCGTGAACTGTTTGAAAAGGCAGCTTCATGCAAGAGCGAGTACGTTCTTATGGCAAAGGGCGAGGTACGCGAGCGTGAAAGCAAGAACGACAAGCTGAAAACAGGCAATGTTGAGATATTCGTAACGGATTTAAGGATACTTGCAAAGGCTCAGACTCCTCCTTTTGAGATCGTTAACGAAACAAAGGTTAATGACGAGCTTCGTCTGAAGTACCGTTATCTCGATCTCAGACGCGCACCGCTCCAGCAGAATATCATTATGCGTCATGAGATCGCAAAGGTAACACGTGAGTATTTCTACGAAAACGGTTTCCTTGAGATAGAAACTCCCATGATGATGAAATCGACTCCCGAGGGCGCAAGAGACTACCTTATCCCTTCGAGAGTTCATCAGGGCAAGTTCTACGCTCTTCCTCAGTCTCCGCAAATCTATAAGCAGCTCCTTATGGTATCGGGATATGACAGATACATACAGCTTGCACGCTGCTTCCGTGACGAGGATCTGAGAGCTGACCGACAGCCTGAATTTACTCAGATAGACCTTGAGATGTCATTTGTTGACGCAGAGGATATTCAGGAGTGCGTTGAAGGCTTTATCAAGAGAGTTTTCAAGGAAGTAATAAATGTTGATGTTCAGCTTCCTCTTCAGAGACTTACATTTGCAGACGCTATGAACCGTTACGGCTCGGACAAGCCGGATACACGTTTCGGATTTGAGATACAGGATATCACAGACACTGTAAAGGATATCGACTTTGTTGTGTTCAGAAATGCCATCGAGGAGGGCGGTTCTGTACGTGCAATCAACGTAAAGAACGGCGCTGCGACTTATACTCGCAAGGAGATCGACAAGCTCGTTGAACACGCAAAGGGAATAGGTGCAAAGGGACTTGCATACATCCGCTGGGCAGACGAGCCTAACTGTTCGTTCAAGAAGTTCATTGCTGACGGCGAGCTTGAAAAGATATGCGCTGCTGTTGATGCACATGAGGGAGACCTTGTGCTTATCTGTGCAGACAAGACCAAGACCGTACTTGCAACTCTCGGTGCGATCAGACTTATCTGCGGAAAGAGAATGGAAGTTATCCCCGAGGATCAGTATAATTTCCTCTGGATCACGGAAATGCCGTTCTTTGAGCATGACGATGAGAACAACACGTGGGTAGCTGCACATCATCCGTTTACTATGCCTATGGAAGAGTGCCTCGGGTACCTTGATACCGATCCTGCCAATGTACGCGCAAAGGCATGGGATCTCGTCCTTAACGGAACAGAGCTTTCAAGCGGCTCTATGCGTATAACCGATTTTGAGCTCCAGCAGAAGATGTTTGAAGCTCTTGGTATGACTGACGAAGAGATACAGGCAAAGTTCGGCTTCCTTGTTGATGCTTACCGCTATGGCGCTCCGCCTCACGGTGGTATGGGAATCGGTCTTGACCGTCTTGCAATGATAATGTGCAAGGCTGACAGTCTGAGAGACGTAACCGCATTCCCGAAGGTACAGAACGCAAGTGAGCTTATGTCAGAATGTCCTTCTTCCGTTGATGATGAAAGCCTTGAAGTGCTCGGCATAAGTGTAGTGAAAAAAGAAGATGAGTAATCGCTTTTACGCTGTATGCGGTATCGTTGATATCGGCGGTAAGATACTCTTTGTAAGGCACACATATGGTCCCGCAAAGGAGCGTATACTTATTCCCGGCGGATATGTAAAGGAAGGCGAGCTTCCGTCAGACGCCGTCAAAAGGGAATTGTTCGAAGAAACAGGCGTCAATGCAGCGGCAGAGTCGGTTTTTGCCGTGCAGTTCCGTGCAGAACAGTGGATAATAGTGTTCCGCCTTAAATATATTTCGGGCGAGCCTCATTCCGATGGGTACGAAAACAGTGAGGTACTGCTGCTTACTCCTGAGGAAGCTGTAAAGCGCACCGATATCACGAATATGAGCCGTGCGATACTGAATGCGTATATTAACGCACGGGAGAATACTCTTGAAAAAGGCGATTATAAGTCTATTTCTCTAAAAACAGGGGAATATGAGATATTTGGTGTTTGATCATACTAAAAAATCAAAATATTTCGAAGATTTTTATTGACTTTTTTCTTAAAAAGGAGTATAATATTAACTGTAGGTTTAATAATTTTGTAGGGAGCTGTCTGTAGGTTAGCTCCCTATGTCTTTTTGTTAGGCTTTATTAACTATATAGCTATTGACTATTTGAAGAGGAAATGCTATAATTAGATCATCAAATGACCGATGGTCATTTTTAAGGAGGCGTATCTATGGCATCGGAAGCTGTAAAGAAGATCCTTGAAGCCGAAGCTCTTTCTGATAAAAAGAATGCAGAAGCCCGCAGGCAGCGAGACGAAATAATTAATTCCGCTTCGGGCAAGTCGCAGCTTGCTGTACAGAAAAGGCTGAGTGATGCACATTCGGAGCTATCAAAGCTTAAATCGGATTATGATAAAAAGCTTGAGGAATACAGTAAAAGCGCCGAAGCTGAATGTCAGAAAAAGATTGACAGTATAAGACAGCAGGCCGAAAAAAACATGAACAGGGCTGTTGACGAGATAATCGAACGCTATTTCTGAGATCCGACCTTGTAAAGGAGAGTGATGCAATAAATGGCGAAGTTAAAAATGAAGAAGATAGAGCTCATAGCTATGCTGACAGACAGCAAGAAGATAATTGAGCTCCTTCAGCGCCGCGGTGTTGTTGAGATAACGGAAAACAACGACGAGGAGCTTGAAAATACCAATGTCACTGCTGTTGTGGGTGAGTTTGACAAGTTCAGAAATACAGCGGCGCAGGCACTGGAGATAATTGACAATTATGCTCCTGAGAAAGCTTCCTTAAACGACCTTCTCGGCGGAAGGACCGAGGTCGAAAAGCATGAATTCGGAAAAGAAGCCATGCATATGGAACAGGTCATGGGAGCTGCCGGCGAGATAATAAAAAATCAGCGTTATATTACCGATTCTGCAAATTCGGCATCCCAGCTGCAAATAAAGTGTGATATGCTCGAGCGCTGGAAGAACCTTGACGTTCCTTTGAATTTCAAAGGTACTGCAACGACCTCAGCGTTTATCGGAACCCTGCCTTATCTGACAGCTTCTGAGGAGCTTGAGGAAAAGCTTCCCGAGAATTGCAGTGTTGAGGTAATAAGCTCGACTAAGGATCAGACAAATGTATTCATCATTTGCAGCAAGGATGTTTATGATGAAGCGGAGGATATACTCCGCAGGCTTGCTTTTGCTCATGTTTCCGAGCCCGAGAGCATGACTCCGAAGGAGCTTATTGCGGAATACACTGCCGAGATAGACAATCTTAACGATGAGTCTGAAAAAGCTAAGGAGAATATCACAAAGCTTGCGGAAAACAGGCAGAAGCTCAGATTTGTCATAGATTACCTGCAAATGAGAAAGGAAAAGTACGACGCCCTGAGCGACCTTGGCTTTACCGAGAACACTTTTGTTCTTAACGGCTATATTCCCGAAAAGTATGCGGATAGCCTAAAAAACGAAATAGAAGCCAAATATACTGCTGCGATAACATTCACCGATCCGTCAGACGACGATGATGTACCTGTTCTGCTTGAAAACAGCAGATTTTCAACGCCTATAGAAGAGATAACAAAAATGTACGCAATGCCGGGAAAGGGCGATATTGATCCTACTCCCATAATGTCGTTTTTCTATTATCTTTTCTTCGGAATGATGCTTTCCGATGCAGGCTACGGACTTCTTATGGTAATAGGAACTACCATAGCGCTCAGGAAATTCAAGCTTGAGACCACTATGAAGAAGACGCTGACTATGTTCCGAAACTGCGGCGTATCCACTATATTCTGGGGAGCTCTTTTCGGAAGCTGGTTCGGAGATATCGTACAGGTAGTTGCGAGGGAGTTCTTTGATAAGGAGATAGGCAGCACTGCCTTATGGTTTGAGCCTATTACGGATCCTGTAAAGCTGCTGCTGGTATCCTTCGGACTCGGAATACTGCATCTTTTGCTCGGTGTGGCTGTCGCGTTCAAGATGACATGGGATACAGGCAAAAAGCTTGATGCAGTATTGGACGCACTGCCGATATATCTTATAGTACTTGGCATAGCACCTGTGGGTGCGGGAATGTTCGTGACGGTCCCGGAGGCGCTCAGCACGATAGGATTGTATATGCTTATCGCAGGCGTGATAATCCTTGTACTTACTGCGGGAAGGACTTCAAAATCAGTATTCGGAAAGTTCTTTGGCGGTCTGTATGCGCTGTATAATACGGCTACAGGCTATTTCGGAGACATACTTTCCTATTCCCGTCTGCTTGCTCTCGGACTTGCAACAGGTTCCATAGCGAGCGTTATAAACCTTATCGGCACGATGCCCGAGAACAAAATAGTAAAGCTTATTGTACTGATAATTGTATTTGTGGTAGGTCATATAGCGAACCTTGCGATAAATCTGCTTGGTGCATATGTCCATACGGACAGACTTCAGTTCGTTGAGCTTTTCAGTAAATTCTATACCGGAGGCGGACGTGAATTCTCACCGCTTACGGTAAATACAAAGTATATAAAATTCAAGGAGGAAAATTCAAATGACTAACGGATTAGTATTAGCTTTAATAGGAGCTGCGCTTGCAGCACTTCTTGCAGGAATAGGTTCTGCAAAGGGAGTAAGCCTTGTAGGTGAAGCGGCTTCAGGAGTTGTTTCTGTCGATCCTTCAAAATTCAGCAAGGTCCTTCTTCTTGAGCTCCTTCCGGGTACTCAGGGACTTTACGGACTTATCGCTGCAATGTTCATCCTTATCCGTACAAATGTACTCAGCGGAAATGCAGCTGAACTTACTGTACAGCAGGGTCTTGCATTTCTTGCAGCTTCTCTCCCTATAGCAGTTGTTGGTCTCATCTCGGGTATCATGCAGGGAAGAGCTGCTGCGGCAGGTGTAAGCATTACCGCAAAGAAGCCCGAGCATAACGGCAAGGCTATCATCATGGCTGCTATGGTCGAGACCTATGCTATCCTTGCACTTCTTGTATCAGTACTTATAATAATGAAGATCAGTGTATAATGGAGGTGGAGATATGTCAGGACTTGACGAGATCCTTAACCTCATTGACGCTCAGCAGAAACAGACAGAAGATTCTCTTATAAAAGCAGCTGTAAGCAAAGCAAACGCAATAAAAGCAGAGGGTGACAAGAAAGCGCAGAAGGCATACGAAGATTTCATGAACAGATCCACTGCTCAGGCGGAAAAGGACTTTGAAAATTCCTGCAATTCTGCAGATGCTGCAATGAAGCGCCGAATACTTGCCTGCAAGGTGGAGCTTATAGATCAGGCTGTTGAAAAAACCGTGAGCAAGCTCAGGTCGCTTTCGGATAAAGAGTACTTTGAGCTTATGACCAAACTTGCAGAACGCCATATCAGGGCAGATAAGGGAGTGATCTCTTTCGGGGGCAAGGACCTTTCGAGACTTCCAGCCGATTATGAAAGCAAGCTGAATGAGCTTGCAAAGAAAAAGGGCGGAGAGATCACGGTATCAAAAGAAGCTGCCGATATCGAGGACGGCTTTATTCTCACATACGGACTGATATCAGAGAATTGCAGCTTCTGTTCCATAATAGAATCCGAAAAAGAAGCTGTGCGTGACACGGCTGCAAGAGTGCTGTTCGGGTAGGTGATACTATGAGCGGAACAAAGTATGCAAATGCTGTCGGAGCTGTAAGAGCTATGGAGAACACTCTTCTCTCGAAAAATGATATCGACCAGCTTATAAACTCAAAGAGCAGAGCTGAGATGGAGGCTGTCATAGCTTCAAAGGTCGGTTCTTCAAGCGGTGAGACACTGGTCTCTGTATGGGAGATGCTCCATGAATATGCTCCTGACTGCAAAGAGCTCGAAATACTTCTTTATAAGAACGATTTCCATAATCTGAAAGCTGTCCTGAAAGCTGTGATATCGAACAGAGACCCGTCAGATTATTATATCTCACCGTCTAATGTGGAGCTTTCCGTGCTCACTGAAGCTATAAGCAAAAAGGATTACAGCCTTTTGCCGGAGTATATGCGGAAAGCTGCCGAGGAAGCCTATGAGCTGGTGACCAATACCCTTGACGGCCAGCTTTCGGATTCTCTGATAGACAAGGCGTCTATGCAGGCAATGCAGAAGAGCGCAGCTGATTTCGGGAGCGAGTTTATGCAGAAGTACTCTCAGCTTGTTACAGCCTGTGCGGATATAAAGACTGCCTACAGATGCAGTATACTGAACAAGTCGGCACAGTTTATGGAAAACGCTATCTGCGGAAGCAGCGACCTCGAAAAGGAGCCGCTCCTCAAAGCTGCACTTGGCGGAACGGAATCCCTTTTTACATTTCTCGAAGGTACGCCTTACAGCAGCGTGGCAGCATTGCTAAGGGACTCTGCCGCAAAGTATGAAAAGTGGTGCGATGACGTTATCATGGAGCTTGCCGAAACTGCAAGGATGCAGGCGTTCGGTTCGGATCCTCTTGCTGCATATTATATTGCAAAGGAAGCCGAGATCAAGAATATCAGGATACTTTCCGTATGCAAGGAGTTCGGTGCAGATAAGGAAACTATCACGGAAAGGATGAGAAAGCTGTATGTATAAAGCTGCTGTGATCGGTGACAGTGCCAGTGTTTCGGGCTTTGCAGCTCTCGGGCTTTCGGTTTTCCGTGAGACTGAACCCGAAAAGATAACAAAGCTCATATCAAGACTTGCAGCCAATGATTTTGCTGTGATATACATTACAGAACCTGCTGCGGCACTTGTAAAGGATACGATAAATAAATACAGGAGCAGCAAGCTGCCATCCATCGTTCTTATCCCTGCAATAGAGGGAAATACGGGCGAAGGCATGAGAGCGCTCCACGAGGCAGTTGAAAAGGCTGTCGGTTCAGATATATTAAATTAAGAAAGAGGCGGATAAGCAGAAATGAACAGTAAAGGTACTATCGTAAAAATATCAGGACCTCTTGTAGTTGCCGAAGGCATGAGAGATGCCAATATGTTCGACGTTGTCCGTGTTAGTGATAAACGTCTTATAGGCGAGATAATCGAAATGCACGGTGACCGTGCTTCAATACAGGTATACGAGGAGACTTCGGGTCTCGGAACAGGCGAGAACGTTGAATCAACGGGCGAGCCCATGAGCGTTGAGCTCGGACCCGGTCTTATCGGAAGCATTTTCGACGGTATACAGCGTCCTCTTGATGAGATCAGAAAGGTCTGCGGAAACAATCTGCAAAGAGGCGTTGAAGTTCCGTCACTTAAAAGAGAACCGCTCTGGAAATTCACTCCTTCAGTGAAAAAAGGAGATAAGGTCATTGGCGGTGATATCATCGGAACCGTTCCCGAGACAGACATCGTTCTTCACAGGATAATGGTGCCGAACGGAGTTGAAGGAACCGTAAAGTCCATATCCGAGGGCGAATTCCATGCAGATGATACCGTTTGTGTGATTGAGACCGCAAAAGGTGACAGGGAGCTTTCACTTATTCAGAAATGGCCTGTACGCCGCGGAAGACCCTATCAGAAAAAGCTCTCTCCCGATATGCCTCTTGTAACAGGTCAGAGAGTCGTAGACTGTCTTTTCCCGATAGCAAAGGGAGGAGTTGCGGCTATCCCCGGACCTTTCGGAAGCGGCAAGACTGTTACTCAGCATCAGCTCGCAAAGTGGGCAGAGGCAGACATAATCGTATACATCGGCTGCGGAGAGCGCGGCAACGAAATGACGGACGTTCTTAACGAATTCCCCGAGCTCATTGACCCTAATACGGGAAAATCCCTTATGGAACGTACAGTTCTCATTGCAAATACATCGGATATGCCTGTTGCAGCCCGTGAGGCTTCGGTATATACAGGTATCACTATTGCGGAGTATTACCGTGATATGGGCTATTCCGTAGCTCTTATGGCTGACTCCACCTCACGATGGGCTGAGGCTCTCCGTGAGATGTCGGGACGTCTTGAGGAAATGCCCGGTGACGAAGGTTATCCTGCATACCTCGGAAGCCGTCTTGCACAGTTCTATGAGCGTGCGGGAAGAGTTATATCCAACGGTTCCGACGGAAGAGAGGGAGCTCTTTCTGTTATCGGAGCAGTTTCGCCTCCGGGCGGTGATATATCCGAGCCTGTTTCGCAGGCTACTCTGCGTATCGTAAAAGTGTTCTGGGGACTTGATTCCAACCTTGCATATCAGAGACATTTCCCTGCGATAAACTGGCTGACGAGCTATTCTCTCTATGCTGATTCACTTGCGAACTGGTACAATAACAATGTATCCAAGGACTGGATGAAGTGCAGAGCGCGTTTTATGGAGATACTCCATGACGAATCGGAGCTCAAGGAGATAGTAAAGCTTGTCGGTATGGACGCGCTTTCACCTAATGACAGACTGAAAATGGAAACAGCACGTTCTATACGTGAGGACTTCCTGCATCAGCTTGCTTTCCATGAGGTGGATACGTATACGAGCCTGAAAAAGCAGCTTTATATGATGAAGCTAATCCTTAATTTCAATGATGAAGCTTTTGAAAGCATACAAAAAGGCGCGGATATAGAAGCTGTTGCAAATCTTGCGGTCAGAGAAAAAATAGGCCGTTTCAAGTATATCGAAGAAAAAAATACAGATGCAGAATTTGAAAAGCTCTCAGTGGAGATCTCCTCAGAGCTCAATGAGCTGCTTGACAAGGAGGAAGACTGATGCCAAGAGAATACAGAACCATCGAAGAAGCGGCAGGTCCTCTGCTGCTTGTAAAGGATGTTGAGAACGTAACCTATGGCGAGCTTGCTGAGATAAGGCTCAAAAACGGCGAAAAGAGAAGATGCCGTGTACTTGAGATAAACGGTACGAATGCCCTTGTTCAGCTTTTTGAGAATGCGGCAGGTATAAACTTGCAGGACAGCAGCGTTGTTTTCACGGGTCATCAGATGGAGCTCGGAGTATCCGAGGATATGCTGGGTCGAGTTTTCGACGGCCTCGGCAGACCTATTGATGATGGTCCCGAGATAATCCCCGAAATGCGCCTTGACGTAAACGGACTTCCTATGAATCCCGTTGCCAGAAGATATCCTCAGGAGTTCATACAGACCGGTGTTTCTGCCATAGACGGACTTAACACTCTTGTAAGAGGTCAGAAGCTCCCTATCTTCTCAGCAAGTGGTCTGCCCCATGCACAGCTTGCGGCACAGATAGCACGTCAGGCAAAGGTACGCGGAAAAGACGAGCAGTTTGCTGTTGTATTCGCTGCAATGGGTATCACCTTTGAGGAATCCGAGTACTTTGTACAGAGCTTCAGGAGCACAGGTTCGCTTGACAGAACGGTACTTTTTATAAATCTTGCTAACGATTCGGCTATCGAGCGTCTTGCAACGCCTAAAATGGCTCTTACTGCGGCTGAGTATCTTGCATTTGAGAAGGGGATGCACGTACTTGTTATCCTTACGGATATCACCAACTATGCCGACGCACTTCGTGAAGTTTCGGCAGCACGTAAGGAGGTTCCGGGAAGAAGAGGCTATCCCGGATATATGTATACCGATCTTGCGACTATATATGAGCGCGCAGGCCGTCAGAACGGCAAAGAGGGTAGTATCACCATGATACCTATCCTTACGATGCCCGAGGACGATAAGACTCACCCGATCCCTGACCTTACGGGATATATCACAGAGGGACAGATAATTCTTTCACGTGAGCTCTACAGAAAGGGAGTAAACCCGCCTGTTGACGTACTTCCGTCGCTTTCCCGTCTTAAGGATAAGGGTATAGGCGAGGGCAAGACAAGAGCAGATCATTCCGACACCATGAATCAGCTTTTCTCTGCATACGCAAGAGGAAAGGACGCAAAGGAGCTCATGGTCGTTCTCGGTGAGGCAGCTCTTACTCCCACAGACCTTATATACGCAAAGTTTGCGGATGAATTCGAGAAAAAGTATGTTTCACAGGGCTTTGAGAACAACAGAAGTATCGAAGATACGCTTGCTATCGGCTGGGAGCTGCTCAGAATGCTCCCGAGGAGCGAGCTCAGAAGAATACGTGAGGAGTACCTCGTTAAGTATTATGATACTCAGAAATGAGGTGGTTTGATTGGCAAGACTGAATGTTAATCCGACCAGAATGGAGCTCAGCAAGCTAAAAAAGAAGCTTGTCTCCGCAAGAAGGGGACACAAGCTGCTGAAGGACAAGCGTGATGAACTTATGAGGCAGTTCATGAACCTTATAAGGGAAAACCGTCAGCTTCGTACAGAGGTGGAAGCTGCCATAAAGGACGCAAACCGATATATGGCAGTTGCAGGCTCTGTCATGCAGCGTGAGGTGCTTGAAACAGCCCTTATGCTTCCAAAGCAGGAAGTAGAGCTTGAGGTGAGCGAAAAAAACGTAATGAGCGTTTATATCCCCGAATTCAAGACGAAATATCGTTCGGGAGATTCAAACGATATCTATTCATACGGTATGGCGTTCACATCTATAGACCTTGACGGTGCGGTAAGCTCTCTCAGTGCGGTCTTTCCGAAAATGATACGGCTTGCGGAAATAGAAAAGTCGTGCCAGCTCATGGCTGACGAGATCGAAAAGACACGCCGCCGTGTAAACGCACTTGAACATATAATGATCCCCGATTATGAGGAGACCATAAAGTTTATAACCATGAAGCTCTCAGAGAATGAGAGAAGCACAACGACTTCGCTCATGAAAGTAAAGGATATGGTTTTAAAGCAAAGTCATAATTATCAGCAATAAAAAAACGGTCTCCGAAATCGGAGACCGTTTTTCGTTGAGTATAAAAATCCGCCTTGCCGTCATATAGTGCATAAAACCCGCACTAAGCAGGTGGGTAAACGCCCTTATGCTTCTCGCTCCCTTCTTCCGCAGGGCGGGAGGTCTGCAGTCCACATACGGAGACGAATTCCCTTGAATTATGTGTTGGATTATAAAAACTATAATTACTCGCACAAGGCAGAAATTTTGCTTTTTCTTTTCTATATATATTATAGCACAATCATTCGGAAAAATCAATAGCAAAATTATGTAAAATGGTAAAAAATTGGTAAAATTCAATCATCAAAAGAGTCATCCATGGTGTCGTCAAGACGTTCAAGGAAGAAACGCGATACCATTTCAAATTCATCGTCGTCATCTATAGATGCAAGTATCTCTTCTCCGTCTTCTTCGATGGACTTAAGTATAACAAGATCACAGTCTGAATCAAGGAAATCTTCATCCTCAACAGCGGGAAGCATTGCATAGTACTGTTCGCCTTCGATCTCGGCAGCATCGAAAAGCTCAAACTGTTTTTTGTTTCCTTCCTCATCTATAAGCTCAAATAAGTCGGGAGTATACTCATTCATTTCTGACATAATCATTCTCCAATCCGGCGAAAGCCTTTTTTTATAGCTATATTATACACTAATATCGCTTAAAAATCAAGAGGAAGTTACATGAAGAATTCATTGTGATATTAAACAGTTGATAGCTTGATTCTTTGTTATATATGCCGATTTGCATGAAAAATATGTGATAGAGCTATTATTTCTATTGACTTTTCACACAAAGTGTGGTAATATATAATCAAGGAAAAGGAAAGCTCATGAGAGTGATCCGAGCTGCATTTACTTGGACTGAGGGAGACCTCAATGTAAATGAATATACGCGGAAGGGAGAGTGAGTCCAATGGAAGGAAAGTTCGCACAGCAGCGTGAAGCCGGCGGGCTTGCTGAGTAATTGGATTTCATTAAGAGGGAATATAGGCTTCGGGCTTGTTCCATTGAAAAGAGCTCAAAAAGGCTTAACAATTCAATTATGAAGCTGACGTTTGCTGATCTAAACGGCTTCATGTGAAAAATTTAGATACAGAGTTATCTGAAATTTCGACAATAAGTCTTTAGATATATTGCGAAAAAATCTTTTAGTAAAGGTTGAGTCCAATGAGAAAATAGGTTATTACTTTATGAACTTGCATGATGTTCGGCATTTTCGGACAAATACAATTTTATAGGTGATTCCGATGGAGTAATTTTTGAATTGCTTGATTACTTTATATAAAGGAATGATGTACATTGAAAAAGAGGTACACATTTAAAATCTGATCCGAAAGGGTGAGTCCAAAGGGTAATTTAGCTAAGTGATGAAAGTCGCTTTAAAAATTAAATAGTAACAAACAGCCCCGACGTTTGTCGGGGTTTTGTTTATAATATATCTGCTCATTTCTTAAGAATACTTTATATTATAAAAACGGATAGGAAAATATATTTTTCCCAGCTTTATCATATAATTATCACAAAAATGCTTATAATATATTATAGAGTATTGTATCTGAAAGGATGAACAGGATGAAGGATAATTACAACAGTGATGATAATTATCGCTCGGATGAGCTATTCAGCGAAAAAAGCGATTATGAAGTTAATTATAGCAGCGCTGATAATGAAACTTCCGATGATCCTGATATAAATGAAAACAGGTATGATTCGAGGTCATATTCATATGCTTCGGAGAATACAGAGAATGTAACCACTTCCGCAGGTAAGAGAAAGGCAGGTCTTGTTCTTAAATGTGCTGCGACCGTTATTATTTTCGCAGCCTTGAGCTTCGGAGTTGTAAAGATGTATAAATTTTTGAATGCATCAAAGAACGAACTTAAGGAGTTCTCAGGGGACAGCGTTAAGAGCGTTTCAAGGGATATACCTGTAGATACTGCCGAAAACGAAAAGCCTTCAGATGATAAAGAGATGCCGAGCCTTATTGAACTGGCTGCAAGATCTGATGCAAAGCCGCTGCCTGATATTGTCGATTCAATAATGCCGTCTGTTGTCGGAGTTGCTTCGTCATTTGAGTATACCCCCCGCCAGACGTTCAGTATATGGGGCTGGAACGATGAGCCGCAAACGGAGATCATGAGGAAAACAGGTACTGGTTTCATTATAACCGATGACGGTTATATCGTTACGAATGCTCATGTAGTCTATGACGAGACTTATGATGCAGGCGAAGCTGTTGATGTAAAGGTGCTTTTCAGCGATGAGACCGAACATGAAGCCAATATAATCGCCTTTGACCCCGAAACCGATATAGCTGTACTGAAGGTCAATGAAACAAAGCTTAAGCCTGCTGTTCTCGGTGACAGTGATGATCTCAGAGTCGGCGAGCTTGTTATAGCGGTGGGAAATCCGCTTGGATTTGATCTTTTCGGAACTGTAACAAGCGGAATAGTTTCTGCCCTTAACAGAAAAATTGATATAAACGAAAAGAAAATGAACCTTATTCAGACGGATGCTGCCATTAATAACGGAAATTCCGGCGGACCTCTTCTAAACAGCTGCGGACAAGTCATCGGCATCAATTCCGCAAAAATGTCTTCAAGCTACAGCAGCTCTGCAAGTGTTGAGGGATTATGCTTTGCTATACCGATAAAGGAAGCAAAGGTCATAATTGACGACCTCATAAACTACAGATACGTTACAGGAAGACCGAATCATGGTATTGTAAGTACGAGAGATATTACTGAAGCTCAGTCAAGGTACTGGAATATCCCTGTCGGAGTTTATGTTATGTCCCTTCAGGAGGGCGGTGCAGCCGAGCTTGCAGGAATAAAAGTGGGCGATATAATAATCGACATCGACGGCAATGCTGTATCAACTGCACAGGAACTCAATGATATCAAAAACAAGTTCAAGGCAGGGGATACCATTTCGATAACTGTAGCGCGAAACGGACAGGATATAAGAATGAAGCTCACACTTCAGGAGGACACATTCATTTACGGAAATCAGAAAAAAGGTTTTGAAAGCAATTCAAGACTGACAGCGAACTGATAAATAAAAAGCCCTTGATACGGAATAATTAACTATTCCGCATCAAGGGCTTTGGTAATTTCAATTCATCTTATTTGCTTGTAGTAAGACTGCTGAATGCGTTGTCAACTGTCTTTTTATCGGGAGCTGCTGTAAATAAGCTTACAACAGGTACGATGATAAGTGAAAGTATCATAGAAAATGCACCTGCGTTGATAGGTGATAACAGTGAAAGCGGACAGTTAAGATCAATGATCGACTGCTTGATGCCGCTGAATGCTTCTATGTTAAGGCTGAAGAGTACCATATGAATAACGCTGATGCCCACGCCTGTGATGAAGCTTGTCCAGCAGGCAGCCTTTGAGACCTTCTTCATGAAAAGACCGTAGAGGAATGGTCCGAGGAATGCGCCTGAAAGTGCTCCCCATGAGTATGACATGAGAGTGGATATGGAAGCGTTCTTGTTGCAGGCGATTATTACGGAGATAAGAAGGAAGACCGCAATAAATATTCGCATGAACATAACCTGATGCTTGTCGTCAAAGTTCTTGATACGAGGCTTGATAAGATCGTTCGTAAGAGTTGAGCTTGATGTGAGAACAAGCGATGAGAGAGTTGAAAGTGAAGCAGAAAGAACAAGTACTACAACAAGTCCGATAAGGATATTCGGGAGAGCCTGATCAAGAAGTGCAGGCACCATTGTATCGTATACAGGCTTGCCATTGACTTCTTCAATGTGTGTCTTGTCAAGATCACCGCCGAGTGTACAGTAAAGTCTTACAAATCCGCCCATGAAGTATGAGCCGCCTGCAACAACGACAGCGAAAATTGTGGAGATGACAGCGCCCTTCTTGATAGCCTGTTCGTCCTTTATAGCGTAGAACTTCTGGACCATCTGAGGAAGTCCCCATGTACCGAGTGATGTGAGGATAACAACTCCGAGCAGGTTAATGGGATCAGGTCCGAAGAGCGAACCGAGTGTACCCTTTGGAGTCTTTGCGTCGGAAATATCGTTCAGAGCGCTGAGTGCAGCTGAAAGGCCGTCTTTTTTCTGAACTGTAAGTGCTACAACGGTTCCGATTCCGATAAGCATGATTATTCCCTGGAAGAAGTCGTTGAGAGCTGTTGCCTTATAGCCGCCGAGTGTTACATAAACAGCTGAAAGAACAGCCATTGCGATGATTATGTAGGTCGCGCCGTTGTCTCCGAGGTCAAATACCATACCGAAAAGACGTGAAAGACCGTTATAGACCGAAGCGGTATAAGGGATAAGGAAGATGAAAACGATAAGAGCTGATGCTGTTTTGAGAGACTTGGAGTCAAATCTGCGCTCAAAATATTCGGGCATAGTTTTTGCACCGAGGTGATTCGTCATAAGACGAGTTCTTTTTCCTATAAGGAAGAAGGGGATAAGGCTTCCTATAATTGCGTTGCCTAATCCTATCCATGAAGCGGAAGCACCATACATCCAGCCGAACTGACCTGCATAGCCTATGAATACGACTGCTGAGAAATAAGTAGTACCGTAGGAAAAAGCTGTTAGCCAGGAGCCTACGCTTCTGCCTCCGAGCATGAAGTCCTCGGTGGATTTTGTCCGCCTTGACATATAGATTCCGATACATACCATAATAGTGACATAAATGGCAAGTATGACGAATGTAGCGGTTGTAGCGCTTTGGGATTGCATTGATATCTCGACCTTTCTGTTGCTTTACGGTTTTTTAGTTATAAATCTGTAAAGCTTTAAATTAATAAAGTGATTACCGTTCCTTATTATACTATATTATTGCAGTAATGTCAAGAGTATTTTTTCAATAAACCGCTTAAAATAGAAAAATAATTGGTTATCGCCTGCAAACAATATTAAAAAATAATGTTTATGTTTTAATGACCGAAAAACAATTGACGTGCATGAGCATTTGTGATATAATCAGTGAGTATGTTATTAATGAGGAGTTTTTTTATGAAAAACAGATGTGATTTAAATAAAAAAATTTTATGTCTCACAGTGATACTGTTTATATTATGCATTCTATTATCCGCTTTTATAGGATTTCTTTTTGTCAAACAAATGACGCCGCAGAGAATGCTTGCCAAAATAGGGTTACCGATATCTGAAGAGATCGACTATACTCTTTTAAGTTGGGAAAGTTCTTTAAATCAGCTGGAATATGATGCAGATATTGTTTTTATTGGTGACAGTCTGACGACCGATGAAAACTTTCAGGGATATTACAAAGATAAAAAAATAGTTAATCTGGGCTTATCAGGTGATTTTTTATCGGGTATACATAAGAGATCGGCTATGATCAGTCATCTTTCACCTGAAAAGATTTTTATTGAAGGCGGAGTCAACAGTCTTGGTTCATGCAGTGTAGATAATTTGGCTGAAGAGTATGAGATAATGGTCAGCGAGATAGCGGAAGATAATCCCGATGCGGAGCTTTTTATTCAAAGCGTTCTTCCTATTTCAAATAAAAAACAAAAAAGAGGATTAACAAATGAGAATATAGTCAGGTTTAATTCAAAGCTACAGGATATAGCGAAAAGACATGGTATAACCTATATTGATACACATTCTGCTTATGTGCTTTCTGGCGAAATGAACCCTGAATATACTGTGGATGGAGTCCACTTAAATGATGACTCAAAAGATTTATGGATGAAAGCTTTGAACGAGTACATTTATTGATAAAAAATGAAAAAGATAAATAATTTCTGATTATTTGCTTTATTATGTTATGTAAAGTTTTGCAATTGGACATATAAAAACAGCTTTTCCCCCTGTGGCTTCGTCACGGGGGGATATTTATGTATAATCTATGCAAAAATATGATGACCAACTACTGCTAAAACTTGCGGTATAATTATAGCAAAATAATACTTGACAGGCAATTCCGTTTATGATATTATTTTCAATTGAGAGCACTAAAAACGGACAAGATCTGCTTAATATCTACATCGTTTTACGGGAACGTGCTGTAATTTTTTCATTAAATTATTCATAGTTTGTTATCACTGAGTCAGCAGTTTAGACTATGCGAAAATTGTGTCTAATAAGGTCGGTTATTTATGGCAAGGGTTGGGGTTTTAGAAAATAATCTGAGGGAAATTGAGTTTAAAAACACTAACGACGAGAAAATCGAGTTGGAAACTAAGCCCGTCTACAGCGTTTTAAAGCGTTTGGGGGATATTGTTTTATCATTGACTGCTCTGATTTTGCTGTCTCCGTTTCTTCTTATCATTTCATTGCTTATCATGATAGAAGACAGACATTCTCCTTTTTATGTACAAAGCAGAGTCGGTTTAAACGGAAAAACCTTTAATATCTATAAATTCAGAACAATGGGTGCAAACTCTGACAGCCTCAGAGAAGAGCTGAAAGAGAGAAATGAGGATCAGGGGGCAAATTTTAAAATGTCAGATGACCCGCGTGTAACAAGGATCGGAGCATTTCTTCGCAAATACTCTATAGATGAACTCTTACAGCTGTTCAATATTTTAAAATCAGATATGTCAATTATCGGACCAAGGCCGTTCATCGCCGAAGAGCAGGTTGAACTCCCTGACGACAGGCTGCTTGTGAAGCCGGGCTTGTCATGCTACTGGCAGATATTCGGAAAAAACGATCTTACAAAAGAAGAACAGATCGAACTTGACAGAAAGTACATAAGAGAGCGTTCTGTAAAAACAGATATAAAAATATTATGGAAAACGGTATTTTGCGTTATTGGTGCGAAAAACTGCTGATGTACTTGGGAATACGGCATTGAAGAGAGGCGTTTTATATTAAAATTGTAATTGTTGGGCAGTATTATTGGCCGGAAAACTTTCTGATCAATGATATTGCAGAGGAACTTGTAAAAAGAGGGCATGATGTTACTGTCCTTACAGGTCTGCCTGACTATGCCACAAGTGTAGTCCCCGAAGAATATAAACACGGTAAGAACAGAGACGAGGTCAGGAACGGGGTTAAAATCCACCGAGTTCCTATTATAGCAAGAAGACGTGGATTTCTTTTCAGAGTTCTGAATTATTTGTCATTCTGGATTTCTTCGACTACGTACGCTCGTTTTCATAAATATGAAGCAGATGTAATTCTTTCGTATCAGACAGCCCCCATTTTCATGGGTGCCGGCGGTATAGTTCTGAAAAAGAAACTGAAAAAGCCTCTGCTTTTTTATTGTATAGACATCTGGCCCGATCAGATGAAGATATGGGGCGTAGGCAACAAGAATCCGCTTTTTTACTTGGTAAAAAAGTATTGTCAGTACGCTTACGGAAGCGGTGATCTTGTGGGAATAACCTCGAAGCCGTTTAAGAAATACCTTGTTTCGGTCAATAAGGTCGATGAAGACAAGATAGTGTATATTCCACAGCATTCTGATAAGATGCAAATTTCCGACTGCATTGCTGATAAAATCAAGGAGGAGACAGATCTTATCTTCGCAGGAAATATAGGTCAGCAGCAAAATATCGAGTGTATTCTGAAGGCTGTTGCGAAGATCAAAACAGATAAACCATTTCGTGTACATATATACGGAAACGGTACAAGCTATGATTCATGTGTTGAGCTGTCAAAAGAACTCGGTATAAGCGATACTGTAACATTTTACGGTCGTGTTCCAAAAGAAACACTCAACGAAGTATACCCCAAGATGGACGCATTTTTATTGACGCTTTGCTCAGAGTCTAAAATAGGATATGCGGCGAATACAGTTCCTGCCAAGCTGCAGGGCTATATGTCGGCAGGAAAACCGATCATAGCTGCGGTGGACGGCGGTGCAAAGGAAATAATAGAAGAATGCAGATGCGGACTTGCAGTCAATGCTGATGACGTTGACGGATACGCAAGAGCTATCACAGAATTTATTGAGCACAAAGAAAAGTATTCGGATTGCGGAGAGAGAGCTAAAAGATATTTTGAAAGCAATTTTGATAAAAAGGTTGTTATCGACAAATTAGAAAAATATCTGACTCTTTTATCAGAAAGAAAAACTGCAAATGAGATAAACAGAATCATGAGTTTGTCAGAGAGAAACTCATGATCTGTCAAAAAGACATTAATAGTCTTTTATAATTATTTTGGTGGTTAAAATGAAAATTTTATTGATAAACAGCTTCTGCGGTTCGGGAAGCACAGGTAGAATATGTACCGATATATATGACATACTGACAGGTCAGGGACATGAGGTCAGGATCGCATACGGCAGGAACACTTCACCTGAAAAGTACAGGAAAGATTCTTACAGGATCGGAACAGACCTCGATGTTAAACTTCACGGTTTAAAGGCAAGAATGTTTGATAAAGTTGGATTTGGCTCAGTGAAAGCAACAAAGAAGTTTATTGAATGGGTCAGGGAATATGATCCTGATGTTATACACTTGCACAACATACACGGCTATTATATGAATATTGAGATATTGTTTGATTATCTGAAAAGCTGTGGAAAGCGTATTTTATGGACACTTCATGATTGCTGGGCTTTTACGGGACACAGTGCATACTGTGATGCTGCCGGCTGTACAAAATGGAAGAACGGATGCGGCAACTGCCCGAATCTTAAGGAATATCCCATAGCATATACTGACGATTCATCGAATAACTGGAGACGAAAAAAAGAGATCATGACAGGTGTTCCCGATATGACGATAATTACTCCGTCAAAATGGCTTGCCGAGCTTGTTAAGGACTCCTATTTGGGTGAATACAACGTCGAGGTAATAAACAACGGCATCGACACGGATGTTTTCAAGCCAACTTATGGTGATTTTAGAGAGCGCTATCATCTTGAAGAAAAAAAGATACTTCTTGGTGTGGCAAGTGTTTGGGAAAAGCGAAAAGGACTTGATGATTTTATAAAGCTGTCAGAAATGATAGATGACAGTTACAGAATAGTTCTTGTAGGATTGTCAGATAATCAGTTGAAAACTCTGCCTGAAGGAATAATTGGTATAACAAGGACAAACAGTGTAAAGGAGCTTGCAGAGATATACACTGCGGCTGATCTATTCCTCAATCTTACTTATGAGGATAATTATCCGACCGTTAATCTGGAAGCACAGTCATGCGGCACGCCTGTTATAACATACGATACAGGCGGAAGCGGTGAATCTGTTCCCGAAAGCAATAAAATTGAAAAAGGGAACTTAAAAGAAGTGGTTAAAAGATTGGAGCTGACAGATATGAGTATCTGTGAGCCTTGCAGCAAAAATGTAAGCTATGGAAAAGTAGCGGAATTATATAATATGTAAAAATAAAGGCACGAGTTTTACTCGTGCCTTTATTTAACAGTGCCGCTGACCGGACTTGAACCGGTACGATATTGCTACCGAGGGATTTTAAGTCCCTTGTGTCTGCCAATTCCACCACAGCGGCATTAAAAAAGGTATACCGAATTGACGGTATACCGTCTTGTATATTGGTCGAGGTGACAGGATTCGAACCTGCGGCCCCTACGTCCCGAACGTAGTACTCTACCAAACTGAGCCACACCTCGACAGCAATAATATTATACTACAAATGGGGAGTATTGTCAAGTGTAAATATTTTTTGTGTAATTATTTTTATTTTTTTACAATATATAAAAAGGGCAGCTGTAAAGCTGCCCTTCAATATTTACTTGATAGTAATAGGCTCTGACCAGTAATTCTGATTGTAGATATCAGAGAAACGGTAGAGAAGGAGGCATTTGCCATCGCCGACAGGTGTATTGCTGATAGTCATATTATCTGTAACAATGACCTGTTCACCTATGAGGTAGCTGTCCTGATACTCCTGGTCATAGTTGTAGTAATCGCATATGAAATCGAGAGTATCACCGGCTTTGATCTCGGTGAGATTCTTTGCAACTGCTTCTGTTTCACCACCGACATAGTCAGTTGAAGCGCCTGCAATGATTCCGTTATCGTCGTTTGTAAACTGGATTATGAGATTTACTCTTTCACCGTTAAGGAACGCAGGAACATAACCTGTGATTATTGTATCGTTACCGCTCTTTGTTGTATCGGTGTGGTAGTAAGCAACTACATTTCCGTTGATAGAGAGCCAGTTCTTGTCAGTGTCTGCAACGAGGTTGCCGTTATCGTCAAAGTAGTAGATATTGTCAAGACCAAGATCAATATAACCCTCTCCGTCGTCGTAGAACATATTGAGGTCGAGGCTATGTACCATTTCCCACTGTGATTCGGGAAGCTTCATGGTATATGTGCCGTTCTTTTCTTCCCATGTAAGCTTTGATGAATCAAAGTAATGCGTTGAAAGGTACTGAGCTGTATCGTTGACATCCGTGTCTTCCATGAACTCTGTATTGGAAGCATCAAGACCTTCAATACTTCTGCCGCCTCCGCCAAGGAACGAAGTAAGGAGCGAACCGATCATATCAGAGCTGCCTGACGATCCCGATGAAGCTGCGCCGCCGAAGAGCGAGCTCAGTACTGAACCTGTACCGCCTGCTGCAATCTGACCGCCTGTTTCGACCTTTGCGAACTGCTTGATGCACTTTGAATACTCTGAGTCCATACCTATCTGAGAATAGGTGCTGCAAGCCTTATCTACATAGGAAGTACGCTGATACGGGAAATAGATAGATACACCGTAAGCGTTTGTCATATTAGTCGATGTACGGTTATACTTTATTGCATTTTTGAGTGATGAAGCAAGAGCCTTTGCCTCGGGAGTTCCGATATTTTCCGCAAGATTTACAAGATCGACCTGATCTATGCGTGTGCTTTCAGCAAACTCGCGTGTAGCGTATCTTGCGTTCGAGATGTCTTTATAATCGTCCTTTGCGATCTTTTCGCTGATAGACTTTGAGAATGCTGTGAGATCCTTTGGAACCGTGTTTGAGAATTCCGCAAGGTCGATGACAGAAAGAGTTGTTTTCTGACCTCTGCACTTCTTAGCACACTCTGTTACAAAATCATCAACGATATTCTTGCCTATGTCAAGAGTAGGAGCTGATGTATTGCTGCCGAGCTTTGAGAGCCAGTTTGTGTAGTACCAGCCGATACCGGGTTCTGTTTCTTCGGAAGCAATGAGGTAGTCAGCGTGCTCATTGAGCATGAGTGCTGTTTCTGCTGTTGCCATAAGACAAGCGTCAAAGCCGATGAAATCGAATTTTACTCCGCCTGCCTTGAGAGCCTGATTAACTCCCGCAAGAGACATGGAACCGCTGTTTTTGTTCTTTTCGTCGTAGCCGTAGCCTGTTACTGATCCGCCGCCGTGATCCCAGAGAATGAGTTCGTTTCTGTTTGCGGGGAAGTTCTTTGCACAGAACTGTATGAATGAAGCAAGATTGTTAGGATCAGTCATTGGCTTGCTGCCTGCGTCCTCAACGATCCTGCCGATCTGACCGTTCTTTATCTGATAGATCTGATTTACCTTGTTGCTGATACCGCTGACTTTCCACTGTGAGCATCCACCTGTGAAGATAATGACATTAACATTATCACCGAAGGTCGCACTTCTCATTTCTTCCATATCGGAAGAAGCCATGCCGTACTTTGATTCAAGGTCGGTACCGCACATATATACCATAAGAGTAACGACATCTTCACCGTTGCCCTTGATAACTGTACGCTTTTCACGGGAGCCTGTCGCAACAGATGTATCTACCGTGCTGTCACTTGTGTCGTTTCCGACTGCGGTATCCTCCGTGCTGAAATCAAATCCCGAAGGGGCTGAACCGCCTGTAAGCGAGCCGAGAAGATCGCCGAGACCACCGCCTGTACTTCCACCGCCGTTTCCGGCACCTCCGAGACCGGCGCCGCCGCCCATAAACTTCATTATAAGAAAGACAATTATAATAATTGTGATAAGACCGCCGCCGCCTGCAGCTGCTCTTTTTGCGCCGCCACCGCCGCCTGTCGAACCTCCCGAGTAGCTTCCGGAACCTACAGGTCCTGTACCGAGGCCGTCGCCTCTTCTATGTGCTCCGCTGCCGCCTGATGTGACGTTTTTACGTCTGCCCTGCGGCCTGTTCTGATTAGGATCCATATTTACCTCCATAATAGATGTATTTAGCAGAGTTATATTTCTGCATACATTTACATTTTACACATTTTAACAGAGAATGTCAAGTTAAAAGCGGTTACAAATTGGTTTTTTATCAAAAAAGTGCAGCTTTAAGGCTGCACTTTTAATATCATTATTTAATCAGAAGCTTTCTTAGGGCTACGCTGTCAAATATATCAACTGTTCCGTCCTTGTTTACATCTGCCATGTATGACTTTTTAAGTTCACCGGACTTGAGAAGGTACTTTTGCAGCATTACAAGGTCGGAAGTATTTATCTCGCCGTCGTCATTGACGTCGCCGATAATGGGAAGAACTATCCCTTCGGGGACAGACGGCTCCAGAACGAATTTATTGCTGTTTTCTTCCGACAGATTGGTAAGGCCAAATGCCGCTTTAAATTTTTCGCTCTTTCCGTTGTCAATGTATTTCCCCGACTTCATAAAAGAATACGAACCGTCCTTATTGCATATTATATTGAATTTCTGTTCATCTGAACCGCTGAATTCCCTGATAGTCAGATCATCATTGTCGGCTGTCAGAGCCTGACCCTTCTGATTTTTTATAAAATAGCTTCCGTCTGTATCCTTATTGAAAGTCCATATCTGATCGTTGATATTGTACGGAGGCGGAGCGCCTGTGGGATCGTATTCAAAAGCAAGGCTGTTCATATCGGACTGTACAGCCCTGCCGTCCATATCGCACAAATAAAGTCCGCTGTTTACACTGCGTGCCATATAGCATCCGTCGGTAACAGTCGGGTGAACAGGGGATAAGCTCCAGAGCTGACAGCCACCTTCCCAGTAGTTCCACTGATTGATATTGCCGCCGTTTTCCTTAGACCATTCATAAACGTCAAGTCCGCCTGTGTCGTTTGAGCATTTCGAGACTATACCGTAGTCAGAGCCGCACTTTTTCAGCCTGAACAACTGATTGTCCTTCCCCGTATATTTTTGGAGCTCGATATTGATACCGTCGTCGGCAGAGCTTTCTGCAACAGCGATGCACATTGTCTCATCACCTGATGATACTATTCGGCAGTAATCTTTTTCCACGGAGATAATACGCCATTGCTGAGCCCAGCTTCCGTTGCGTTCCCACTGCTGTATATTTGTTCCTTCTTCAAGCTTGCCGTTGGGGATATCTACAGCCATACCGCTGTTCTGGTTTATTATGAAGTATGATATACCACTGAGAAGCTCCGTACCGCTGAGCTTAAGAGCGTTTCCCGTACCCGAAACCGTTTCCGCTTTATTTATAAGCTGAGAATTCTTCTCCGTAAAATCAGCTATCCCTGTGCGTTCGGAACCTGTAAAGCTTTTGGTCTGTACGCCCCAAATCGTCTGATTATTGCTGCCGACAGCGGTAAATGACATTACTTTTTTTCCGTTTTCATCCTTTGCTGCAAGGAAATATCCCGAATAAAGCTGACCGCCGACAGTTATCTCAGCAGCTGCGCTGCCCTTGGACTGCATCCATTTTCCCGAAGCGTTTCCGCTGATACTTCCGTCGGAGCCGAGCTTTATTGTACTGTAATTGATTATCTTTCCGTCGGTCGAACTGCCGTGATTGATGAATTCATATTCTCCGACTATATCCTCCTCGCTGTAACCGCTATCGGAAAGCGTATCGCCCGAATATTCGTAAGGAGCGACCACTGGCCAGCCCTTTTCATTGAAGTACATCGAATGTACGCGGACCTCGTGATATTCAGCGCCGTCGTCAAAGCGGGTGTGGTATATCAGATACCATTTACCGTCATCGTCACGCAGAACGGAGTTGTGACCGCAGGCCATATATGCTTTGCTAAGCGAACTGAATTTATAATTTCCCATGACCTTAAGACCGACTGAGTCAAGATTTGGATCAGTCGGAAGTACAGCCTGACGTCCTGCGGGATCGGTGAATGGACCGAGAGGAGACAGCGATCTGAAAACACGCATATTATAACCGCCTGACGAGGTAAGTCCTCCGTAAGTCACCCACAGGTAATAGTATCCCGTGTCGGCGTTGTATTCTATGAACGGACCTTCACCTGATTTTCCGTAGCCGCCCGATATCTTTGTGCCGAAATAGCTGTCGACAATTCTTCCGTCAGAGGTCTGACCTGTGCGCGGATGGATACACTGACCTGTCTGCTTATCTATCTCAAGCGAGAAGATACCGCCCGACCATGAACCGTAGCACATATACATCTTACCGTCGGTATCGAAATATATAGTAGGATCAATAGCATTGGGGTAGAGCTGATTATTGAAGTTATCGTTCCTGAACCAGCTGCTGTTGAAAGATACTTTTCCTTCCGCTATAAGCTCGTCGATATTGGTCGAAGTATATTTTCGGTTGACGTTTTTGGTACTGCTTTTCGCATAGCTGTCGTTGTTTGTGAAGCCGGAGTAAATAAGTGTATCGACGAATGTATAAGGTCCTCCGATGCTCTTTGAGGCAGCATATGCGATAACTGAGCGCATATAAGTAGAGGAAGTGCAGAAATACATAAGATAAGCGCCTTTGCTGCCGTCACTGTTGACAAAATCACCGTCCCATACCACATCGGGCGCCCATACGGCAAATCCGCCTGCACAGTCCTCAAGGTCTTCGCCTGCCCAGTCGAAGGCTTTTTTCAGATTCTGAGAGAGATTTCCGAACTCAACATTATTGGTTTTAGCATAGCCGTTAGCGAAGCTTCTCCAGTTTATCAGGTCAGAGGAGCTTGCCGCTTCGATATGAGAACCGAAAACGTAGTATTTTCCGTCTGCCTTTACGATAGAGGGATCGTGTACGGATACCCGTGAGCCTGCGGCGGATATATTTGCACTGCTGAACGCCGAAAGCATAAGACAGCATGAGAGGGCAGCTGAGATAAGCTTTTTGAAATTCATTTTTATGACCTCCTGTAGAACATTGTTGATATTATTATACCTCTTTTTGTGCATTGTGTCAATGTGAGGAGAGTGCAATAAAGTGCTTTTACTGTTACATATCGTATCAATTTTACGTTTGTTAAAGCGAATATACATATTTGTCCTCATTTGTAAATGCTAATTTGTAAAATTCTCCGATTTTATGCCTGACTATTTGAATTTTCGGAAATCTGTGCTATAATATTCCATGTATTCATGAATAACATAATTAAATAAGGTAAGCGGTGCTTTCTTCTGTATATACAGATGAAAGGTAAAAGGGAAGCGGGTGAAAGTCCTGCACGATCTCGTCACTGTAAGCGGAGAGCGGTATCCGTGCATTCAATGCAGCCACTGAGAATATCGGGAAGGCGTGATGCTGCGTTATTATCCGTGAGTCAGGAAACCTGCCGTTTATCGGTACAGAGCGTAAGCTCAGATCACGAGGCATTGATCGTACCATAGCTCTATACGGGCTTTTTTGTCATGCCTTCCTCAAGCTTTGCGGAAGGTGTTTTTTGTGCACGATATGATGTCTCCGAAAGACAGGAGGAATAGAAAATGAATATGAAAAGGATCGTTGCAGCTGTTTCCGCTCTTGCTCTGACAGCCTGCGCTTACTCGTGCGGAAATGAAAAGAAGGACACTTCTTCCGAAAAGGCTACCGAAGCAACAACAGCCGAGGCAACTACTACAGAGGAGATCACTACCGAAGCTGAGACTACGACTGAGGCAGAGGAAGAAGATGATGAGGAAAATTACGATACAGGAGATGCTTCTCTTGATAATATCCGCAATCAGGATGAGATAGGCGATAACGAGATACTTGTTGTCAGCTTCGGAACAAGCTTTAACGACAGCCGCAGACTTACGATAGGTGCTATCGAAGATGCTGTTGAGAAGGCTTTCCCCGATTATGCCGTTCGCAGAGGATTTACAGCAAATATTGTTATCGACCATGTAAACAAGCGTGACGGTATCCTTATCGACGATATCGACGCTGCTCTCAAAAGAGCTGTTGACAACAATGTAAAGAATCTTGTAGTTCAGCCTACTCACCTTATGAACGGTATCGAATATGAGGAGATCACAAGCAAGGTCGCTAATTACTCCGATGCCTTTGAAAAGGTAGTTATCGGTGAGCCTCTCCTTACAAGCGATGATGACTTCAAGAGAGTTGAAACAGCTATCACCGACTGGACAAAGGAATATGACGACGGCGAAACAGCGATCTGCTTCATGGGACATGGTACAGGGGCTGACTCAAATGCTGTATATCAGAAAATGCAGGATCTTCTTACAAATGACGGCTTCAAGAATTATTATGTAGGCACGGTTGAAGCCGAGCCTTCTCTTGAAGATGTACTTGCAAAGGTAAAAGAGGGCGGCTACAAGAAGGTGGTTCTTGAACCTCTCATGGTAGTTGCCGGAGATCATGCAAATAACGATATGGCAGGCGATGATGAGTATTCGTGGAAGTCTGCATTTGAAGCTGAAGGCTTTGAAGTAAAATGTCTGCTCAGAGGCCTTGGTGAGAATGAGGATATCAGAACACTTTATACTGAGCATACTCAGAAAGCTATAGATTCATTAAAGTAAAAAAATACAGCCGACCATGCGTCGGCTGATTTTGTAAAAGGTGATATTATGAAAAAAGTTGCTATATTATCAGCCGCAATTCTTATTACTTCTCTGTTCGGTTCATGCTCGGACAATTCAGATTATACTGCCGAGATCAAAACCACAACAGCTCCGCAGACAACAGCAAGTGAACCAACAACCGAAACAACTGCCGAGAAAGTAACAGCTGCTCAGATTGAAGTAGGCTTTGAGGGCATGGAAGCAGTATATGCCGATTCAGTTAAATCTGGAGAATATGACATAAAAGTTGATTCAAGCTCGTCAATGTTTAAGATAACTGCCTGCAAGCTCGTCGTTGCAGACGGAAAAATGACGGCGAAAATGACAATGAGCGGCAGCGGCTACGAATATCTTTACATGGGTACTGAGGAAGAAGCGGGAAAAGCTGTCGAAAGCGACAGAATAGCTGCTGAAACGGCAGATGATGTTGTATCATTTACTGTTCCTGTGGAAGCTCTTGACAAGGAGATCGACTGCGCCGCGTTCAGCAGGCGCAAGGAGCAGTGGTATGGAAGAAAGCTGGTATTTCGTGCAGATTCGCTCCCCAAGGAAGCTTTTTCAGAGGATATGTTCGTAACTGTTGACTCCCTTTCACTTGAAGACGGTGAATACATGGTAGATGTAAAGCTGGAAGGGGGGTCGGGCAAGGCGTCGGTGCAGTCACCTGCAAAGCTTACCATAAAGGACGGAAAGGCTTTTGCTGAAATAGTATGGAGCAGCAACAAATATGATTATATGGTAGTCGGCGGCGACAAGATCATGCCTGTCAGCACTGATGAGTTCTCTGTATTTGAGATACCTGTTGAGGGCTTTGACTATAAAATGAAAATTTCGGCTGATACGACTGCTATGAGCACTCCCCACGAGATAGAGTATACGCTTTTCTTTGACTCTGCTTCCGTGAACAAGTGAAATGAAAAGGCTGATATATACTTTTGCCGTATTGTTTTTATGCGGCTGTACAAGGCTGAACGCTGAAAAAGATGATAATACTGCCCTTAACAAGCTCGAACTCAGGTATGCAAAGGAATTTTCGGCGGAATATCTTGATAACGGCTGTATTTCCGTTACTATAGGCGCAGACCGCTATACAGTAGTTCCCGAAAATGCTGCAATACCCTCGGATACCGGCGGCTCGGCTGTTATCAGACAGCCTGTTGAAAATGTATATAACGCCGCTTCCTCGGCTATGGACCTCATAGACGGAGCAGGAGCTCTCGGCAGTGTCATGATGACATCAACAAAATACGATGACTGGGCGCTGCCGTCTGTTAAAGAGGCTATAGACAAGGGTGAAATGTATTACGTCGGCAAGTACAGTGCTCCCGATTATGAGGCGCTTATGGAGGCTGACTGCTCCCTTGCTATAGAATCCACAATGATATATCACAGTCCCGAGGTCAAGGAAAAGCTTGAAGAACTGGGAATACCTGTTCTTGTGGAGCGTTCAAGCTATGAAACGGATCCTCTCGGACGAATGGAGTGGATAAAGCTTTACGGTATACTTTTCGGCTGCGAGGAAAGGGCAAACGAGCTTTTCAACAGTAAGATATCGCAGATAGAAGAGATACTTTCATCTGAAAAGACAGATAAAAAGGCTGCTTTCTTTTACATCAACTCCTCAGGCGGAGTTGTCATACGAAAGCCTAATGATTATGTTCCCGAAATGATGAGAATGGCAGGCGGAGAGTACATATTTGACAGCAATGATCTTGGTACGGATGAAAACGCGTTGTCGACCATGACGGTCCAGCCCGAAGTATTCTGCGAAAAAGCGTGGGATGCGGATATCCTTATATACAACAGCACGATCCTTGGGGAGATAGCCTCCCTGAACGAGCTTATGGAAAAATATCCTATGCTCAGTGAGTTCAAGGCAGTAAAAACTGGCGATGTATGGTGTACTGAAAAGAATATGTTTCAGCAGACCACAGGTGCTGCTGATATGATAAAGGAGCTTCACAGCATTTTTGTCGGTGAAGCTGAGGATAAAATGACTTATTTGTATCGTCTGGAGGAGCAGTAATGGATACACGGCGTCAACGTATTGTGATAAGCTATCTTGTACTGGCAGTTCTTCTTATTGTGCTCATTATTCTGAATATATGCATCGGAAGCGCCGATATATCGCTCCGGAGATTGTGGTCTGCTCTGCGTTTCCCCGAAAATGACAAAATAGCCTATAATATCATAACGGGACTGCGTATACCGCGTACTGCGGCGGCTTCGATACTTGGCGGAGCGCTTGCGGTGGCAGGATTCCTTCTGCAAAACTTCTTTGCAAATCCCATCGCTGGTCCGTATATACTCGGCATATCCTCGGGAGCAAAGCTGTCGGTAGCTTTGCTTATGGTGATATCGCTTTCACACGGATTTGCAGCCAATTCTGCTGAAATGGTCTTGGCGGCATTTGCGGGCTCGCTCCTTTCCATGGGGATCATACTCCTTATTTCCGCAAGGGTGAGGCGTATGTCCGTACTTATCGTCTGCGGAGTTATGATAGGCTATATCTGCTCGGCTGTGACAGACCTTGTTGTGAATTTTTCCGATGATTCCAATATAGTTAATCTCCACAACTGGTCAATGGGAAGCTTTTCGGGTATAGGCAGCCCGGAAGTTATGACCTCTGCCTGCATAACCGTTCCCGTATGTATTTTTGCATTCATGCTTTCAAAGCCCATGAGCGCATATCAGCTCGGTGAAGAATACGCCCGCAATTCGGGAGTACATATCAGAGCGTTCAGAATATCACTGATACTTCTTTCAAGTCTGCTTTCGGCTTGCGTTACAGCTTTTGCAGGACCTGTTTCCTTCGTCGGAGTAGCTGTTCCTCACCTTATAAAAAGCATTTTCAGGACTGCCAGACCTGTTTTTATAATACCTGCAAGTTTTCTTGGCGGAGCGGTTTTCTGTCTGTTCTGCGACCTCATAACAAGAACTTTATTTGCACCTGCGGAGCTCAGTATAAGTACGGTCACATCTGTTTTCGGCGCACCTGTGGTCATATATATGCTCCTGAACAGAGAGAGGTGGAAGGAAAATGGCTGAAATAGGACTTAGTACGCATGATCTTTCGGTAGGCTACGGGAAAAAGCTTGTTATAAGCGGCATTGAGATAACGGCGGAGTGCGGAAAGATACTAACGCTGATCGGGCCTAACGGCGCAGGAAAATCAACGATACTTAAAACTCTTTGCCGACAGCTCGCCCCTCTCGGCGGAGCCGTATATATCGGAGAAAACAAACTGGAGGAGCTCAGCGGGAACGAGCTTGCAAGGTCTGCTGCCGTTCTTCTCACAGGCAGGGTAAGAACAGAATATATGCGGTGCAGAGATGTCGTGGAAATGGGAAGATATCCCTATACAGGCAGGCTCGGAGTATTGTCCGCTGATGATAAGAAGAAAGTCGATGAAGCCATTAAGAAGACGGATACAGAAAGTATAGCGGACTGTGATTTTGACAGAGTGAGCGACGGTCAGCGGCAGAGAGTGCTCATTGCAGGAGCTGTCTGCCGTGAGCCTAAGATACTGATACTTGATGAGCCTGCGACGTTTCTCGATATAAAGTACAAGCTTGAGCTTATGGATATACTGAAAAAGCTTGCTCACGAAAACAATACTGCCATAATAATGTCACTCCATGAACTTGACCTTGCTCAGCGCGTTTCAGATAAGATACTGTGCATAAAAGGGGAGCGCCCCGACAGATTCGGAACTCCCGAGGAAATATTCACAGGCGGTTATATCGAGGAGCTGTACGGCATTAAAAAAGGAAGCCTGTGCGCGTATTACGGTACTCCCGAACTATTGAAGCTCCACGGCGCACCCAAAGTATTTGTCATTGGCGGCGGAGGAAGCGGCATAGCTGTTTACCGCAAGCTCAGAAGGCTCAGAATACCTTTTGCGGCAGGTGTAATACATGAAAATGATATAGAATATCCTGCTGCTTCTGCACTTGCAGCGGAATTGATCTCCGAAAAGGCTTTTGAACCCGTATCCGACGAGAATTATAAAAAAGCGCTAAAACTTATGGATTCCTGTGATACGGTCATATGTGCTGCCGAAAAATTCGGAGAAATGAACAGGCTGTGTCAGGAGCTTTTGAACAAAGCTAAAAGAGAAGGTAAGCTTATTGAAGGAGCTTTCAATGAAAACTAAGGAAATACTCAAAAACAGAGCAGCAGTCTTTCTGCTTGCAATGCTTTGCTGTCTGCTGTGGGGAAGCGCATTCCCGTGTATAAAGCTTGGATGCAGGTTCTCGCATATTGCTGCTGACGATACATTTTCACAGATATTCTATGCAGGACTGCGGTTTATACTTGCAGGTATAATTGCACTTGTTATCGGCAGCTTTATATCCCGCAGACCGCTTATCATCAGAGTCGGTTCAGTCCATAAGGCTTTGAAGCTTTCGCTTTTTCAGACAATACTGCAATATACCTTCTTTTATATCGGTCTGTCCCGAAGCACGGGTATGAAAAGCTCTGTTATAACAGCGTCAAATGTATTTTTGTCCATAATGGTGGCAGCACTTGTTTTCAGGACGGAAAAGCTCGCTTTGCGGAAAATATGCGGCTGTATAGTCGGATTTTCAGGTATTATCCTTATGAATATAAGCGGTCTGAGGGGCGGTTTCAGACTGACAGGAGAAGGCTTTGTATTTCTTTCAGCTCTTTCGTATGCATTTTCGTCTGCACTTATAAAGCGTTATTCCCGTGATGAAGACCCTGTCATGCTCAGCGGCTGGCAGTTCATTATCGGCGGAGCTTTCATGACGAATGTCGGATTTTTATTTGGCGGCAGGATAATTGTTGTAAATATAGAGGGTATACTGATGCTAATATATCTTGCACTCGTATCTGCTGTCGCTTTTTCCGTATGGGGAACGCTGATAAAGTATAATAATGTATCGACAGTCTCGGTATTCGGTTTTATGAACCCTGTTTTCGGAGTTATATTGTCTTATCTTATACTTTCGGAGAAAAGTCCGTCGGGAATTATCGGTACATCTGCGGCACTGATACTTGTAGCGGCAGGAATAATAATCGTCAATTTACCTTTTGCGGAAAAGGGGAATGATCTCTCTGAAAAGCAGTCTGAATGAACTGCTTTTATTTTTTCGTTGCATTTTGTTCCGACTTGTGATATTATAATGCATAAGGGGATGATTTTACCTGTTTGGCTTGAGAGGAGACGATCGTAATTGTACAGGATATTACTTGTTGAAGATGATAAGGAAATAATAGACAATCTGATAGAATTCCTGTCTAAAGAGGGATTCAGCGTAAAAAACGCAAAAGGTCAGACTTCGGCTATAGAGCTTGTGGAAAAGGAGAGCTTTGATCTTGTGCTGCTTGATGTATCGCTTGCAGACGGGAACGGTTTTGCGGTATGCTCTGCCATAAAGGCGAGCACCTGTCTTCCTGTTATTTTTCTTACGGCGTCAGGAGATGAGTTCAGTACCGTCACAGGCTTCGACCTCGGAGCTGATGACTATATAGCAAAGCCTTTCCGCCCCCGTGAACTCATATCACGCATAAAAAATGTGCTGAGACTGACGGGAACGGCAGGTAACATCACACAGATCGGGGACGTTACGGTGGATACCGTAAAAGGAACCGCAAGCAAGAACGGAAAGGATCTTTTCCTTTCAGCTCTTGAGTACAGGCTGCTTCTTGTATTTATCAACAACAGAGGGGCTGTAATGACGAGAACCAAGCTCCTTGAGTCGATCTGGGACATTGCAGGTGATTTTGTCAATGATAATACACTTACGGTATATATAAAGCGGCTTCGTGAAAAGATAGAGGACGATCCTCAGAAGCCGAATATTATAAAAACCGTAAGAGGTCTCGGATATAAGGTGGATGCGTGATGAAGCTGCTGAGAAACAAAGAGATACTTGATTCACTGAAGCTGTTTGCGTTTATTTCTGCTGCCTCGGTCATAGCAGCGTGGATATATGATAAGCGGATAGTAATACCTGTTTTATGCGTATGTGTTCTTTTCTGCATTATACATTATATGACGAATAGGTTCAGATACAGGAAGATATCGGAGCTGTCCGAGAAAATAAACTGCATATTGCACGGTGATGACGGCGTAAGTATAGAAAGCTGCTCGGAAGGAGAGCTTGCGCTTCTCAGCAGTGAGGTCTACAAGATGACCGTGAGACTCAGGGAGCAGCAGTCGAAGCTTATGGACGACAAGGTATATCTTGCGGACCTGCTGGCAGATATCTCTCATCAGATACGTACTCCGCTCACATCTATAAATATACTTGTATCTATGCTTTCGGAGCCTGATCTGACATACGAAAAGAGGGAACAGACAGTTCAGAAGCTGTACGGTCTGCTTTCACGTATAGACTGGCTTATTACCGCACTTTTGAAGCTCTCAAAGCTTGACGCGAGAACAGTAAGATTCAACAAGGAAAGCATATCTATGCAGGAGCTTCTTGATAAAGCCTGTATGCCTGTCCGAATACCCATAGAGCTTCGCGATCAGAAGCTTGAGATCGAAGCTGACGGTGAGCTGTTCTGTGATGTAGCTTGGAGCTGTGAGGCTATAGGCAACATTGTAAAAAACTGTATGGAGCAGACTCCCGAAGGCGGAAGGATAACCGTTGCGGGAACACACAATCCTTTGTATTCCGAAATAAGGATAAGTGACAGCGGCAGCGGCATCTCCGAAGAGGATCTTCCCCATATATTTGAAAGGTTCTATAAGGGCAGAGATTCGGGGGACAAGGGCGGATTCGGAATCGGTCTTGCTCTTGCAAGAATGATAATAAACGAACAGAACGGCACTCTCAAGGCAGAGAATTCTTCTGACGGCGGAGCGCTGTTTACTGTCAGATTTTATGAAAGCACAGTCTGAGCGGAGAAATATCTCCGCTTTTCTTTTGTGACATATTTGTTATTTTTAAGTCACCGTAAAGTCATATTGACTGATTATAATTATCTTAGAAACTCAAAAAGGAGCAGTTGCTATGGAGATCTTAAAAGTTGAAAATTTATGCAAGACATACGGATGCGGTGAGAATGAAGTTCACGCTCTGGACAATGTGAGCTTTTCGGTGACAAAAGGCGAATTTATAGCGATCATCGGTCCTTCTGGCTCGGGAAAATCCACATTGCTTCATATCCTTGGCGGTGTAGATACGCCTACCTCGGGCAAGGTATATATGGACGGAAGTGACGTATATGCACAGAACGATGAACAGTTAGCTGTTTTCCGCCGCAGACAGGTCGGCCTGATATATCAGTTCTATAATCTTATCCCTGTGCTTGATGTTACCGAGAACATCACGCTGCCCGTGCTTATGGACGGGCAGCAGGTGAACAATGACCGTCTGAACGAGCTTCTTGACATATTAAAACTCAAGGGCCGCGAAAAACATCTTCCCAATCAGCTCTCGGGCGGTCAGCAGCAGAGAGTATCCATTGGAAGGGCGCTGATGAATGCACCTGCGATAGTTCTTGCCGACGAGCCTACGGGAAATCTTGACAGCAGGAACAGCCAGGAGATAGTCGAGCTGTTAAAGCTTTCAAATCAGAAGTATAATCAGACGCTTATCATAATAACTCATGATGAAAACATAGCATTGCAGGCTGACAGGATACTTGCCATTGAGGACGGAAGGATAATTCGTGACGAGGTGATACGCAAATGAGCATATTCGATAAGGTAACAGTCAAATCTCTTAAAAAGAACAAGATGCGTACTCTTGTCACGATCATTGGAATAATGCTTTCAACAGCTCTTATCTGCGCTGTTACCACGTCTTTTGCTTCTGTAAGACAATATGCGATCAATTTTTTGGAGTATAGCAACGGAAAGTGGCACAGTCATGAAGCCGATGCAGACTATAATACCTACAGTAAGCTCAATGATTCCGATAAGATAGAGTCTGTGGGAGTACTTACCTATATCGGCTATGCTGATATAGGAAGCTCAAACGAGTATAAACCCTATCTTTATATTTCGGGACTTGACGAGGACGAGAAAGGCATGATCCCTGTACATTTGGTGACGGGAAGAATGCCTGAGAACAAAAATGAGATCATTATTCCCGATCATCTTTCTAAAAACGGCGAAGTCAAATTAAAAGAGGGTGATAAGATCACTCTTGGTATAGGTGACAGAAAGCTTGATATCGGCAAACTTATCAAATACGGCATTATTACCGCTGCTGAAGCAGACGGTTATTCTCCTGAAATGAATGATATGCTCCTTACCCAGAATAATCCTTTCAGAGCAAAGGATGACGACGAAGGGAATGTACTTTCAGCCGAATATCTTGATATAAGAGAAGAAAGGGAGTATACGGTCGTCGGAATTTACAAGCGTTTGAATCTTGAGGATTATTCTGCTCCGGGATATACAGCTTTCACAGTTCCCGATGCATACAATGAGAATACTGATTATGATGTTTTCTACTGTATGAAAAATGCAAGTGATATTTATGACTTCAGGAAAGAAAACGGGCTTTCGGGAGAAAATAACACAGAGCTGCTTTTATTCCTCGGCATTTCGAGGCATAATTCTTTTTACAGTGTTATATTCGGACTTATGGGCATTGTTGTCGGACTTATCATGTTTGGTTCGATAATGCTAATATATAACGCTTTTGCAATATCGGTCTCCGAGAGGACAAAGCAGTTCGGACTTCTTTCATCTATCGGTGCGACAAAAAAGCAGCTTCGCCGTATGGTAAGATTTGAGGCTACAGCTCTCAGTCTGATCGGTATTCCACTTGGAATACTTCTCGGAATTGCAGGTATGTGGGTAACATTCCTTTCAATAGGAAGCAGGTTCTCGGTCTTTTCAGACCCTGATTATCCCGAACCGCTGCGTATATGCATATCACCCGCAGCTCTTGCTGCAGCTGCGCTGATAGCCTTTGTGACTATCAGGATATCTGCATGGATACCGTCCAAAAGAGCCACAAAGGTGTCGGCTGTTGAAGCAATCAGACAGAATGAAGACATAAAGCAGAAAAAGCATATTAAAACTCCGAATCTTGTATTCAGGCTTTTCGGACTTCCGGGAGTGCTGGCACATAAGTACTTCAAGCGCAATAAAAAGAAGTACAGGGCGACTATAATAAGCCTGTTTATGAGCATAGTGCTTTTTGTTTCAGCGTCAGCTTTTACCAATTATCTTACGGGAGCTACGGTGGATGCCTTTGACAGTGCAAGTTACGACTATATGCTTTACTGGCACAATCAGGCAGATGATAATTTGAATGAGGACGATGTTCTGAAAGTTATCAGAAATACCGATCATATAACCGAGGCTGCATATATGTTCAGGGTATATCAGACTGTTTATGTACCCGAAGATGACATAAATAAAAAAATGCTTGAAGAACATTCTTCATTGTTTGAGGACAGTGTGAGCAGTCAGCCCGTTCGTGAAGGCTATAAAGCGATATATATGCCTGTATTGTTTATTGACGACGGGGCATATCTTGATATGCTCCATAAATACGGCCTTTCGGAGGATAAGTTCTATAACAGGGAAGCTCCCCTTGGCGTGGCATTTGATGACGGCATGGCATGGGATGAAGAAAAGGATAAGATGATTCGCTTTAATATCTTCAATAAAGACAATGTTTCCATGATTTATTATGCTTATGACAAGATAGACGGCTACCCGTATTTAAGAAATGAAGACGATATCGTAATATATTACAGTTCAATGGATGAAAAGGATATATATATTAATGATTGTACCACCGAAGCAGAGCTAAATATAGGAAAAGTTCTGTATGACAGGCCTTATTTTATTGGAATGGTCGATAATCCTTTGGTATTTCCGTACAGCTTCAGGGAAGCTATGAGAATAGGTAATTTTGAAAAGGAATACGGTATGGAGTACCTCATGCTCTCTGATGATACCGACAAGGGATACGAAGCTCTCCGCAATGTAATGAACGAAAACGGTATAGAAAGTCAGTATTTCTCCAATTATGCAAAAAATATTGAAGACGACCGAAACACCGTACTTATCGTAAAGGTATTCGCATACGGATTTATCGTGCTTATCTCGCTTATTGCGGCGGCAAATGTTTTCAATACCATCACGACAAATATCAATCTTCGCAGAAGAGAATTTGCAATGCTCAGATCAGTTGGCATGACCGCAAAGGGAATGAAGAGAATGCTTAATTTCGAATGTCTTCTTTACGGTTCTAAGGCTCTGCTGTACGGTATCCCAGCTTCCGCAGGCGTTACTTACCTTATATACCATGTTGTCAACAGGGGAGTAGATACACCGTTTACCATGCCGTGGAAGGCTGTAGCCATTGCAGTCCTCAGCGTTTTCCTTGTAGTATTCGTTACAATGATGTATTCCATGAGAAAGATCAAAAAAGACAATACTATAGACGCACTTAAGAACGAAAATCTCTGATATTGAAAAAATAGGGAATTAAAAGGGATCATAAATATAAAAGCGGAAGCAATTTGCTTCCGCTTTTCGTTACAGTATATTATTTTTTATAGCAAAGACTGCAAGCTGAGTACGGTCCTTAAGTCCGAGCTTTTCAAGCAGACGTGATATGCCGTTTCTGACCGTTCCTTCCGCAAGGAAAAGCTTTGAAGCGATCTCCTTATTGTCAGCTCCCTCGCATATAAGTCTGAGAAAATCTATCTCACGGTCTGTAAGGTCGTAATTTCTTGCGTCCTGCTGTACAAAAACATCCTTTTTGATGGATCTGAATATGTTGTCGCAGAAAACATTTATACCTCCCGCAACAGCTTTTATGGAATTTATTATTTTATCATTGTCCATTTCCTTTAGTATGTAACCGTCCGCGCCGCTAGAAATGGCTTTTTCCACAGTTTCCTTGTCGTCAAACGTAGTCAGGACGAGAACCTTTACATCGGGAAGCGTATCCTTTATTTTTCTTGTGCCGTATCCTCCGTCATAGTCGGGCATCCTCATATCCATGAGTACAACATCCGGCTTGAGCCTTACACTCATTTCATAGGCTTCTTTACCGTCTGATGCCTGACCGACAACCTTGATATCACTGTCCCCTGCGAGTACGGTACTGAGACCTGCACGCAGTATCTGAACATCGTCTGCCAATATAACTTTTATCATATCTGCACCTCTTTTACGGGTATTTTAATGATCGTATTGAAGCCTTCTCCCTTTATGGAACTGAATTTCGCCGTACCGCCGAGGGCTTCGGCCCTTTCACGGATCCCTCTGAGTCCGTTGTGCTCGGATATATGTTCACAGCCCTTGCCGTTGTCGAGAATATACATTTCAACACGGTCGCCGAGAAACTTGAGAATGATATCTATTCTTGAAGCTTCCGAATATCTCAGGGCATTTGTAACGGTCTCACGGCAGTTATCGTACATTTCCTTTATACAGAATTTGTAGCGTTTATCCTCTTCGCCCTGTATGCACAGGTCGATATCTACGCCTCGGACGGCAGTTGTGACGGTCTGCACAGCCTTTGTTATAGTTGTCATGAATTCGTCATCCCGCAAATTGTTGATAGTACATCTTAGCTGAGTAACGCCGCTTCGTGAGAGACCGTCTATCTCCGAGATATTATCGAGCATTTTGTCAAATGAAGGCTTTTCCTGCTGAGCCTCAAACTTTATCAGCTTTGCAAGTGAGCTTATCATTGTAAAGGTATGTCCTGCCGAATCGTGCATTTCCTGTGCTATACGGTTGCGTTCCTGTTCGAGGCTGAGCTTTTTCTCGGCAGAGACAAGCTCGTGATATTCGGTGACATCGCTTATGGTGATTACTCTTGCCACCTTGTTTCCGGTTTTGTTTTCGCAGAAAGACTGCTTCAGATTATAGAATTCACTGCCGTTTACGAGCTCTATCGACTCAAAATCGTTATCAAACGACTCATTTGTTATCTTTTCTATTTCTTTAAGGAAGTCGCCAAGCGTCATGATATTCTTTATGAACGGAAGGCTTTCCGCAAATTTGTTTTTATATGAAACAGTACCGTTTATATCGAAAATTACGACTCCGCTGTTTATATTCTGTATAGTATCGCGGATAGCAATGCTGTTTATATTGAGAAGTCCGTATTTTCCCAGCGCAATAAGGATAAGCAGGCTTGAAAAAACGAAAAACAGGGGAGTGAGCGTTACTGATGTCTTGAAAACTCCCGTAAGAGTGAGAGTATTTATGGCAAGAGGTATTGCCGCAGAAAGTATCAGCAAAAAAGACTGCTTGCTTATCTGATCCTGTCTTCTTGTATGTTTAAGGCATATCATAGTTATTCCCGTAATAATGCATATGTAGTATATGGCCTGGAATACATAGAAAAGCGGACCGTATGTGACCTTGATTATGTCAAATTCCGCGTAATACATATGATGCTGCGGATTGGTGATAATAAGAAATATTGAAATGACCGATATCAGCGGCAGAAAATGCATGAGCTTTTCGAGCTTTTTGCTCGCGCTTACATATTCAGCCGAAAGCATGAGCCAGAGAGGTCCGAAAAAGCTGATACCGAAATTTCCTATCAGGTAACTGCCCCAGAGCTGTTCGGTGTTGATGGAGCAAAGTATCAGCAGCTCCGATATGAGCCAGAGTACAATGGATAACTGACAGCTGATAAACAGATGAGTCAGTCTGTTGCTGTTTCCGCGTCTTAGTATCCATGTGACAGAGCCAAGCATACCGCACAGACCGAGAGTAAGAAAAATAGCTGAAACAATATTCGCCGTCATGATACACCTCACAGTATAAATGTACTTAACAATTATAGCATATAAACTGAGCGATATGCTATAATTGCCCGATATGCAGGGAGAAAATCTCCGATTTGCGTATCTGCAAGGGCATTAAGATAAAATATAATTAATGTTTTGCATTAATTATAGCATATAATTTGTCAGAATGCAACATTAATATAAAAAATTAACGTAATTTTAATAATATGCAGTGATCGGTATTTGCACTTATTTAATAAAAGAAGCGCTCCGCAGCTGCGGAGCGCAGAATGTTTTACCATGTCCAGCCGCTGAATTTCTTTATGACGGAGGACTTGATAGTTTCATTATTCTTTTTGCAGTATTCATTGCCTGCGGCGATGCCAATGAGAAGTATTCCTGCCATAAACAGGTATATCCACCAGTTAAGTGCCATGAGATAGTCTCTTGTTGCGTAGACGGTGATCGTGAAAAGTGATATTGAAGAAGTGATGAACCATGTTTTTGATCTTGTGCTGACAGAGAGTATCAGGATCGTAAGCATTACTGACATTGAGAATATTGTATTTGCGGCCGTATCGAAATAGAAAGTATCAAAAAGCAATGCTGTGACCGAAATGATAAATATACTTTCGGAAGATATCTTTGAAGCGCTCTTGAACTCTCTCCAGATAAAGCGGCAGGCTATACCGAGAAGGGCGATAATCGCAATATTGATCTTGCTTGAAACTGCCTTTGAGTCCGGAATGAGGCAGGGTCTTGCCATGAGAGCGAATGCTGAGAGGACTGCCGATGATGTAAGGAGGACGGCTGCCATTGTTTTTGAAGTGTTCTTCTTTATGAATGAAGCTATGAAAGCTGCTGAAGTGATAAGTACAAAGAAAATATTGATCCTTTCGGGCTGATACATATAAGCTATTGCGAGCCATACCGTAAGAAGCATCGGGTCGATGACAAACTTATCGTTTTTTTGTACTCCGACACCGTCGTGGTAGATAAATCTTGAAACTGCAAGATAAGCTACTGTTAATGCTGTCATGCAAAGTATGAATGAAAGACTGTTCTTTTCAAAGTTAGCCGAGAGCTTTTCATAAACCGAGATTATTACTGTTATTGCGGAAATAAGAGCAGTCATATTGTTTTTTACTCTGTTTGAAAGTGCAAAATGTAAAATGCAAAGAATAACAGGCAGGATAAGGAGCGTATCGTTTGATGCCGCCGCAATGAGGAAAATTCCTGATATTATGAGATTAGCGTAAAGTACAGCATCGCTTCTGCGCAGGTATTTTGCGTGAAAACCGAACGCTATTTTGGGAAGGAAGATGAATAGAGCTGTAACTGCCAAAATGATAGAAATGAATACTGAGAATACGATGGTTTCCGAGTGATCTGAGTCTGACGGCATGATATTCAGGACTGAAAAAGCTATACAGCAGGGGAGTACGGGTGCTGCTATGCCGGAGATGATCTGTATAGTTTTATTGCTGTGAAGGACATAGTCTGTGATAAGGAGTGATACAATAATCCCTATGGCGATCTCGGGGATAAAGCCCTCTCTTGATAATGAGAAAACTGCGATCAGAGCAGCGATTATCATGTTTGCAAGAGTGATTATTTCTGCTGCGATATTGTTTAATGGCTTTGCAAAGCGGTGAATGAGATAGATGGTCACGGAAAGGATACCGAAAACTATTGCGCCGTATCTGTCATCGGCTGTTTCAAGCACACTCATGGTTATCATATAAGCAAATAATACAGATGTGATGGATTCGCTGGCAATAAGAACTATATTATTGTATTTGAAACCGTAGATAATGAGCTGTGCAATTATTATAACGACTATAGAGAAGCTTGCTATTGTTGGGTGATGCAGGCTTGAAAAGACATATATTACAGATATCGAGCTGAAAACAGACGCTGATATATAGCCTATCACTTTAACGGGAAGCTCGTATTTTATTCCGTTCAGCATTTTAGTTTCGTTGATAAATGCAAGTATCGCTGAGGAAATGATAATAAAAGCCATGCCTCTGCTCTCTGATGTGCCGCAGAACTGGAAAACTGTGCAGTAAACCGTGTATGCTGCTGCGGAAAGTGCGGCATAAACAAGACCGATCTTTCTGAAGATAACGCAGCTCACAAAAAGAAGTGCAGCTGTGACAAGTGACGCTATTGCAAGAAGTGCATAGAGACCGCCGCCGCTGAATGATAACCAATCGCCCATAAGCTTGTAATATCCTGCCGTGAGTATCATCGTTGCGGTAAATCCCGTACCGAGCATAAAAAACGATATGGAAGTTCCCGAGAGCCTGAGGAATTTTCCGATAACACAGCTCAGTATGTATGATATAGCAGCTGCGGCAGCGATAATTGCTGCTCTGCCTGTGTGAGAAGTGTGCACCCAGCTTGCAACTCCGAATGCAAGTCCCGAAAGAACTACAAAGATAGTACCTATCAGGAACAGTACATTTGAAACTGTCATATCGTGCTTGGGACATTGTTTCGGTACGATAGGAACGGCATTCCCGCCGTTCTGCCCGTCTTTTTTCAGATCTGACTGCTTTACAAGTCCGATAACAATGAACGGGACTGCAAAAGGAACAGCGATAAGAAAAGTGATCAAAAGGGTTATTCTTAACATATATTTCATCCTTTCTGAATGATTATGCTGGTTTTTCTTTGATTACATCATAGCATTTTATCCGAAGGATTGTAAGGTGAGTTTCGTCACTTTCACAGTGACATTTGTCACTTTTTTTGTGGGGGCGCCTTATGGAAGTTTCAGCCAAATGAACGATATATATTGAAAAAAGTCATTTAAGGCAGTATAATAGTAAATAGATGATATAGTTTAGCTATACATAAAAAGCTTTAAGCAATTTAAATACTTTATGATTTCCTTTTAAACATTAACCGAACGTAATAAATTAAACGTGTTATACTTGTGATAAAATTGTGACAGAACATATTAATGCATAAACAACTTAAATGATGTATTCGTTTTGTTAATTCTGCTGATTTTTGTTTGTGATTTTTATTGATTGTTTTTTTTGTATTGATTTTTAAAGGAACAGTAAGTATAATAAAATCATATAAACATAGAAGGGCGTTATATACGCATAAAATATTTCGTATATTTATTATAATTTTAGTTCTGTTTGTAGCTATGATCGTTCCACGGTACGAAGTATTATTTATCACTTATTTTTGTGATTTCGGAGGGATTATACTATGAAGAATCTTTTGGGTATTTTTAAGATCAGAAAGGTTATTCTTGCAGGAGCTGACTTGTTTTTTGTTGGGGTTTCGGCACTTATTGCCAATTTTTTGCTTTCATTCCGAAGCCATGGCGTCGATGAATCAACACTGGTCATTCTTATAGCTGTGAGCTCTATGTGCTGTATCGGCGGCCTTATAATTGCGGGTGCATACAGCAAGCTCTGGAGGTATTTCAACAGAAAGGATTACCTCAGCTGTGTATACGGCGTAATAATAGGTATCGCAGCTTCATCTGCAATAGTATACATTATTGATAATTCATTATATCCTGCTTTTTCTGTTTTGCATATGATCATCCTCATATGTTCTGTCTGCTTGTTCCGCTATCTGTTCAAGACTACTATGATAACCATATCGGAAAGCGTATCCCTTAACGGCAAGCGCACAATGGTCATTGGCGGCGGACAGGCCTGCAAGACTATCCTTAAAGAGATCTATAACGCAAAACATTCTCCTTATTCCGATGATAAGCAGGTCACCGCATTTGATCCTGTCTGTATCATTGACGATGACAGCGACAAGATAGGCAGCGAGATCGAAGGCGTTGAGGTCATAGGAACTACCGCTGAGATCGGTAAATTCGTCAAAGAGAAAAGGATCGAGCAGATATTGTTTGCTATCCCGTCATGCCTTGAAGACGAACGCAAGAGGATTCTTGATATATGCACGGAAACAGACGTTCCCGTAAAGGTTGTTCCTTTCATCGGAAATCTTGTATTCGATGACGAAAACAAGACTATCATTAATCAGATTCGCGACATAAAGGTCGAGGATCTGCTTGGCCGTGATCCTATCAGATTTGACAATACTGAAATAAGGAGCTTTATCAGCGGAAAAGTATGTATGGTCACAGGCGGCGGCGGAAGCATAGGCTCAGAGCTTGTAAGACAGATTGCAAAGTACGATCCGAGCCGTATCATTATTGTTGATATTTACGAGAATAACGCATATGATATCGAGCAGGAACTCAGAATGGAGTATGGTGATGAGCTTTCACTGGTAACTCTTATTGCTTCTGTAAGAGATTATTTCCGAATGAATCAGATATTTGATACATATAAGCCCGATGTAGTTTTCCACGCAGCTGCTCATAAGCACGTTCCTCTTATGGAGTCCTCGCCTATGGAAGCTATAAAGAACAATATCATCGGCACCTTCAATGTTGCGTCTCTTGCACAGTTCCACAATGCTGAAAAGTTCGTGATGATATCGACCGATAAGGCTGTAAACCCGACTAATGTTATGGGAGCATCAAAGAGATGCTGTGAAATGATCGTTCAGTATCTTGCACAGCAGAATGAGGGCAGAACAGAGTTCGTTACTACCCGTTTCGGAAATGTTCTCGGCTCCAACGGTTCTGTAATACCGCTTTTCAAGAGGCAGATAGAGCAGGGAAAGCCTGTAACTGTTACTCATCCTGATATAATCCGCTACTTCATGACGATCCCCGAAGCAGTCAATCTTGTAATGGAGGCTGCTGCTATCGCAAACGGCGGTGAGATATTCGTTCTTGATATGGGCGAGCCTGTTAAGATAGTGACTCTTGCCGAAAATCTCATACGTATGTACGGTAAGGAGCCGTACAAGGATGTTGAGATCAAGTTTACAGGACTTCGTCCGGGTGAAAAAATAAAGGAAGAGCTTCTTATGAATGAAGAAGGACTTCAGAAGACATCAAATAAGCTCATCTTTATCGGTAAACAGATAGAGATAGACGAAGCAACATTCCCGATGCGCCTTGATGCTCTTCGCAACGCTGCACTTAAAAATGATGAAGAGCTTGCTGTATTTGCACTTCATTCAATGGTCCCGACATTCACAACTCCCGATGAATTCAACAGCAAGGAGCTCAAGAATGAGAAGCTTGAAAGTGTTGTCGAGTCCGCTTGATGATAGAAACATATATGAATATCGGTCGGCTGCCGTTCATCTGAACGGCAGCTGTTTTATATCTGTTATTGTCAGAATATACCTTTTTCCCGACCATAAATGCTTTATTTTGTATCAAGATGAAAAATGCATTTTGCGTGAATGGGTTTATATTGACAAAACATCAGCACAGTGGTATAATTTTGAATTATGATGGAGTATTGTATATATGAGCTTATAAGCTCTGAGGAGGAAAATATATGTCAGTAAATATTCCCGAGATTTTTGCCTGCAATGTGTTCAATGAAGATGTCATGAAGACAAAACTTCCGAAGAATGTCTACAGAGCTCTCAAGAGAACTATGCAGAACAACGAGCCCTTAGCAGATATGGAGACCGCTGATGTTGTAGCTAATACTATTAAAGAATGGGCTATAGAAAGAGGCGCGACCCATTATACTCACTGGTTCCAGCCTATGACCGGTTCAACAGCAGAAAAGCATGACTGTTTTATCAGTCCCGCGCCAAACGGTATGGCTATCATGGAATTTTCAGGCAAAGCTCTTGTAAAGGGTGAACCTGACGCTTCATCCTTCCCTTCGGGAGGCCTCAGAAGAACAAGCTCCGCAAGGGGATATACAGCATGGGATCCGACATCCTATTGCTTTGTTAAAGAGGGAAGCCTTTATATCCCTACGGTCTTTGTATCATATACAGGAGAAGTCCTTGATAAAAAGACTCCTCTTTTACGTTCGATGCAGGCACTCAGCAAGACCGCTGTTCGTTTCCTCAAGCTTTTCGGAAACGACAGGGTAACAAGAGTTACTTCAACAGTTGGAGCTGAACAGGAATATTTTCTTATAGATAAAAAAATGTATGATCAGCGTGAGGATCTTATCCTTACAGGCAGAACTCTTTTCGGTGCAAAGCCTCCGAAGGGTCAGGATCTGGACGATCAGTATTTTGCAAATCTCCGTCCGAGGATCGCTGCATATATGGCAGATCTCGACGAGGAGCTTTGGAAGCTGGGCATCTATTCAAAGACAAAGCATAACGAGGTAGCTCCCGCACAGCATGAAATGGCTCCTATATTCACTACATCCAACCTCGGAACGGATCAGAACGAGCTTGCGATGGAGGTAATGGAAAAGGTCGCACTTAAGCACGGTCTTGTATGCCTGCTTCACGAGAAGCCTTTTGAGGGCGTTAACGGTTCGGGCAAGCACAATAACTGGTCTATGTCTACGAATGACGGTCAGAATCTTCTTGATCCCGGCGATACTCCTATGGATAATCTCCAGTTCCTTACAATACTCTGCGCTCTTATCAAGGGCGTTGACGAGTATGCAGATCTTATGAGACTTTCAGCCGCTTCCGCAGGCAACGATCACAGACTTGGCGCTGATGAAGCTCCGCCTGCTATCGTTTCGATGTTCCTCGGCGAAGAGCTTGAAGCTGTTTTGCAGGCTATCGAGGATGATGCTGTCTACAAGACAAAGGCACGTGCTTTCAAGATCGGTGTTGATGCGCTGCCGTCATTCCCCAAGGATTCCACCGACAGAAACAGGACATCGCCTTTTGCTTTTACAGGAAACCGTTTTGAGTTCAGAATGGTGGGCTCTTCCGATAATATTGCCTGCCCGAATGTTCTGCTCAATGCCATCATGTGTGAGGAGCTCAGTCAGTTTACCGAGATACTTGAGCCTTTCAAGGGCAAGGACAACTTTGATGCCGAGGTAAGAAAGCTTCTCAAGACTGTTATCAAGGAGCACAGAAGGATCATCTTCAACGGTGACGGCTATTCCGAGGAGTGGGTAAAGGAGGCAGAAAGAAGAGGTCTTCCCAACTATGCTTCAACAGTTGACTGTATGCCGCACTACACAGACGAAAAGAATGTACGCATATTCCGCAAGTTTGAGATATACAATCAGAATGAGGTAGCCGCAAGAAAAGAGATACATCTTGAAAAGTACTCGAAGACAGTTCGTATCGAGGCACGTACCATGATAGAAATGGCAAGAAAGCAGCTCCTTCCCGCAGCAATGGATTATGTTCAGTCCCTTTGCGAGGCTATAGCTACAAAGAAGCAGATAGGCTTTACCTGCAACACAGATGAAAAGATAGCAAAGAAGCTCAATGAGCTTTCAGACCGCTTCTACGAGTCTATCGAGCGCCTTGAAGCCCGCGTTACAGAAGCGAATGCAGTTTCGGGCATTCAGAAGCAGGCTGAGTTCTTCCATGATGTGGTTCTTGCTGAAATGGATATAATGAGAAGCATTGCCGATGAGATAGAGCTCAATATGCCGTCAGCCAAGTGGCCGATACCTGCATATTCCGAGATAATCTACAATGTCTGATAAATAAGAAACGACCTGTGACAGCGTATTTGCCGCCGCAGGTCTTCTTTTTTAAAATATGTCTGCTTTTTTGTCTGAGAACCTGTTTGTCCCCTTTATACTTAGCCCCTCATCGAAATCATCCAGGAAATGGTGGGAGCTTTCTCCTCTGTGGTAAGAGATGAGAGTCTGTAGATTTACATTTTCAACGCTCCTGAAAATGTTCATATCAACTGCGGGATTGGTCAGACGCAGCTGTTTTAGAAGCTGCTTTATCTCAGCACGCTTTGAGCTGCCTTCTGCTTTCGTGGTTTGGCAGGCGCATTGTATGAAGGAAAGCTTATTGTACTCAGTCCAACTGATGATATCGTTCTCTCTTATAAGATAAAGAGGGCGTATAAGCTGGACTTTATAATTCTCACTGTGAAGCTTCGGCATCATTGTCTGTATCTGCGAGCCGTATAGCATCCCCATTAGAATAGTTTCTATGACATCGTCAAAATGATGTCCGAGAGCTATCTTGTTGCAGCCGAGTTCTTCGGCTTTTTTGTACAGCCAGCCTCGTCTTAACCTTGCACAAAGGAAACATGGGTTCTTTTTTTCTTTCGCAGCTGACTCGAATATTCGTGTATCGTATATTTGTATCGGAAGCCCGAGCTCTTCGGCATTACTGATTATTTTTTCTCTGTTTTCGGGAGCATATCCCGGATCCATAACGATGTATTCGGCGGAAAAGATTATTTCGCTGTATTTCCGGAGCCTTTGTATGCACTTTGCCATTAGCATTGAGTCCTTGCCGCCGGAGATACATACGGCTATCCTGTCGCCGTTTTCAATGAGCTTGTATTCCTCAATGCCTTTGCGGAATTTCGACCATATACATTTGCTGAATCCGCCTGTGATTGAATTATCTATGCTGCTGTTCATAACGATCCTCACTCTGTGCATATTATATATTAAATATACAGCGAAAAGCTCATAATGTCAAGAAGACAGAGTGATTTTTAACAAGTTACATATAAAGCCTATTGACTATGTATGAAAAATACAGTATAATTAATATGAAGTTCTTAGCAGACGCATAAACAATATATAATGAGGTGAAGCAAATGCATAAGCTTGAAGAAAGTATCAACTCGCTCACTAAAAATATCCTTTCGGATTATGAGAACAACAGAACCATAGATGAAGTAAAGACCTTCGATCATCCCGATAATGACGATATCGTTGAAATTATCGAAGCTCTCAGACGTATAGTTTTTCCCGGATATTTCCGCAACCGCAGCTTCAGGGTATATACGGTAAGAAACAACATATCCATGATACTTGAGGATGTTATATTCAAGCTTATCAGGCAGATATCAATAGTGCTCCGCTATGATGAAAAGTATGTATCATTAAGCGAGAACGAGG